>JANNNU010000107.1:0-5575 GCA_031398695.1 Paracoccaceae bacterium | reverse complement strand
GGATGTCGGCGCCGATCGTCTTGCTGTCAACTTGCGGCTTGACCACGATCTGGTTGGCAACCCCGGTCACGCCCATCAGCGTGTAGACGCTCACGGCCGCGGCATCCTTCTGGAAATACTGCTCGACCGCCCCTGTCAGGGTGACGAAGCCCTTTTCCACCCGCACCTTCACGCTGTCGGTCGGCACGGACACGTCCCACGCCAGTCGGTTCAGCGCAGCCGCCGCGATCTCGTCGTCGCCATGCTTGATGTGAAGCGGCAGGCGCACCTCGATTTCTTCGGCTAGCGCCTTCACGCCCTTCACACGCCCCGCTGCGGTCTCGGCCGCCTGCTTCTGCCAGTAGGTGTCGACATGCCCGGACAGCGTCACTACGCCGTCTCTGGCCGTGACACCGATATGATCGGCCGAAATGCTCGGTTCCCAATCGAGTTCGGCGGTCACGTCCTGTTTGAGTTGGTGATCATTCTTCATGGTCGTCTCCATCCAGAAAAAGGGTGAGGCGCTACTCGGTCGTCGCGCCGTCGAAAACGCTGCGCGCCGCCACAGCGATGGGCTTGGTGCGTTCCGGGAGGTGATCGATGTGCTTGTTTTGGCCATATAGCGTATAGACGTTCATCGGTTCTTCGCCATTGTTGACAAGATTGTGCAGAGCGCCCGCCGCAATGACGATGCGGTCGCCAGTCGTAACCGAAGTAGTCTCGCCATCAATCACAGTATTGCCTTGACCCTGTTCGATACGAAAGAACTGGTCACGGGTGAAGTCGATTTCGAACCCGATATCCTGCCCCACGTTCAGCGACATCAGGACCGGTTGCAGATGATGCCCAGTGTAAAGGACCTGCCGGAAATCGTCGTTCGCCTCCGTCAGATTTTCGATGTTGGCGATGTAGCCATTCATGGCGGGTTCCTTGTTCAGGTCATTCGGGCGCTTGCGCCCGTGGTGAGGCGCTCGGGCTAATCGCCTGCGGCAATCGTAGGCACTGTCGCCCAGCACGATCCTGATCGAGATCAGCCGGGCAGCCGATTTTTTTCCTTCGGCACCCGTGCAATTTGGGCCAAGGTGCCGGCGCGCCAGATCGGCTTTAGCAGGTCGAGCACCAAAAGGATTGTGAGGCCCGCTAGCGTCGGCACGGCAAAATAGACGGGATGCAAGCTCCCGAACCCGAACAGATCGCGCGCTGGCGTCCAGAAGATCGTAACCGCCAGCAGCGACGCGACCACTGGGAGCACGGTGGCAAGTGCGTGGTTCGGTCGGGTGAACGCGGTGATGACCGAGGACGAGGCGGACCGGTTCACGAAGATCAGCGCGACCACAGCAAAGACCAGCGTGTGGAACGTGAGCGCGCGCACCTGGTCGGTATCCATCCCCTGGTCCGGCGCCAGAAACAGGACCGTCGACACTACCGCCAGGACCAGCGCCCCTTGAAGCAGGCTCCAGAGGATCGTTGGCGTGGAAAAGAGCGGCTCGCCTATCGGACGTGGGGGGAGATTCATCACGCCTTCCTCCTCCTCTTCCGCCTCGAATACCAGCGCGCAGACGGGGTCGATCACCATCTCCAGAAAGGCGATGTGAATCGGCCCGAAGAGCAACGGCATGCCGAACAGGAGCGGGATCAGCGCGAGCCCCGCAATCGGCACATGCACCGCGAGGATGAAGGACATCGCCTTGCGCAGATTGTCGTATATTCGCCGACCCAGCCGCACCGTCGCTACGATGGAGCCGAAATCGTCGTCCAGCAGCACGATGGATGCAGCCTCGCGCGCCACATCGGTACCGCGCCCACCCATCGCCACGCCGATGTCGGCCGCCTTCAGCGAGGGTGCATCGTTGACGCCGTCGCCCGTCATCGCGACGATCGCCCCACCCGACTTCAGCGCGTTGACGATCCGCAGCTTCTGTTCGGGCATGATGCGGGCAAAGACGACGGCGGATGCCACAGCGGCAGATAGTGCATCATCGGACATGGCCGTGATCACGTCGCCCGTGATCGCTTCATGCGCGGTCAAGCCCGCCTCGCGTGCGATGGCAAGAGCGGTGGCGGGGTAGTCGCCCGTGATCATGATCACGCGGATGCCCGCGCCGCGGCATTGCGCGATCGCGTCGGGGACCGAGGCGCGCAGCGGGTCGGCAAGCCCGACCAGGCCCAGAAAGCCGAAGACGAAGTCGCGCTGCGCGACCGGAAGGTCGGCCCCCGAAAACGCAGCCTCGGCCACGCCAAGTACCCGCAGTCCCGATGAGGCCATCGTGTCCACCGCCCGCGTCACCGCGGCGCGGGCCACAGCGTCAAGCTGGCACAGTTCCGCTATCGCCTCGGGTGCACCTTTCGCGGCAACGCGGTAGCCGGGCGTATCCGCCGCGCGCCAGACCTGCGACATCGCGAGAAGATCGGGACGAAGCGGATAGGACTTCACCAGGATGCTATTGTCGCCGGGCAGCGTTTCACCTGGCCGCAGATCGGCCTTCGCCAGCGTGTGGAACGCCGCCTCCATCGGATCGAAGGGTTGCGGAGCCGACGCCATCACACCTGCCGCCGCGAGTTCGCGGAAGGCGTCGGGCATAGGGATCGTGCCGGTCCGAAATGCCTTACCATCCGCCAGGACTAGTGTCGCTACCTTCATACGGTTTTCGGTCAGTGTGCCAGTCTTGTCGGTGCAAAGCACCGAGGCCGCCCCGAGCGATTCGATTGCCGATGCCCGCCGCGTCAGAACCCGCGCATGTGAGATGCGCCAGGCGCCCATCGCCATGAAGACGGCCAGCACCATTGGGAACTCTTCCGGCAACATCGCCATCCCCACGGCGATGCCCGCTAGCACACCCTCCAGCCAGTTGCCACGCAAGATGCCGTAGAGGATGACGACAGCCAGGCTGACGCCCCCGCCGATCATCGCAAAGGCCAGCACCAGCCGCTTTGTCTGCCGCTGCAGATGAGGCGTCTCGCTATCGAGCCCGTTCAGCGACGCGCCGATCCTGCCCACTTCGCTGTGCGCGCCTATGGCCACGACCTCGGCCGTGGCCGACCCCCGCACGATCAGTGTGCCCGAAAAAATCATCGGCTGATCGTCGCCCCCCGGCCGCATGCCGGTGCCGGCAGGGCCGGCAACCTTGCGCACCGGCACGGCCTCGCCCGTCAGCAGCGACTCGTCCACAGCCACATCCTGCGCCTCAATGAGCCGCGCATCGGCCGGAACACGGTCGCCTTCGGCCAGCATGACCAGATCCCCGCGCGCGACCTCGCGCCCGGGGATGCGACGGGGTGCGCCGTCGCGGATCACCAAGGCGCGCGGGCTGGTCAGGTCGCGCAAAGCCGCCAGCATGCGGTCCGTGCGCGCCTCCTGCACCACGGTGATGCCGATGGACAGGCACGCGAAGACGAGCAGAATCATCGCCTCGGCGCGGCTGCCGAGCAACAGGTAGACAATTCCCCCCGCCAGAAGCAGCGCCAGCATCGGTTCGCGCAGGACGTGCAGGACGATCCGCGCCGGAGAACGGCGGCGGGCTCTGGGCAGTTCGTTGAATCCCTCGGCTGCCAGCCGCGCGCGGGCATCGGCCTCTGTTAGGCCTTGGAGTGCGATGTCGGGCGGACGGTGCATGGCGGGCATCCCGGTTGGTCGGGCCCGCGCACGGCAGGCTTCGGGGCGTGCCGGGCACAGGTCTCCAGTTGACTGAGCCTTGCATGATGGCGCGCCGCTTCGCGTTGATCTGCATCAGCCGGACTGCCCTCCTTTTCCGGCGCGATCGGCCGGCGTGCTAACCTCGATCAGGGCAGCGTCGCGCCCGTTGGCTCAGTGTCTGCGCAGAAGCGAGCCAACGCCGATACGCTGCACGGCGGACGACCGGATGCCGCCAAATGGAGCCCTACATGACCGATCTGCCGACGCCGCCCGCGCAGCCGGACTTCCGCTTCCCCTCGGCCTACATGATCCTTTTCGGGCTGATCATTGTCGTGGCGGCGCTCACCTGGATCATTCCGGCGGGCAGATACGAGCGTGTCGCGTCCGAGGCGTTGGGGAAGGACATACCCGTCGCGGGGAGTTACGCGCCGACCGAGGCGAACCCGCAGGGCATCCTCGATGTGATCCTCGCCCCCATTGCAGGGTTCTACAACCCCGACAGCAACGCGGCAAACGCCGTCGACGTATCGCTCTTTGTGCTCATCATCGGCGGCTTCATCGGCGTGGTGACGGCTACCGGGGCGATCGATGCCGGGATCGCGCGGGCGATGGTGCGCCTGAAGGGGCACGAGAACTGGATGATCCCGCTCTTGATGGCGTTCTTCGCGCTGGGTGGCACGACCTATGGTATGGCGGAGGAGACACTGGCTTTCTACGTGCTCGTGATCCCGGTGATGATCGCAGCGGGCTACGACGCTGTCGTGGCGGTGGCAGTGATCATGCTGGGGGCCGGGGTTGGCGTTCTGGGATCGACGATCAACGCCTTTTCCACGGTGATCGCGTCGGACGCGGCCGGGGTGACGTTTGCCGACGGTCTGGCGCTGCGCGTGATGGTCCTTTCACTTTGCTTTCTGGCGACTGTGGCGTTTGTTATGCGCTACGCGGCGCAGGTTAAGGCCGATCCCGCCAAGTCGCTGGTGTTCGACAAGAAGGCCGAGAACGAGGAGCGGTTTCTGGGCGGCAAGGCCAAGGCGGAAACCGCGTTTACCAGGTTGCACCAGATCGTGCTGATCCTCTTTGCCGCGACCTTCGGCGTGATGATCTGGGGCGTATCATCGGGCGGATGGTGGATGGCGGAGATGAGCGGGCTGTTCCTGACGGCTGCCATCGTCATTGGCCTGATCGCGCGCCTCGGCGAATTGCGCCTGATCGACGCCTTCCTGACCGGTGCGCGCGACCTGCTGGGGGTGGCGCTGATCATCGGGCTTGCGCGCGGCATCGTGGTGGTGATGGACGCGGGACTGATCACCGACACCGTCCTGCACGCGGCGGAAACCAGTGTGGCGGGGCTGCCGCCGGTGGCGTTCATCAACGTGGTCTACGCCACGCTGGCGGGAATGTCGTTCCTCGTGCCCTCGACCTCGGGACTTGCCGTGCTGTCGATGCCGGTTCTTGCCCCCGTCGCCGATTTCGCCGGGGTCGAGCGCGAGCTCGTCGTGACAGCGTTTGCCACGGCCAGCGGGCTCGTGAACCTGATCACCCCCACCTCGGCCGTCGTGATGGGCGGCCTAGCCATCGGTCGGGTGCCCTATGAGAGGTGGTTGCGGTTCATCTGGCCGCTGCTCGTGGCCCTTGCACTCATCACGATGGCGGCGCTCAGCCTCGCCGTCCTCGCGCGATAGGACACCGCATGCCCCTGAAATACGGCGTTCATTCCGAGGCGGGCACCCTGCGCCGCGTCATGGTCCATCGGCCGGCGTCGGAAATGGCGCGCCTGACCCCCGAGAACCGAGAGGGTTTGCTGTTCGACGATGTGATCTGGGTCAAACAGGCCCGCGTCGAGCACATGACTTTTACCGACATGTTGCGCGAACGCGGCGTCGAGGTCGTGTTCCTGCGTGAACTGCTGGAAGAAACGCTGCGCGACATCGAAGCGCGGAAATGGTTGCTGCAGGCCCGGAT
>JANNNU010000067.1:0-46680 GCA_031398695.1 Paracoccaceae bacterium | reverse complement strand
GGTGACGCGTACCTCGCGGACTCGGCACGTCCGCCTGCCGCGACGTAATACCTGTCATTGAACTTGCGCTTGAGCCACAGATTCAGACTGTGCCGCGGCGTCAGCGCCGCCGTATTGCCCTGGAATGGCGTATCGGCCGACGTGCGCTCGGTCGACTCGGTGATGCTGCCGTCCATGTAGGAATAGCCGCTGATCATTTCCCACTGCGGCGCAATCTCGCCGGCGAAGGTCAGTTCGAGTCCGCGCGTACGCTGTTTTCCGACTGGTAGCGCGAAGCCGGGATTGGCCGGATCGGCCACCTGGATATTGGTTTGCGACATGTCGAACAGGGCGGCGGTCAGGCTCGCTTTGGCTCCGATATCCAGCTTGACGCCGATTTCCTTGTTCTCCGTCCGCGTCGGCTCCAACTGGTCGCTGTTCGCACGGAACACGAATGAATCGGCGATCGGCACCTGAAACACGCCACCGACCGGGGGCATCGCGCGCACATCACCGACCTCGCCCGCGATCTGGGGGGGCTTGGGGCCTGGGTGCGGCTCCACTACGTTTATCCCTATCCACATGTGCGCGACCTGATCCCGCTGATGGCGGACGGGCTGGTGCTGCCCTATCTCGACATTCCGTTCCAGCATGCCGATCCGGGCGTCTTGCGGCGGATGGCGCGGCCCGCGGCGGCGGCGCGCACGCTGGACGAGATTGCGGCCTGGCGCGCGGTCTGTCCCGACATCACGCTGCGGTCCACCTTCATCGTCGGCTATCCGGGCGAGACGGAAGCCGAGTTTCAGGTGCTGCTGGACTGGATGGATGCGGCGCAACTGGACCGGGTCGGGTGCTTTCAGTATGAAAACGTCGCAGGCGCGCGCAGCAACGCCCTGCCCGATCACGTGCCCGCCGAGGTCAAGCAGGAGCGGTTCGATCGTTTCATGGAAAAGGCGCAGGCGATTTCCGAAGCCAAGCTGGCGGCCAAGGTCGGGCGTCGGATGGATGTGATCGTGGATGAGGTGGACGCCGAAGGCGCCACCTGCCGCACCAAGGCGGACGCGCCCGAAATCGACGGCAACCTGTTCATCGACGAGGGGTTCGCGGATTTGCGCCCCGGCGATCTGTTGACGGTCGCGGTCGACGAGGCGGGCGAGTATGATCTGTGGGGCAGCATCGCGTGACGGCGGCTGCGGCCGGTTGACCTGCGGGCTTGGCTCGGGCGTTTGGCCGCCCAGGTGTGGTCTATCGAACAAACGGACGTCCTCTACAACGACACCTGCCCGGTCTGCCGGTTCGAGACCGACAGCTACGCGCGGCGTGCGGCAGGTCGGCGCGGCGGTCCATGGATGGGTGCTGGCGCCGGTGCTGTACCGCACGCACCTGCGGCGAATGCGCCGCGGGTGACCGGCAGACGCGGGGGGTTACACACCCCCCGCACCCCCCGTGGGATATTTGTGCCAATGTGAAAGCGCAGAGCAAGAGCGGCTCGGTGGGCGGTCAGTCGAAGGTGCCCGTGACCCGTCCGAACAGCATGAAGGCGCGCGCCGTGCGCGTGTCGGCCAGATCGGCGATGTCGGCGTCGGTGGCGTTCTTTTCGAAATCGGCAAAGGTCTTGTCGAAGGTGCGCAAGAAGTGGTGGCCCGCGTCGCGGAACACCGCATCCTCGCGCATCCGGCTGCCGGTCAGCGCCAGCGCAGCGCGGTCCCGGATGCCGCCTAGGCCCGCCACGCTGCGGCCACGCTCGCCGGTGGCGAACTTGCGCCACAATTCGGGCCGGGCGCGATCGGGGCGCAGGTCGTCCATGTAGATGCCTTCCTGGCTGAGCAGGGTCAGAACGTCCTGCGCGGCGCGGATCAGCTTGGCCACCGTTCGGTCTTCCAGCGCCAGTCGCAGCGCCCTGAAGCCGTCCTTGTCGTCGGGGTTTTCCGGAAACTGCAACGCGCGGATGAAATCGGCGACCGACAGTGGCGGGCGCAGGTCATCGGCAGGCGTCCCGAGCGCAAGGCCGGGCTGTTCGGCGGCGGGATCGGGTCGCGGCGCGGCGAGGGCCGCCTTGCGGTCCGCCGAAGGCACCGTCAGCAGGGGATCGCGGCGCGAGGCGAAGGTCGCGATCGCCGTTTCGGTCGATTTGGTCGAAACCGCGATCTCGTCGATCTTCTTTTCGACCGACGGCTTGAGGCTGGCCTGCGTCTGCTGCGTAGCAAGATAGGCGTTGCGCATCGCATCGACCGTGGCCTGCAGGCGGCGGCCTTCGGTGCGCAGGGCCCGCACCGACCGCAGGGTTGTGACCGCGGCCCAGATCAGCGCCAGCGGCAAGAACACGACCAGGATGGTCAGCACCAGACCCAGCGCGTTGGTGTCCGGCGGCGCCGTCAGGACATAGGTGATCACCGCCAGGACCCAGACCAGCGACAACCCACCCGCCACAAGCTCAACCGCGGTGAACGAAGGCTCGCCGTCGTTTCGGGCGTAAAGCCCCAGGTCCATCGGTTTGTCGTCTGTGTCAGGCATCTGCCTTTTTCCGCCGGCTTGGCTGAGGGGCGTCGGGGTTCAGATATACTGGATGGACAGCACTTCATAGCTGCGCTGACCGCCGGGTGTCTTCACCTCGACGCTGTCGCCTTCGGATTTGCCGATCAGCGCACGGGCCAGCGGCGAGCGGATGTTCAGCTTGCCCGCCTCGATGTCCGCTTCGGGTTCGCCGACGATCTGATAGGTCTTGCGTTCGTCGGTTTCCTCGTCGACCAGGGTCACCGTCGCCCCGAATTTCACCGAACCCGAAAACTTGGTCGGGTCGATCACCTCGGCCAGCGAAAGCGTCGCCTCGAGTTCCTTGATCCGGCCCTCGATGAAGGACTGCTTTTCGCGCGCGGCGTGATATTCGGCGTTTTCCGACAGATCGCCATGTTCGCGCGCTTCGGCGATCGCGCGGATCACGGCGGGACGTTCCTGTGATTTCAGGACTTTCAGCTCTTCGTCCAGCGCGGTGAACCCGCCGCGCGTCATGGGTATTTTTTCCATTGGTCACTTCGTGCAAATGAGAAGGCCACGGCCCTTTGGGGCCATGACCTGATGCGTCAACTGGTTTACCCTCATCCGACAGGGGGGGCGATTGCAAGGGGGGAGGCTGCGAATAAGCGGCCGCTTGTCGCAGGGGCGCAAGAAACTTGCGCCGGGAACCCCGCGACCCCAAATGCTGTTGCGTCAAGGTTGACCGGGGCAGAGCCATCGGGCAATGACGGGCGGAAGCTTTTGAAGGGGTTGGCCATGCCACAGGATATCGTGCGCGACGCGATGGAATACGATGTGGTGATCGTGGGCGCGGGGCCTGCGGGGCTCTCGGCGGCGATCCGGCTGAAGCAGCTGGACCCCAACCTGTCGGTCGTCGTGCTGGAAAAGGGATCGGAAGTTGGGGCGCATATCCTGTCGGGCGCCGTGCTGGACCCTGTGGGTCTGGACCGACTGCTGCCCGACTGGAAGTCGATGGGTGCGCCGATTACCGTACCGGTGGTCGAGGACAACTTCTATCTGCTGGGTCCGGCGGGGCAGATTCGCATCCCGAACTGGCCAATGCCCAAGCTGATGGACAATCACGGCAACTACATCGTCAGCATGGCCAATGTCTGCCGCTGGATGGCCGGGGTGGCCGAGGGTCTGGGCGTCGAGATCTTTCCAGGGTTTGCCGCGTCCGAGGTCGTCTACGGCGACAAGGGCGAGGTGCGCGGCGTGGTGGCGGGCGAGTTCGGGAAGAACCCCGATGGCACGCCGGGACCGTCCTACGAACCGGGGCTCAACCTGCTGGGCAAGTACGTTTTCCTGTCGGAAGGCGTGCGGGGGTCGTTGGCCAAGGAGGTGATGGCCAAGTATGACCTATCGAAAGGTCGCGATCCGCAGAAGTTCGGCCTCGGGATGAAGGAAATCTGGGAAATCGACCCGGAAAAGCATCAGGCAGGCCGGGTCACCCACACGATGGGCTGGCCGTTGGGCGGCAATGCCGGCGGTGGATCTTTCATCTACCACCTCGAGAACAATCAGGTTTATGTCGGGTTCGTGGTGCATCTGAACTACGAGAACCCGCATCTTTACCCCTACATGGAATTCCAGCGGTTCAAGCATCATCCGATGGTGGCCGAACTGCTGAAGGGCGGCAAACGTATCTCTTACGGTGCGCGGGCGATCAGCGAGGGCGGCTGGCAGTCGATCCCCAAGATGGTGGCACCGGGTGTAGCACTTTTGGGCTGCTCGGCGGGGCTGGTCAACGTGCCGCGCATCAAGGGCAACCACAACGCGATGCTGTCGGGGATCGAGGCTGCAGAGGCGGCGTTTGTGGCGCTGCATGCCGGGCGGTCGGGCGACGAGTTGACCGAATACGAGGTGCTGGTGCGTGGCGGCGCGATCGGCGCAGACCTGAAGAAGGTCCGCAACGTCAAGCCGCTGTGGTCGAAGTTCGGTCTGGCGGCCTCGTTGGTCGGTGGCGGGCTGGACATGTGGACCAACAGCCTGTTCGGGCTGTCGGTGTTCGGCACGCTGGCCCATGGCAAGAACGACGCCGAGGCGACGGGCAAGGCGCGCGATCACAAGCCGATCGACTATCCCAAGCCCGATGGCGTGCTGTCGTTCGACCGGCTGACCAACGTGGCCTTTTCGGCGACCAACCATGATGAAAACCAGCCCGCGCACCTGAAACTGCGCGATCCGTCGGTGCCGATCCGCATCAATCTGCCGGAATATGCCGAACCGGCGCAACGCTATTGCCCTGCGGGCGTTTACGAGGTGGTGGCAGAGGCGGGCAAGGAGCCGAGGTTCGTGATCAACTTCCAGAATTGCGTGCACTGCAAGACCTGCGACATCAAGGACCCGTCGCAGAACATCGTCTGGACCACGCCGCAGGGCGGGGGCGGGCCGAATTATCCGAACATGTGAGCGGCGGATGGGCCCGACGCGCACTGACGTGGTGGACTGGCTGGAGCGTTGGCTGGGCACTCCCCTGACACCGGCCGATCAGGCGGATGTCCTGCGCGCCACGGCGGCCGAGGCGGCGCGGGCGGACGCGCTGATCGACGGTTTCGCGGCGCGGTTTGGCGTCGACATGTCCGGGTATCAGCCCTTGATGCACTGCCGCAGTCCGGCCCAGGCGCTGCGGCCGGACTGGCCGTTGCCGGTGCCGCCCCCTCATGGCGCGATCGTTCCGCTGTCTGTCAGCGTGCTGCATGCGGCGGCGGTCGCGAAGCGCTGGCCGGTGCGCTATCCGGCGCTGCCGATTGCGCGCGACGTGTCGCTCTTCAACATCCCGCTGCTGGCGGCGGGGCTGGTGGTGGCGACGCTGCTGGTTCTTTGGGTGGTTCCCCGGATTTTCTGACCCTATCACGGGGATTTGCGCGCAAATCGACGGCGGGCCCATGCCGCGCGCGCGCCACCGATTGCCCCGCCCCCGCGCACCGACTAACCTTGACTCACGCCAGCAAGGAGCTTTTGCCGCATGTCTCGACTGTTTCGCGTTCTTCCGGTGATCGCCGCCCTGTTCGGAGCGCCGGTCGCGGCCCAGGACGGCGACGCCGGGGCGTTCCTTGCGGCCCGCGTCGCCGCCTCGCAAAGCGACTACCGTGCCGCGGCGGCCTGGTTCACCCGCGCGATGCTGTCGGATTCCGACAACCCCGAATTGTTGGAAGGGGCGGCAATCGCCTATATTAGCCTTGGCCAGATCGATTTGGCGGCGGATGTGGCGACACGTCTGCTGGACCTTGGCGGACGCAACCAGACGGCCACGCTGGCGCTGATCGCAAAGGCGGCCAAGGCGGGCACGTTCGACACGCTGCTGACCGATGCCGCGCGCGGCGAAACGGCGGGCGCGCTGCTGGACGGGCTGGTCACCGCATGGGCCGAACTGGGGCAAGGGCAGATGTCGCAGGCGCAGGCCGGGTTCGACGCGCTGGCAAGCACCAAGGGGCTGGAGCCGTTCGGGCTTTATCACAAGGCGCTGGCGCTGGCCTCGGTCGGTGATTTCGAAGGCGCGGACGACATCATGTCGGGGCGGGCGGCGGGATCGTTCAACACGACCCGGCGCGGGATCGTGGCGCATGTGCAGGTGCTGAGCCAACTCGAGAACAACGCCGAGGCGCTGGCGGTTCTGGACCGCAACTTTCCGCAAGGCCAGGACCCCGAGATCGACGATCTGCGCCGCAGGCTGGCCGCGGGCGAACCGGTTCCCTTCACCATGGCCAGCAACGCGACGGACGGCATGGCCGAGGTGTTCTTTTCCATGGCGACCGCACTGAACGGCGAGGCGGACGACGGATACACGTTGATGTACGCGCGCATCGCAGCGTGGCTGCGTCCCGATCACATCGGCGCCATCCTGCTGACCGCCGGGCTGCTGGAGGCCCAGCAGCAGTTCGACCTGGCCACCGAAGCCTATGCCCTGATCCCCGCCGACAACCCCGCGTCGTATATCGCCGAGATCGGGCGCGCCGACGCCACCTATGCCGCCGGGCGTGAAGAAGCGTCGATCGAGATCCTGCAGGCCCTGGCACGCAGCAAGGGCGACATTCTGGCCGTGCAGATGGCGTTGGGCGACGGATTGCGCCGCGAAGAGCGGTTCGTGGAGGCCGTCAGCGCCTATGACGCCGCCATCGCGCTGGTGCCCGAACCGGCAGCGCGGGATTGGCTGCTGTTTTACAGCCGCGGCATCAGCCTTGAACGCAGCGGCGACTTTCCCGCGGCAGAGGCCGACTTTCGCCGGGCGCTGGCGTTGAACCCCGACCAGCCGCAGGTTCTGAACTACCTTGGTTATTCGCTGGTGGACCGCGGCGAAAAACTGCCCGAGGCACTGGCGATGATCGAGCAGGCCGTGGCGGCCGACCCGGCGGGTTACATCCTCGACAGCCTCGCCTGGGCACTGTTCCGCTTGGGCCGCTATGACGAGGCGCTGGCCCCAATGGAGCAGGCCTCGTTGCTGGAGCCGGTCGATCCGGTGGTGACCGACCATCTGGGCGACGTCTATTGGGCCGTGGGGCGCAAGTTGGAGGCGCAATTCCAGTGGCGCCGCGCGCTGTCGTTCGATCCGGTGGAAAAGGATGCGCTGCGCATCCGGCGCAAGCTGGAGGTCGGTCTGGATGCCGTGGTCGCCGAAGAGGCGGCTGCGGCGGCGCCGGTGATCAAGGCGCAGCCCTGAATGGTCGTGACCGAGCCGGCACGGGCCAAGGTCAACCTGTGCCTGCATGTGACCGGGCGCCGCGCCGACGGCTATCACCTGCTGGACAGTCTGGTCGTCTTTGTCGACATCGCGGACCGGATTTCTGTGACAGACGCCGACAGCCTGTCGCTGACTATCGACGGGCCTGCGGCGGCAGGCCTGTCCGCCGGGGAGGACAATCTGGTGTTGCGGGCGGCGAGGGCCATGGGCGGCGCGCGCGGGGCTGCGATATCGCTGCACAAAGAGCTGCCGGTGGCGTCCGGCATCGGTGGCGGGTCGGCTGATGCGGCGGCCACGCTGCGGGCGCTGTCGGCGCTGTGGGATGTGGGTTTGCCGGGGTCGGCGGCGGTTCTGGCCCTTGGTGCCGATGTGCCGGTGTGCTTGTCCGGCGTGGCCGCACGCATGGAGGGGGTGGGCGAGGTGATCGGCCCCCTGCCCCATCCGCTGCCCGTCGCGTGGGTGGTTCTGGTCAATCCCGGCGTGGCGGTCGCGACACCGGAGGTGTTTCGCGCCCTGACGCGCCGCGACAATGCGCCCTTGCCGCGCCACCTGCCCCGGCTGAACGGGATCGCAGAGCTTTCGGCCTTCTTGCACATGCAGCGCAACGATCTGGAGCCGGCGGCGATCGTGGTCGCTCCGGTGGTGCGGCAGGTCAAAGACGCGCTGGCGGCGCAGCCGGGCTGCCTGCTGGCCAGGATGTCGGGGTCGGGGGCGACGTGCTTTGGCTTGTTTGCCGCCCCCCTTGCGGCGGAGGCGGCGGTCAGCGCGCTGCGGGCGGCAGAACCCGGTTGGTGGGTCGCCTCGGGCGCGATGCTCAGCTGATCCGCTGCACCACGAAATCAGTTAGATCTTCCAGCATGGCGCGCAACGGCTGATCCGGCAGCACCGCCAGCGCGGTGCGGGCGGTTTCGGCATGACGCAGCGCGTCGTCGCGTGCCGCCGCCATCGTGCCGTGCCGGTCCATGATCGCCAGTGCCCGGTCGAGATCGCCGTCGCGCTGGTCGCCTTTTTCGATGACCCGTTCCCAGAACGCGCGTTCGGCCGGGTCGGCCAGCGCGACCGCCTTGATCACCGGCAACGTCAGCTTGCGCTCGCGGAAATCGTCGCCAGTGTTCTTGCCGATGGCGTCGGACGATCCGCCGTAGTCCAGCAGATCGTCGACGATCTGAAACGCCACGCCCAACGCGTCGCCATAGGTGAACAACGCGCGGACCTGTTCCTCGGGCGCGCCGGCGATCACGCCGCCCACCTCGGTCGCAGCCGAAAAGAGCGCCGCCGTCTTGCCGCGCACCACCTGAAGATAGATCGCTTCCGTCGTCGCGAGGTCTTGCGCGGCGGTCAGTTGCAGCACCTCGCCTTCGGCAATCGTGGCGCTGGCGTTGGCAAGGATGTCCATCACCCGCAGCGACCCGGTTTCCACCATCAGCTGAAAGCTGCGCGAGAACAGATAGTCGCCGACCAGCACCGACGATTTGTTGTCCCACAGCAAGTTGGCGGTCGGGCGGCCGCGGCGGCGGGCGGATTCGTCGACCACATCGTCGTGCAGCAGCGTTGCGGTGTGGATGAACTCGACCGTGGCCGCAAGATGAACGTGGAACGGGCCGGCGTATCCGCACAGCCGCGCCGCCGCCAGCGTCAGGATCGGGCGCAGGCGCTTGCCGCCAGCCTCGATCAGATGTGCCGTGACCTGCGGAATCCGCGGCGCGTGTTTGGACGCCATCCGGTCGCGGATCATGCTGCCAACCAACGACAGATCATCGGCCAAAGCCGCCGCCAGACGGTCCAGCGGATTTTGCGGTTGCATGTCCAAACTCATCCCCATCCCCGCTCGACAGAGGCAGGCTGGCTGCCTACATCTGCGTCATGCAAGAGCTGCTTCGCACCACCGACCCCACCGTGATCGCCTTTGCCCAAGCCCTGCTGTCTGGCGAGGATATAGCGGTGTTCGACATGGACGTCCACATGAGCATCCTCGACGGCAGCTTGGGCATCTTGCCGCGCCGGCTGATGGTGCGGGATGACGATCTGGACGCGGCGCTGCGGGTGCTGCGCGATTTCGACATCCCGACGGGCCGCTAAGGTGGAGGGGCGCTCGGTGTTCGCCGAGGGCGAATTGACCGATGACGCGTTTCTGTGCGGGCGCTTGCGGTTGTGGCAACCGGCACAGGGATATCGCGCGGCGACCGACCCGGTGCTGTTGGCTGCCGCCTGCCCGGCGGCAGAAGGGCAAAGTGTGCTGGATCTTGGCTGTGGCGTCGGCGCAGCAGCGCTGTGTCTGGCCACGCGGGTGCCCGGTCTTTTGCTGACGGGGCTCGACGTGCAGCCAGAATATGCCGAACTTGCCCGCCGCAATGCCGCGCGCAACGGGGTGGCGCTGGAGGTAGTGACCGGCGATCTGACGCAGATGCCAGTGGCCTTGCGCCACGGCTTTGACCATGTGATCGCCAATCCGCCGTATTACCCGCGCAGCGGCACGCGCTCGCCGGTCGCGGGGCGCGACCGGGCGTTGCGCGCCGAGGTGCCGCTGTCGGCCTGGGTCGAGGCCGCGACGCGGCGCCTGCATCCGGGCGGCTGGCTGACGCTGATCTGTGGCACCGACGGCCTGCCCCAGGTGCTGGCGGCGCTGACGCCGCGCATGGGGTCGGTCGCGGTGCTGCCGCTGGCCCCGCGCGAGGGTCGCCCGGCGCTGCGCATCCTGTTGCGGGCGCGCAAGGGCGGGCGCGGCGCGTTCCGGTTGCTCGCGCCGTTCGTGGTCCACCGGGGGCTGGCCCATGACGGCGACCGCGAAAGCTATACCGACGACGCGAACGCCGTTCTGCGCGATGGGCAGGCGCTGGAACGGGCCTTCGGCTAAATTCGACCTATTGCACCGATCGGGTTTGTGAAGACTTGGTGACACGACTCGCACTTCGTGGTTGCATGAGACATCGGCAACCCAGAAGGAGAAACGACGTGACCATCGCTTCACATCTGACCGAGCTTCGCAAAAAGCACGAGCATCTCTCTGACACCGTCGAAAAGGCGCAGCGCAGTCCGGGTTCGGACGCCCTGAAGATCGCCGATCTGAAGAAACAGAAACTGAGGATCAAGGAAGAGATTTCGCGCCTTTCGCAGGCGTAGCGGCAAAGCTGGCGCGGGCGGCCAGCGCCGCCCCGCCGGTGATCAGCAGCGCGGACAGGATCAGGGTTGGTGTGGCCTGCGCGCCCCCCGCCAGGATCAGGGCCAGCGTGGACAGCAGCGGTGCGGCATAGGACGCGACACCCAGCAACTGGATGTCGCCGCGTTTCATGCCGGTATCCCAAGTGAAAAAGGCAAGCCCAACCGGGCCGATGCCAAGGGCTGCCACCGACAGCCATCCGGCGGTGGAAGCGGGCCAGGCCGTTGTTTCAAAACACAGATGTGCCAAAAGCGACAGCGCTGCGGTGGCGAGGCAATAGACGGTGACCGCCTCGGTCGGGACCGACCCCATCCGGCGGCTGCCGACGGAATAGGCCGACCATGTGAGCGCGCACAGGAAGGCAAGGCCAAGTCCGGGCAAGGCCTGCGCGGTCACACCGCCGCCGCCGCGCACGACGATCAGCGCGGCCCCGGCAAAGGCCAAACCGGCCCCAAGGATGTGGAGCCGATGAAGACGCTCTCCGGGCAGCAGGCCGGACAAGAGCACGATGAACAGCGGCCACAGATAAGCGATCAGCCCCGTCTCGGCTAACGGAGCCAGCCGGAACGCACTGAAATACAGCGCATGATACCCGAACAGCCCGGCCGTTCCGAACAGATAGACCGGCCAGCGCACGTCGCGCAGCACGCGCCACCCCGCACCGGTCGACACCCAGATCACCCCGATGCCGCCGCCGATGGCAAAACACAGCGCGTTCAGCAAAAACGGGGGAACCGGGGCCGAGCCGAGCGTCAGAAGCGCCAGCGAGGCCCACATGGCGATGGCGGTCAACCCCAACAGCGTGGCGCGAGAGCGGGACATGACCCCAGCCTAAAGGCAGGGGGCCGGCGCGACAAGCCGGCCCCGATGCCCCGTCAGACCACGAACTGCCCGCCGTTGGCGCTGATCGTCGATCCGGTGATGAACCCGGCGTCGTCCGAGGCAAGGAACACCGCGATCCGCGCGATCTCGTCCGGCTCGCCGAGGCGGCCCACCGGAATTTGCGGGATGATGCGCTCGTTCAGCACCTTTTCGTCGATCGCCCGCACCATCTCGGTGCCGATGTAGCCCGGACAGATCGCGTTGACGGTGATGCCGGCGCGCGCACCCTCCAGGGCCAGCGCCTTGGTGAACCCCAGATCGCCCGACTTGGCCGCGGAATAGTTCGCCTGCCCCGCCTGCCCCTTTTGCCCGTTGATCGAACTGATGTTGATCACCCGGCCGAACTTGGCGTCGCGCATCGAGGTCCAGACCGGATGCGTCATGTTGAACAGGCCGGTCAGGTTGGTGTCGATCACCTCTTTCCACATGCCCGGCGTCATCTTGTGGAACATCGCATCGCGGGTGATCCCGGCGTTGTTGACCAGAACTGCGACGGGCCCGAGATCGGCCGCGACCCGTGCGATGCCGGCCACGCAGGCATCATAATCGGCGACCGACCATTTGTAGGCGGCAATGCCGGTCTCCGCCGTGAAGGCGGCGGCCGCGTCGTCGTTGCCCGCATAATTGGCCGCGACCGCATACCCTGCCGCCTTCAGCGCGACCGAGATCGCCGCCCCGATGCCGCGCGTGCCCCCCGTGACCAATGCCACTCGTCCCATCTCATCCTCCTCCAAGGTATTCGCAAGACTGTTACGTTATGCAAAAGCCGCGCGCAATATTATTGCGCGCGGCTTTGCAGAAATTGCGATCAGGCGCGTTCCAGACACATCGCGACGCCCATGCCGCCGCCGATGCACAGGGTGGCGAGGCCCTTTTTGGCATCGCGCCGCGTCATTTCAAAGATCAGGGTGTTCAGGATCCGCGCGCCCGATGCCCCGATCGGATGGCCGATGGCGATCGCGCCGCCATTGACGTTCACATGATCGGGGTTCCAGCCCATGTCCTTGTTCACCGCGCAGGCCTGCGCCGCGAACGCCTCGTTCGCCTCGACGAGGTCGAGGTCGGCGGCCTTCCAGCCGGCCTTTTCCAGCGCCTTGCGGCTGGCGTGGATCGGGCCGACGCCCATTATCGCCGGATCGAGTCCGGCCGTCGCATACGACGCGATCCGCGCCAGAACGGTCAGCCCGCGCCTTTCAGCCTCCTCCGCCGACATCAGCAGCACGGCCGCGGCGCCGTCGTTCAAACCGCTCGCGTTGCCCGCGGTGACCGAACCGTCCTTTGTGAAGGCCGGGCGCAGTTTGGTCATCGCATCCATTGACGCGCCGTGACGGATGTATTCGTCCTGATCCACGGTGATGTCGCCCTTGCGGGTCTTGACCACGAAGGGGATGATCTCGTCGGCGAATTTGCCGGCCTTCTGCGCGGCTTCGGCCTTGTTCTGGCTGGCCACGGCAAACTCGTCCTGCATCTGGCGGCTGATCTGCCACTGGTTTGCGACGTTTTCCGCCGTCTGGCCCATGTGATAGCCGTTGAACGCATCCCACAGCCCGTCGCGGATCATGCTGTCGATGAAGTTCAGATCGCCCATCTTCTGACCGGCGCGCAGGTGGGCGACGTGGGGCGACAGCGACATACTTTCCTGCCCGCCGGCCACGACGATCGACGAATCACCCAGCTGGATGTGCTGGGCGGCCAGGGCAACGGCGCGCAGGCCCGAACCGCAGACCTGATTGATCGACCACGCGCTTGATTCCTGCGGCAGACCTGCCTTGATATGTGCCTGACGCGCGGGGTTCTGGCCCTGTCCGGCGGTCAGGACCTGGCCGAGGATCGTCTCCGACACCTCGGACTTGTCGATCCCCGCGCGGGCGACCACCGCCTCGATGACCGCGGCCCCCAGATCATGCGCGGGCGTTGCGGCGAAGGCACCGTTGAAGCTTCCGACAGCGGTGCGTGCTGCCGAGACGATCACGACGTTGGTCATGGTGGTATCCCTTTGCTCATCTCCGGGGCAGGCTCCTCCCGCGCCGTGTTGGATCAAGGCCTAGGGTTGTTTGGGCCCAAACGCAAGAATTGGGTCTTGGGCATGGCAAAGCGCGGCTCAGGCCGTCTTGCGCGCCGCAGTGGCCCAATCCGGGCGCAAGGTGGCGGCGTCGAAGAAATAACCTTGCAGGCAATCGATGCCCAGCGCCCGGAGGTGTTCGACCTCTTCGACACATTCGACGGCTTCGGCGACGGTGAACATGTCGAAATGCTTGCCGATCGAGATCAGCGCCGCGGTCAGCGCGGCATTGTCGGGATCGCGGTGGATGTTGCGGATGAACTGCCCGTCGATCTTGAGGATGTCGAAGAAGAAATCCTTGAAATAGCGGATGGCCGTATAGCCCGATCCGAAATCGTCCAGCGCAAAGGCGACGCCCTGCTTTTGCAGATCTTCCATGAAGGCGATCACCAGCTCGGGGACCAGCATGGCAGAGCTTTCGGTGATTTCCAGGATCAGCCGTTCCCCGATGGTCGGGCTCAGGCCCAGCCCGCGCCGCAAGACCCGGTTCCAGCGCGGATAGCCGATGCTGCGCGCCGACATGTTGATCGAGATGCGCAGATCGGCCCGTTGCGCCAGCGCGCCCAGACCAAGCTCCAGCGCGGCACAGTCGATCTCGCGGCCGATCTCGTGCGTTTCGACCGCGCCGATGAAGTCGCGGGCCGGGATGACGCGGCCTTTGGGGTCGAGCACGCGGATCAAGCCTTCGTGGAAGGCCACACGGGATGGGTCACGGGCCAGCACGACCGGTTGCCAGGCCAGACGCAACCTGCGGGCCGTGATCGCCTCGCGCACCATCGTCATCGTCGCAAGGTCGTTTGCCGAGATCACGGCACCAAGCGGGCTATCGAGCCCGGGACTGGCGTCCATCTGCTGTTTTTGCCTCATGTGCCATCCCCACGCCCGGCGCCGGCCGGTGCCAACGCTCGACAGATTGCTGACACAGCCGTAAAGATCTGGTGAAGATTCGCAGTTTGTTCCAATTTGAAGGATGTCGATGACCCTGCCCAGGTGCCCGTGGTGCGGTTCGGACCCGTTGTATGTGGCCTACCACGACACCGACTGGGGCGTGCCGGAACGCGATCCGCGCGCGCTGTGGGAAAAGCTGGTGCTGGACGGTTTTCAGGCCGGGCTGTCGTGGATCACCATCTTGCGCAAACGCGACACGTTCCGGGCGGCCTTTGCCGGGTTCGACCCTGAAATCGTTGCAAACTTTAGCGAAACCGATGTGCTGCGCCTGCTGGCTGACCCCGGCATCATCCGCCATCGCGGCAAGATCGAAGCCGCGATCCGGGGCGCGCGGGCCTATCTGCGGATCGAGGGCGGCACGGGGTTCGCGCCGTTCCTGTGGGGGTTCGTCGACGGCTCGCCACAGATCAACAGCCCCCGGACCGCCGCCGATGTGCCGACTGCAACTCCCGCGTCGCACGCCATGGCCAAGACACTGAAGGCTGAAGGTTTTGGTTTCTGCGGGCCAACGATCACCTATGCGTTCATGCAGGCGACCGGTATGGTGAACGACCATCTCACCACCTGCCACCGGCATCCGGCCTTTGTGAACCCAACGCCCGACTCCGGCAGCGCAGCTCGGTCTAGCGCGCCATGACCTGCGTCAGGGCGGCTAGCGCCTCGGGCGCGTCCCATTCCGCATCCCCGATTAGCCGCGCTACCTCGCGACCTTCGGGATCGAGGATGACCGTCACCGGAAGGCCCAGCACCGCCATTGAGCGGGCGAGTTCGGATTTCGGGTCGCGCAGCATCGGCAACCCCTCTACCCCCGCCTCGGCAAAGAACTTCTGGATGCCGACGACCGAATTGCGCCCCGTGGCCACGGGGACGACGGCGATGTCGGGCCGCGCCGCCTGCAACCGTGCCAGCGACGGCATTTCCGCCCGGCACGGCGCGCACCAGGTGGCCCAGAAGTTGAGCACGACCCAGCGCCCCTTGTATTCGGTCATCGACCGGGGCGCCTCGGTTTCATCGACCAGTGCCACCTCGGGCAGCACGGCGGGTTCGACGAGGGCAAGCTTTTTCATGTCGCCTTCGAAGGCCGTCTGCGCTCCACCCGGATTTGCGCCCAGCACAAGGCCTGTATAAAGAACCGCGAGCAAGAATTTCCGCATCATCCCTCCGAAGGGTCCAGTTTCAAATGTCCAACGCCCCCAGCGCGCCTGCCTCTCTGCCCTCCAACGCCATGTGGGGCGGGCGGTTCGCCAGCGGCCCGGACGCGATCATGACGGCGATCAACGCCTCGATCGGGTTCGACAAGCGGCTTTATGCGCAGGATATCGCAGGGTCGCGCGCCCATGTGGCCATGCTGGCCGCCACCGGCATTGTCAGTCCTAGCGATGCCGAGGCGATCGGGGAAGGCCTGCTCACGGTGTTGTCAGAAATCAAGGCGGGGCGGTTCGAATTTCGCACCGATCTGGAGGATATCCATCTGAACGTGGAATCCCGGTTGAAGGACCTTATCGGGCCGGCGGCAGGACGGTTGCACACGGCGCGCAGCCGGAACGATCAGGTGGCGGTGGATTTCCGGTTGTGGGTGCGCGATCAGTGCGACGCGGCGATCACCGGCCTACAGGCCTTGATGCGGGCGTTTCTGGCGCAGGCGGCGGCGGGCAGCGATTGGGTGATGCCGGGGTTCACGCATTTGCAGACCGCCCAGCCGGTGACCTGGGGCCATCACATGCTGGCCTATGTCGAGATGCTGAACCGCGATCTGGGGCGGTTTCGCGACGCCCGCGCGCGGATGAACGAATGCCCCCTGGGGGCGGCGGCGCTGGCGGGCACCTCGTTTCCGATCGACCGGACCATGACGGCAGCGGCACTGGGCTTCGACCGGCCGACGGCGAACAGCCTCGATTCGGTCAGCGACCGCGATTTCGCGCTGGAATTTCTGAGCGCGTCGAGCATCTGCGCGATGCATCTGAGCCGGTTTGCCGAAGAGTTGGTGATCTGGTCGTCCGCGCAATTCCGGTTCGTGCGGCTGTCGGACCGCTGGACGACGGGCAGTTCGATCATGCCGCAGAAGAAAAACCCCGATGCCGCCGAATTGCTGCGGGCCAAGCTGGGGCGCATCCTTGGGGCGACAGTGGCCTTGTTCACGGTGATGAAAGGCCTCGCGCTGACCTATTCCAAGGACATGCAGGAGGACAAGGAACAGGTGTTCGACGCCGCCGACACGCTGATGCTGGCGCTGGCGGCGATGACCGGGATGGTGGGCGACATGACCGCCAACCGCGAGGTTCTGGCGGCGGCGGCGGCGGCGGGCTTTTCGACGGCGACCGATCTGGCCGACTGGCTGGTGCGCACGCTGAACCTGCCGTTCCGCGAGGCGCATCACGTCACCGGCACGCTGGTCGCGCTCGCCGAGTCGAAGGGGTGCGATCTGCCCGATCTGACGCTGGCCGACATGCAGGGCGTCCACCCCGCGATCACGGAGGCGGTTTTTGCGGTGCTCGGCGTGCAGAATTCGGTCAACAGTCGGGTGTCCTATGGCGGAACGGCGCCCATCCGGGTTGCCGAACAGGTCGCGCGGTGGCAAGCGGTGCTGGGGTGACGCCGCGTTGCCCCGATAAAGGATCCGCCGATGACCCGTCTGATGCTGTTGTGTCTTGTTGTGCTGTCGGCGTGTTCCGGCTTTACCTCGTTGCCCGGTCCGCTTTGACCGACACCCATCCCCATGCCACCTTGTCATTCACATTGCGAAAGGCCTTGCCGTGATGCGCCCCCTAGCCCTGATTGCCCTGCTGACTCTGACTGCTTGTGGCGCCGACGCCCCGCCTGAACGTCCGGAACCGGAAACCTCGATCACGATCACCGGCGAGGCTGCGGTTGGCGTAACCACCCGGATCAACTGAGGCCCGATTGCCGGGGCGGGGCTTTCTGCTAGATCGGGGTGGCAAAAGGAGCGGAGCGGCTGGATGGATCATTTTCTGTATCGGGATGGCCGGTTGCATGCCGAAGACGTGGCGATCGCAGACATTGCCGCGGCGGTGGGCACGCCGTTTTATGTCTATTCCACCGCGACCCTGACGCGGCATTATCAGCTTTTCACCGAGGCGCTGTCGCCGCTGCCGCATCTGGTGTGCTTTGCGATCAAGTCGCTGTCGAACGTTGCCGTGCTGAAGGTGCTGGGCGATCTGGGCGCGGGCATGGATGTCGTGTCGGGGGGCGAGTATTTGCGCGCCCGCGCGGCAGGGGTCCCGGGTGGCCGGATCGTGTTTTCCGGCGTCGGCAAGACGCGGGCGGAAATGCGGATTGCGCTGGAAGGCGGCATCCGGCAGTTCAACGTGGAAAGCGAGCCCGAATTGCGCGCTCTGTCCGAGGTGTGCGTCAGTCTGGGCGTGACAGCGCCGATCACGATCCGGGTGAACCCGGACGTGGACGCCAAGACGCATGAAAAGATCGCGACCGGCAAGAAGGACAACAAGTTCGGCATCCCGATCGACCGCGCCAGCGCCGTCTACGCCGAGGCGGCCCGCTTGCCCGGCCTGCAGGTGATCGGGATCGACGTGCATATCGGCAGTCAGCTGACCGACCTTGCCCCATTCGAAGCGGCCTATCTGAAGGTGGCGGACCTGACCCGCCGGTTGCGCGCCGAAGGGCACAGCATCACCCGGCTGGACCTGGGCGGCGGTCTGGGCATTCCCTACAGCCAGACCAACGAGGCCCCGCCCTTGCCGCTGGACTATGGCGCGCTGATCAAGCGCACCGTGGGCGATCTGGGCTGCGAGATAGAGATCGAACCCGGGCGACTGATCTCGGGCAACGCGGGGCTGCTCGTCGCCACGGTGATCTACGTCAAGCAGGGCGAGGATCGCGACTTCCTGATCCTCGACGCCGCGATGAACGACCTGATCCGGCCTGCGATGTATGGCGCGCATCATGACATCCTGCCGGTGAACGAACCTGCACCCGGTGCGGACCGGCAGCCCTACGACGTCGTGGGGCCGGTCTGCGAGACGGGAGATACCTTTGCCAAGGCACGGATGCTGACGCGGCAGGCAGAAGGCGAACTCGTGGCGTTCCGCTCGGCGGGGGCGTATGGGGCGGTCATGGCGTCGGAATACAACACGCGCCCCCTGATCCCCGAGATTCTGGTCAGGGGCGATCAATTCGCCGTCATTAGGGCGCGACCCACCTTTGATGAAATCCTGAGCCGCGATACCATCCCCTCTTGGATGTAGCCTTGCAAAGGGTCAGGATCAGCGCATGACCGATTACGACCCCGATACAGCCATTTCTCGACTGGAACGTCCTGTGCGGCTGACTTGGGCCGGTCTGTGGGCCGAGCGGGTGGTGCGGGCGTTCTGGCCGCTGTGGTCGATCCTGCTGGCAACCCTGGCGCTTTTGTCGTTCGGCGTGCAGGACCATGTCGGTCTGGAAGTGTTCTGGATTGCCGTGGTCGTGGTTCTGGCCGGTGCCGGGTGGGGCGTCTGGCACGGGTGGCGCAGCTTTCAAGCCCCGTCCCGGACCGAGGCACTGGCGCGGCTGGACAGCCGTTTGCCCGGAAACCCGATTGCGGCGCTGCGCGACACGCAGGCGATCGGTGCGCAGGACCCGGCAAGTCAGGCCGTCTGGGCCGCGCACCGTGCGCGCATGGCCGCGCGTGCGGCCGGGGCTCGAGCGGTCGAGCCCGATCTGAAGCTGGCCAGCCGCGACCCGTTTGCCCTGCGCTACATCGCACTGACGGCGCTGGTGGCGGCCTTGCTGTTCGGCTCTCTGTGGCGGGTGGCATCGGTCGCGGGCATCGGTGCCGCAGGCGAGGCGGTGGCCAGCGGGCCGGCGTGGGAAGGCTGGGCGCAACCCCCTGCCTACACCGGAAAACCCACAATCTATCTGTCCGACGTGACGGACACTACGCTGACCCTGCCGACCGGCACGCGCATCCAGTTGCGGCTTTACGGCGAGCCGGGCAATCTGGTTCTGGCGGAAACCGTGTCGGGTCGCACCGAGGTGCCGCCCGCATCGGACCCGGTTCAGGATTTCGTGATCGCCCAGTCAGGCACGCTGGCGATCGAAGGCGACGGCGGGCGGGACTGGAAGATCATCGCCACCGCAGATGTCCCGCCCACGGTGCTGCCCGACGGCGAGATCGGGCGCGAGGCGGACGGCCGGTTCAAGCAGCCGTTCACCGCATCGGACGACTATGGCGTGACGGCGGGACAAGTCACCATCGCGTTGGACATGGGCACGATCGACCGGCGCCATGGTCTGGCGGCAGACCCCGAACCGGTCGAGCCAGTGGTGCTGGACCTGCCGCTGCCGATCTCGGGCGATCGGGCGGACTATGCCGAAACGCTGATTGACGATCTGTCGAAACATGTCTTTGCCAACCTGCCGGTCGTGATGACCTTTGCCGTGACCGATGCCGCCGGGCAGACCGGCACGGCGGACCCGCTGCACGTCACGCTGCCGGGCCGGCGGTTCTTCGACCCGCTGGCCGCGGCGTTGATCGAGGCGCGGCGCGACATCCTGTGGGCGCGCGCCAATGCGCCGCGCACGGCGCAGGTCCTGAAGGCGGTGACCTACCGCCCGGACGACCTGGTGCGCAACCAACGCGCCTATCTGCGTCTGCGCGTGGTGATGCGGCAACTGGACGCCGCCGGGCCCGATCTGGCGGTCGAGGCGCGCGACGCCATGGCCGAGGAGTTGTGGCAGATTGCCTTGCTGATCGAAGAGGGGGATCTGGCATCGGCGCGCGAGCGGTTGCAGCGCGCGCAGGACCGGCTGGCCGAGGCGATCGAGAACGGCGCCTCGCCCGAGGAGATCGACGAGCTGATGGCCGAGATGCGCGAGGCGCTGGACAACTACATGCGTCAGTTGGCCGAAGAGGCCGAACGCAATCCCGAAAGCCAGATGTCCGAGGGCGGCCAACCCGGCATGTCGATGAGCCAGGACCAGTTGCAGCAGATGCTGGACGAGTTGCAGCGCCTGATGGAAGAAGGCCGCACCGCGGAGGCGCAAGAGCTGATGGAGCAACTGCGCCAGTTCATGGAAAACATGCAGATGGCGCAAGGCCAACCCGGCCAGGGCCAGGGGCAGGGTGGCCCCGGCCAGCAGGCGATGCGCGATCTGAACGAGACATTGCGCGATCAGCAGGGTCTGTCCGACGAGGCATTCCGTGATCTGCAGGACGGCACCGAAGGCAACGAGGGCCAGGAACGGGGCGACCAGCCGGGCGAACAAAGCCTCGCCGAACGCCAGCAGGAGTTGCGCGAGCGGCTGAACGCGATGCGCGACGGCGAGTTGCCGGGCGAGGGCAGCGAAGCTGGCGAGGAAGGCCAGCGTCAACTGGACCGGGCCGGACGCGCGATGGAAGAGGCCGAGGACGCCTTGCGCGACGGCGATCTGAACGGAGCGCTCGACCGGCAGGCCGAAGCCATGGAGGCGATGCGCGACGGCATCCGCCAGTTCGGCGAGGCGATGGCCGAAGAGCAGCGCCAACCCGGCGACAGCCAGCAGGGCCGCGCCGACGGCACCGCGGATCCCAACGCGCAGGTCGATCCGCTGGGCCGCGAACCGGGGCAATCCGCCCGGATCGGTTCGGACCGCAACATGCTGCAGGGCGAGGACGTGTATCGCCGCGCGCAGGACCTGCTCGAGGAAATCCGGCGTCGGTCGGGCGAACAGCAGCGCCCCGAAGGCGAGCGCGATTACCTGCGGCGGTTGCTGGACCTGTTCTGATCCCTTGGTCTGGCGGATCCGCCGGGGGTTTCACACCCCCGGACCCCCGTGGGATATTTGTGCCAAGATGAAAGCCATCCGGCACACGGGTCGACGTCGTGCTCTGCCGCCGATCACAAGCCTTGCCGAGTTGCATTGCCCGGTCACCCCGGCCATATAGGCAGCACACCGGATCGCGGAGTCTTTGATGAACTATCTGGAATTCGAAAAACCGCTGGCCGAGATCGAAGGCAAGGCGGAAGAACTGCGCGCTATGGCGCGGAGCGATTCGGCGATGGATGTAAGCAAAGAGGCCGAGGCGCTGGACCGCAAGGCGGAAACCCTGCTGCGCGACCTTTACCGCGACCTGACCCCGTGGCGAAAATGCCAGATCGCCCGCCACCCCGACCGGCCGCATTGCAAGGATTATATCGAGGCGCTGTTTTCCGACTACACGCCGCTGGCCGGGGATCGCAACTTTGCCGAAGATCACGCGGTGATGGGTGGCATCGCGCGGTTCAACGATTTGCCCATTGTGGTGATCGGGCATGAAAAGGGCCATGACACCAAGACCCGGATCGAGCGCAACTTCGGCATGGCGCGGCCCGAGGGCTATCGCAAGGCCATCCGGCTGATGGACCTGGCCGACCGGTTTCGCCTGCCGGTGATCACGCTGGTCGATACGCCCGGGGCCTACCCCGGCAAGGGCGCCGAAGAGCGCGGCCAGGCCGAGGCGATTGCCCGGTCCACCCAGAAATGTCTGGAAATCGGGGTTCCGCTGATCTCGGTCATCATCGGCGAGGGCGGGTCGGGCGGCGCCGTCGCCTTTGCCACGGCGAACCGGATCGCGATGCTGGAGCACAGCGTCTATTCGGTGATCAGCCCCGAAGGCTGCGCGTCGATCTTGTGGAAGGATGCCGAAAAGATGCGCGAAGCCGCCGAGGCGTTGCGCCTGACGGCACAGGATCTGCAAAAGCTGGGCGTGATCGACCGGATCATCAAGGAGCCGTTGGGCGGCGCACAGCGCGGGCGGCGCGAGACGATCGATGCGGTGGGCAAGGCGGTCGAGGCGATGCTGAAGGATCTGGTCGCGAAGAAGCCCGAGGCGCTGGTCCGGGACCGGCGGCAGAAGTTTCTCGACATGGGGTCGAAGGGGCTGGCGGCCTGACGCAGGGCTGAGGGGCCTGGCACGGCGCGCCGGCCCCCGAATGAACGCAGTTTAGCCAAAATTTATTCGATTGGCGACGTCATGTGGACTGGCATATCCCTGTTGCCGGACATTCCATGACCCAGACCAACATCATCGTGAACGGAACCTTCGACCTTGGCAGTGCGGGGTGGAGCGGGACCGATCTGGAAACCACGTATCCTGAAAGCGCCTATCTGAGCAACGGGTCGGGCAACCGGGTTGCCGAGATGGATGGCCAGTCGGGACAGATCACGGTGATGCAGCAGACGGTCAGCATCGAAAACCCGCTGGATACGGCACTGACGTTTCAGTCTGCGTTGCGGACCGCCTCGAACCGCAATGCCGGGGCCGAGGGCTTTCGCGTCGACGTGCTGAACGATCAGGGGCAGGTGATCGCGACGCAGACTTTTTTGCCCACCTCGAACAGCATGACCTCGTATGCGATGCCCGTCAGCTTTCCGGACGCAGGCAGCTATACGATCCGGCTGACCGAACTGGGGCCGAACGACAGTCTGGGTGCGATCATCGACAACGTGTCGATGCTGGTGTGCTTTGCTGCCGGCACGCTGATCGAGACCGACATCGGATCACAGGCGGTCGAACATCTGACGCCAGGCACCATGGTCTGGACCAAGGATGCCGGATATCAGCAGGTGCAGTGGATCGGGCGCCGGCGCATCACGACGCCCGCGCTGATCGCCGATCCGACGTTGAGCCCGGTGATCTTTGCGCCCGGATCGCTGGGCGACGGACTTCCCGACCGGGCGCTGGGACTGTCGCCGCAGCATCGACTATGCCTGGGCGGCTGGCGGGCCGAGTTGCATTTCGGCCAGCCGGAAGTGCTGGTGCCCGCGCATGCCCTGGTCAATGGCACGACGATCTGCCAGCCCGTGCCGGACGCCGATGTGACCTATGTGCACTTTCTGCTGGACGGTCATCAGATCGTGCGGTCGCATGGCGTGCTCAGCGAAAGCTTCTTTCCGTCGGCCCTGTCGCTGACCGGCCTCGACAAGGCCGCACGGGCCGAGGTGTTGCGTCTGTTCCCGGATCTGGACAGCCTGTCACGGACCTGTCCGCGCACCGCGCGTCGGGTGGTGCGTGCCAGCGAGGCGCGGCTGGTGGCCTGACCTGGACACCAGGCAGACGCACCGTGCTGCAGGCATTCAGTTGGCCGGAACGTAGTCGAACGCCCCCGGCTGATAGAGGAAGAACAGGCAGTCTTCGTGCGAAATGCATTTGGTAACGTGGTCTTCCTCGCCGGTCTGAAACCAGTAGGAGCCGGCGGGCAGAGCCACATCCGCGGATCCGGCCGGTCCGTTGGCCCCGACGCCGCGGATCACGACGCCAAGGTAATCCTGCGTGTGGTCATGTTCGACACTGACAAAACCGGCGGGCATCCGGATGAAGGTGCCGTGCTTGCCTTTGGTCAGGTCGCCATAGACCGGGCCCGCCATCAGCTCGCCCGCGTTGGTCTTAACGCCGGTGGGACCGAAGTTGATCTGGTCGCCGGGGATGCTGACCGACGGGCCTTCGTGGCGGATTTCGGCGCTGAGGCCGGCCGGGGTCAGGGTCATAGCGGCGAGGGTCGCCGTCAGAAGGGTGGTAAAGCGGGTCATGGGATCGTCCTTTGGGTCTAGGCCTGATGGCCGGGGTTTGATGGTTTGTCACTTTTCAAAGTGCATATTAAAGGTGACATACAAGGCGTAACTTGTCAAAATATTTTTTGTAGGTTACAAATTCTGCATCACAGTGCACGGGGCAGACCGATGACCGCCGACTCTCAAGACTTCCGCGATGGGATGCCGTTTCTAGGCGGCGCCCTATGGCTTGATCTGCTGAACACGACCCCTGTCCTCGGCGGGCAACCCCGCGACCTGATCGACGATCCGGAAAAGCTGCGGCTGTGGCAGGGCTTGGCGGGCCTGTCGGACGGGCCCCCAGATCTGGACGGGGCGGTGGGGCTGCGCGCGGCGTTGCGTCCGATGGTCGAACATCTGGCCTTGGGCAAGCCGGTGCCCGACCCCGTGGCCGATCTGGTCAACGCCCACTTGCAGCAAGCGCGCTTTGTCCGGCACCTCGAGATCACCGGCGGCGCGGCCCGGCTTGTGGAACGGCACGCGCCACTGTCGCTGGCGACGGCAGCGGCGCTGGATTTTGCGCGGTTCGCGCAAGACCACGAGCCCGACCGGCTGAAGCATTGCCAGAACCCCGATTGCACGATGGTGTTCTATGACCGGGGCAAGAACAACCGCCGGCGCTGGTGTTCGACGGTCGCCTGCGGCAATCGCGACAAGGTCGCGAATTACCGCGCGCGCAAGGCGGCGCAGGGCGGTTGACGGCATTTGCCACAAGACAGCGGCGGGCGGTTGCGGCACGCTGCGACCAGAACACAGGTGTTACATGCTGCTGCTTCGCCCGATTCTCGCGCTTTTGCTGACGTCGCTGCCCGCCGTTGCAGATGGCACGCTGGAAGGCCGCACGGTCACGCTGAACGTGCTGACCTACGACGATCCGGCCTCACCGTGGCGGGCCGCCGCTTTGGGCCCGAAGCGACGCTGGCGCTGGACTTTGCGGTGAACGACTGTCTGCTCGGATGAGGTGCCAAGGCAACGGCGCGGCTACCACATCGTCGCCTTGGCACGTTCGGCCCAGGCCGCGTCATACTGCGCGCCATCGAACCGGCCGTCGGTCGCCTCGCGCAGCATGTCGCCCACCGTCGGCAGACCATCGTTTTGCGGCCCCGAGGTCCACAGCGCGGACCGGATCAGCGCGCGCGCGCATTGCGAATAGACTTCGGCCACGCGGATGACAATAACGGTGCGCGGCGTCAGGTCGCCCCGGGCGAACCGCGCCCGCAGATCGGCGTCTGCCGTCAGCAGCGCCGTACCGTTGACTCGCATCGCCGTGTTCGACCCCGCGACCAGAAACAGCAGGCTGACCCGGCCATCGGTCACGATGTTGCGCAGGCTGTCGATCCGCTCGTTTCCCTTCCAGTCGGGCAGGGCCAGCGTACGGTCATCAAGCACCGTCACCACGGGGCCTTCGTCGCCGCGCGGGCTGCCGTCGGTGCCCGCGGGGCCTACCGTCGTCAGCACGCAAAAGCGCGACCGTTCGATATGGGCGCGGTAGCTGGGCGTCAGATGCGGCACGACCTTGACCCGTGCAGCCTCGGACGGTTGCCCGTAAAGCCGCAGAAGGTCGGCGTCGGTGGCGATCCAGTCCATCATGGTGCCCGGAACCCCGCCTCGGCCATCAACGCGTTCGAGCTGGTTTCGATGCGGGCTTCCAGCTCGGCGATGAAGGGTACGGTGTCCAGCCCGGGGGCGATGGGGGGCAGAAACTCCACCACCGCCAACCCGGGTTTGCGCCAGATGCCGTGCCGGGGCCAGAAGAGCCCGACATTGGTGCCGACCGGCACGCAGGTCTGCCCCAACTGGGTGTAAAGCGCCGCCGCCCCGACCTTGTAGGGCGCGTGCACGCCGGGCGCGATGCGGGTGCCCTGCGGATAGATGATCAGCTGGCCCGGGCGCTGCGCCCCGGCGGCCACGGCATCGACCATCTGCTTGATCGCCTGCCCGCGCTTGCCGCGATCGACCGGCACGCAGCCGATCCGCAGTGCGTGCCAGCCTGCGATCGGCAGATAGGCAAGCTGCTTTTTCATGATGAAGCGCGGTGCGTCGAGCACGGAAAACAGGATGATGCTGTCAAAGAACGACTGGTGCTTGGATGCGATCAGGACGGCGCCGCTGGGAATGGTGCCGCGCACCTCGCTGCGCAAACCGACCATCACGCGAGCCGACACCCGGGTCCAGCGGCAGAACGCCTGCATCCAAAAGAACGACGCCCCCCGCCAGACCAGCGCCACCGGGGTGAACACCAGCATCAGGACGATCAGCACGAGATACATCTGCGCGACGAAGATCAGCGACAGCAGCCAGCGCATCAGGTCAACTCCCTCAATTTGGCCAGGGCCGCGGCGCGGGTGGCGGCAAAGGCCACCGCGCCCGCCAGAACCGGCAGCAGCAAGGGCAGCAGCCAGCCTGCCCCCTGAAACCCCAGGCCGGTCAGAAACCCGCCCGCCGCATCGGCGCGGGGCAACAGGGCGACTCCGATCATCCCGACCGCCGATCCCGCCGCCGCCCCCCAGAACGCCCTGAGCGTGAACCGGCGCACAAACGCCCGCGCGATGTAGGTGTCGCGCGCGCCCACCAGCCGCAGCACCCGGATCACCTGACCGTTGGCCGCCAGCGCCGCATTTGCCGCCAGCGTGATCATTGCCGCGACCACCGCACCGATCAGCCCCATCGACACCCAGCCCAGCAGCCGCAACCGCCCCGCCGCCTGTACCAGCGGCTTGCGCCAGCGGGTGTGGTCATCCAGCACGGCCCCCGGCGCCTCTGCCGCCAGCCGCTGCCGCAGCCCTTCGCCGTCATACCCCGCGCCGGTTTCGACCACCTCGATCAGTTGCGGCAGCGGCAGCGCCTCGACCGGCAGATCGGGACCGAACCAGGGCGCCAGCAACGTGTGCTGTTCTTCTACGCTCAGCGCGCGCGACGTGGCGACGCCCGGCGTTGCGGCCAGAACCGCCAGCACGGCCTCGGTCTGCAGTGTCATCTGATCGGGCGGGGCCGAAATGCGCACCGTCGCCGTGCGCGCCAGCGCCTCGCCCCAGCGGTCGGCCAAACGGCCCGCGGCCAGCGACAGAGCCAACGCAAAGACCGCCAGAAACGCCATCGCCCCGGCCACCAGCCCGGTCAGCCGCGCCGCAGCGCCCGAGGGTGGGACGACGCGGTCGGCCTGCGGGTCGGACGCAAGGATCGTCGGCAGTTTCACAGATCGGCCCCCGCCAACTGGATGCGCCGTTTCGAGATCCGCAGAACCCGCGCCGCGACCTGCGCCTTGGCCTGCCGGATCAGGTTCAGGTCGTGCGTCGCGACCAGAATGGTCTTGCCCATCTTGTTCAGTTCGACCAGCAGCGTCAGCAGGCGCAGCGACATGTCCCAATCGACGTTGCCCGTGGGTTCATCCGCCAGAATGACGTCCGGCCCCATGATGACGGCTCGCGCAAGCGCCGCCCGCTGCCGCTCGCCCCCCGACAGCGACGGCGGCAACGCCCCGGCGAGCGCGCCCAGACCGACCCACCCCAGCAAGTCCGTCAGATCCTGCACAGGGCCCGTGCGGCCCGCCACGGTCAGCGGCAATGTCACATTGGCGGCCAGGGGCAGATGATCGAGGAACTGGCAATCCTGATGCACCACGCCGATCCGGCGGCGGGTCAGCGCCACCTCGTCGCGCGACAGGCCGCGCACCTCGCGGTCGAACAGCGTCACGCGACCGGCTGTCGGCAGCAGTTCGGCGTAGCACAGCTTGAGGAATGTCGACTTGCCCGACCCCGACGGCCCGGTCAGAAAATGAAAAGATCCCGGGGCCAGACGCAGCGACACTTCGGACAGCAATTCACCACCACCGTAATTGTAGGCTGCACTGTCAAACGCGATCACGCGGGTTGGCCTCTTCCTGATCCGCGGATACCTTGGCTGATGCGGTCGGTGGTTTCAATCACCGCCGGTCGCGTATTAACCACAAACACTTGGATATTGTCCCCATCGTTGCTAGAACGTGAAGTGGGCGCATGGAAACGGCAAGGATTTCAAGGATGCGGCTGGTCTGCCCGAATTGCGATGCGGAATACGAAGTCGATGCTGCCGCCATCCCGAGGGCGGGCCGGGATGTGCAGTGTTCGAATTGTGGTACATCGTGGTTCCAGCCATCGCCGCTTGCCGAGGCCGCTGCCGCCGAAGAAGCCGCCTTGTTCGACGCACCACCCGCGGGCGGGACCGAGGCTGCCGCCCCCGACCTTGCGGCCAAACCGAGAGGTCTGGACGAATCCGTGGTGGCCGTTCTGCGTGAGGAAGCCGAACGCGAGGCCGCCGCGCGCCGGGCCGAGGCCAGCCAGCCGATCGAGACCCAGACCGAGATGGGCCTGTCGACCGCCAGCCCCGTCGCCGCTGCCCCGGCGGATACCGCACCCAATCCCCCGGCCAGCGCGGCCGCGCAACGCATCGCGATGATGAAGGGGGCAGACCCGGAACCCCGCGCGGCGCAGCGCCCGCAGACCCGCCGCGAAATGTTGCCTGCGATCGACGAGATCAATTCGACCCTGCGCGCAGCGACCGACCGGCGCAGCGGCGAGCTGGCGACAGTCGCCGAAAGCTTGCCAGCCCCGCAACCGACCGGTAACGGATTTCGCAACGGGTTCGTGCTGGTGATGGTCATCGCGGCGATCGGCGCGTTCACCTACCTTATGGCGCCGCGGATCGGTCAGCAGATCCCCGGTCTGGCCCCGAGCATGACCAGCTATGTCGCGGCGGTAGACGATGCTCGGCTGTGGCTGGACGCGATGATGCGGATGGCGATTTCGGCTTTGCGCGGACTATCGAGCGAGCAGTCGGCCTGACGGGTCGCGCGGTTCTGTGCCACGTGGGTGTCAGACCGGACAGGTCGCCTGTATAGGAGGTCCTATAACAGCAACACCCCGGACCATGGCCCGGGGCGTGCATCCTCCCCTTTTTGCTGTGCGGGACCTCCTCTTCCCTGATGCACAGCGCGGGTATCTTTTCGCATTTCGCCCCAGTTTCGGGCGTTGCCTGCGTTAATGTGAACCTTTTGTGATCACTCTGTCAACTGACCTTGCGTCATGTCGCAGCAATCATTTCCGCTTGCCGGACCACGACCTCGGCCTGCTTGATCGATGCGATGTCCACCAGACGCCCCTTGTAGACCGTCGCGCCCTCGCCACGCAGGGAGGCCTCGGCCATTGCGGCAAGAATGTCGCGCGCCTCGGCCACGGCGGCATCGGATGGTGTGAACACCTCGTTCGCCAAGGCCACCTGCCGGGGGTGGATCGCCCACTTGCCGACCATTCCCAGCGTCGCCGAACGCCGCGCCTGTGCGCGAAAGCCTTCGTCGTCGCTAAAATCGCCGAACGGGCCGTCGACCGGCAGAATCCCGTGCGTCCGGCATGCGGCGACGATGGCGGCCTGCGCCCAATGCCAGGGGTCGGACCAGTGCCGCACCCCGGCCTGCAGCATGTAATAGTTGTCCTGCGTGCCCCCGATGCCGGTCGTCTGCATCCCCATGCTGGCGGCAAAATCGGCGGCACCCAGCGACATCGCCTGCAAGCGTGGGCTGGAGGCGGCGATCTCTGCGACATGAGTGATTCCGGCGGCCGATTCGATGATGACCTCGAACCCGATCGGCCGGGTCCGTCCCATCGCGCGTTCCACCGCCGTCACCAGCGCGTCCACCGCATAGACGTCGGCCGCGCAGCCGACCTTGGGGATCATGATCGCATCCAGCCGATCGCCGCCCTGTTCCAGCAGATCGACCACGTCGCGATACCACCACGGCGTATCAAGCCCGTTGATCCGGACCGACAGGTGTTTGCGGCCCCAGTCCACCTCGCGCGTTGCCGCGATGACGTTGGCCCGTGCAGCGTCCTTGTCGGACGGCGCCACCGAATCCTCGAGGTCGATGTTCACCACATCCGCGGCCGAGGCGGCCATCTTGGCAAACACCGCCGGGCGCGAGCCGGGCGCGAACAGCTGGCACCGGTTTGGCCGGGCAAGTGGCGTGGGTTGCAGGCGAAAGGACATATCCGACTCGCAATGAAATTTCGATCCCAGTTCGCATCGGGTTATAATCTTGCGCCACCACAGGCAAGGGTCATTTTGCACCTGCAGCATCGGCCGCGCGGGCCATGGCGCGCCTGTGCTCACTCAGAATTTTGGTGCGTCGCGTTCGGCACGCGCCCAAAGTGCCCGCATTCATCGGGGAGATGTCGGGATGCGCGTTCTGCTTGGCGTTTTATGGCTGTTTCTGGCGGGGCCGGCCTTTGCCTGCGGCCCCGACACCGACTGTGTGGTCGGCGACCGGGCCTATCGGCTGTATGTGCCCGACGGCGTGGGCGACCGGCCGACCGGAGCGCTTTTGTTCGCCCATGGGTATCGCGGCACGGCGGGGGCGGAAATGCGCAACAGGGCCTTGCGCGGGCTGGCCGACGATCTGGGGATCGCTTTGGTCGCGCTTGATGCGGTGGGCGATGACTGGCAACTTGCGCATACCCCGCAAAACCCGACGGCGACCGAGGCGCGCGAAGAGGCTTATGTCGCCGCCGTGCTGGCCGATTTGAAGACAAGGATCACGCTGGACCCGACCCGCACGGTTTTGTCGGGGTTTTCGGCGGGCGGCATGATGACCTGGACGATGGCCTGCGACATGTCGGGCAGTTTCGCCGGCTTCGTGCCTCTGTCCGGCACGTTCTGGGGCCCCGAGCCCGACACCTGCACGTCGCCGCCCGCGAACATTGTGCACATCCACGGCACCCGCGACACGACCGTGCCGCTGGGCGGGCGGGCGATCGGCGCGACGCGTCAGGGCGACGTGGCCAAGGTGCTGGCAATGTATGCCGCCTATGGCGGCTACACCGGCACCGAAACCGTCACCGCACCCGAAGGCATGACCTGTGCGCGCAGCGCCAATCCCGCGGGCAAGCGGCTGGAGTTCTGCACCTTCGACGGCGGCCACGACGCATCGGTGGCGCGGTTACGATATGGCTTTGCGCGGGTCACGGGCGGCGGTTGAGGCCAATCCCTTGACAGCGCCCGCCGCGTGTTCCACTTCGGCACCAACCCCAACAGGAGCCGCGCCATGTCACGCACCGTCTATGTCAACGGCGACTACCTGCCGGAAGCCGACGCGAAGATCTCGATCTTCGACCGCGGCTTCCTGATGGCGGACGGCGTGTACGAGGTCACCTCGGTGCTGGACGGCAAGCTTATCGACTTTGACGGCCATTGCGCCCGGCTGGGGCGCAGCCTGGCGGAACTTGACATGGCCAGCCCTTGCAGCGATGACGCGCTGCTGACGATCTTCCGCGATCTGGTGCGGATCAACCAGATCACCGACGGGATGGTGTATCTGCAGGTGACGCGCGGCAACCCCGGCGATCGCGACTTTGCCTATCCCGCCACGCCGACGCCTCCGACCCTGGTCGCCTTTACCCAAAACAAGCCCGGTCTGGCCGACAGCCCCGCGGCACGGACCGGCTGGAAGGTGATCTCGGTCCCCGATTTGCGCTGGGGTCGGCGCGACATCAAGACGACGCAACTGCTGTATCCTTCGATGGCCAAGATGATGGCCAAGGCGGCGGCGGTCGACGACAGCTGGTTCGTGCAGGACGGCACGGTGACCGAAGGCACGTCGAACAACGCCTACATCGTCAAGGGCAACCGGATCATCACGCGTCAGTTGTCGCATGACCTGTTGCACGGCATCACGCGCGTGGCCGTCCTGCGGCTGGCGGCCGAGGCCCAGATGGAGGTCGAAGAGCGCCCCTTCACCATCGCCGAGGCACAACACGCCGACGAGGCGTTTGCCACCTCTGCCTCGGCCTTCGTCATGCCGGTGGTGCAGATCGACGGGGTGGATCTGGGCAACGGAACGCCCGGTCCGGTCGCAGCCCGCCTGCGCGAGATCTACATCGACGAGATGCGAAAGACCGCGATCTGACCGTCAGAGGATCGACGGCCGATCGGCATCATCCTCTGGCTCGCGCGGGTCATCGTCATCGCTGGTGGCCGCATCCAGCATGAGCCCGCCAAGCAGCATCAGGGGCAAGGCCAACAGCATCAGGATTTCCATCCGTCTCTCCGCAAGGTCGATTGGGGTACGGGAGCCGAATTAACCAATAAAGTGAAATTTTTGGCGGAATTTTGCGCTACTGTTTCCCGTTGGGGCACGGGCGGGGTAATGGCGCAGGATTGTCGATGGATCAGTCCTTGGCCGGGGGCTCGCCGCCGACGTTCTGTGCAAAGGCTGCGGCGAATTCTGCCTGTTTCGCTGCATCCGCCGCCGTCTGGTTCTGTGTGACCCAGTCGGAATAGGGCATGCCATAGACGATTTCGCGGGCCTCATCCTTGGTCAGCGCGATGCCCTGCGCCTGTGCAGCCTCCTGATACCAGCGGCTGAGGCAGTTGCGGCAGAAGCCGGCAAGGTTCATCAGGTCGATGTTCTGCACCTCGGGTCGTGCCACCAGAAGGTGTTGCATCAGCGCGCGGAACGCGGCCGCCTCAAGGCTTTGGCGGGTGGCGGGGTCAAGCTCGGTCATCTCAGGCTCCTTTTGTGGGCAAGTGCGATCCTGTGGTGCGCGCCGTCAGAGCGCCGGCCTGCGCGGTCGCAAGCGCCTGCGGCAGAACGCCCGCGAGGCGTCGGGCCCAGACCCCCTGCCCTGCTTCGGTCGCGATCAGATCGTTGCGCACCTCGATCAGGGTGTTGTGGCGGCCCAGCTGCAAGGCGTGCCGGTCGATCGCATCGCCCGGCAGATGGCCGGCGTAGGGTTCGTTGTCGCCCACGCACAGGTCCCCCGCGGCCTGCAGGGCCGCGATCAGCGGCACCGACAGGCGGTCATCGAGATGGCTGTAGAGCACACCCACTTGCCACGGCCGCGGCGGGCGGCCCTTGAGGCACGGGGTGAACGAGTGGATTGCCACGATCACCGTATCGGGCTGGCGTGCGGCCAGCCGGGCCAGCGCCGCATGATATGGCCGATAGAGCCGCGCCAGACGCTGTTCGACCTCGGCCGTTCCGACGTGGCGATTGGCCGGGATGATGGTGCCGTCATACAGCTTCATCACCAGCGTCGGGTCCTCTTCGCCGCGGTTTGGGTCGATCACCAGCCGGCTGAAATCGGAACAGATCACCGGACTGTCCAGCGCCTGCCCCAGCGCCCGAGCCACGCCCGCCGCCCCGACGTCCCACGCGATGTGACGCGCCATGTCATCCGACCCGATACCCAGATCGCCCCCGGCCACCCAGTCCGGCACGCGGTTGCTGGCGTGGTCGCACGTGATCAGCCAGCGGCCGGGCCGGTCCTCTCCGCTGATTTCAAAGGCATCGGCCACGGCATCTCCGTCGTGCAATTGTTCCATTCAGGGTTTATCCGGGCTGACGGGAAACCGCCAGTTGCCCCGCAGGCTGCTTTGGGCAATAAGTTGCGCGGCTTACCACGACGCCGGACCTGCGACGCAAAGGATTAGGGCATGAGACGCCTTCGGAACGTAAAGATCGTGGCCACCCTCGGCCCGGCCTCCAGCGACTATGCCACCATCCGCGCCTTGTTCGAGGCAGGGGCGGACGTGTTCCGGCTGAACATGTCGCATGGCACGCACGACGACATCCGGTCGCGCCACGTTCACATCCGCAAGGTCGAGGCCGACACCGGCCGCCCGATCTGCATTTTGGCCGATCTTCAGGGCCCGAAACTGCGGGTCGGCACGTTCACCAATCCGGCGGGCGAGGAGCTGGTGGAAGGTGCGCCTTTCCGCATGGACCTGTCGAGCGCGCCGGGCGATGCGAAACGGGTCAACCTGCCGCACCCCGAAATCTTTGCGGCGCTGGAACCGGGTGCGTCTCTGCTGGTCAACGACGGCAAGATCCGACTGACCGTCGACACCTGCGGCAAGGATTTCGCCAACTGCACCGTGCAGGTGGGTGGCCAGATTTCCAACCGCAAGGGCGTGAACGTGCCCGACGTGGTCCTGCCGCTGGCGGCGCTGTCGGACAAGGACCGCGGCGATCTGGAATTTGTCTGCGAACTGGGCGTCGATTGGCTGGCGCTGTCGTTCGTGCAGCGCCCCGAAGACGTGATCGAGGCGCGCACGCTTGCACGCGGTCGCGCCTTGATCCTGTCGAAGATCGAAAAGCCCGCCGCGGTGAAGGCCTACGACTCGATCCTGCAGGTGTCGGACGGCATCATGGTGGCGCGCGGCGATCTGGGGGTGGAACTGCCGGTCACCTCGGTGCCGCCGATCCAGAAACGCCTGATCCGCGGCGCGCGCGCGGCCGCCAAACCGGTGATCGTCGCGACCCAGATGCTGGAATCGATGATCGAATCGCCGGTGCCGACGCGGGCCGAAGTGTCGGACGTGGCAACGGCGATCTACGAAGGCGCCGACGCGATCATGCTGTCGGCGGAATCGGCGGCGGGCAAGTATCCGATCGAGGCCGTCACCACGATGAACAACGTGGCGCTGTCGGTCGAAAAGGATCCGACCTACGTGCAGATCATCGAGGCGAGCCGCGTGGTACGCCGCGAAACCATCGCTGACGGCATCGTGTCGGCCGCCCGCGAGATCGCCGAGGCGACCAACATCAGGGCCATCGCCTGTTTCAGCCAGACCGGCACGACCGCGTCGCTGGTGGCGCGCGAACGCCCCCGCGTGCCGATCCTGGCGCTGACGCCGCTGATGTCCACCGCGCGGCGGATGTCGCTGACCTGGGGATTGCATTGCGCGATCACCGAACCGCAGGACCGCTTCAAGGGCGCGGTGCTGGCGGCGGTCAAGGTGGCCCGCGACGATGGGTTTGCCACACCCGAGGACATGATCGTGGTCACCGCGGGCGTGCCGTTCAACGTCAAGGGCACGACGAACATCCTGCGCGTGGCGCCTTGCGATGAACGCTTGATCCACAGCGTCGATCCCGGCTAACGTTCGGGGCGACGTTGTAAGGGGATATTGTGGAAAACGATCTTCTGCTGGTCATCGGGGTGGTGCTGGTCGCCCTGTCGCTGCCCTCGTTGCTCGCCGCGTTCACCGAAAGCCGCCCACCCCGCATCGGGGCGATCATGATCCTGGTGGGGGGTTGCCTGCTGGCCTACGCCCTGACGCAGAACCCGCGCGGCTACACCTTTGCCGAGATCCCGGATGTGTTCCTGCGCGTGATCGGCCGCGTCCTGAACTGACACGGTTTCGTCACATCCCCCCTTGCACTGACCCGCCGCGCCGCCTATACGACGGCGCTTGGAATACCCCCGCGCGGCTGGCCAAAGTGGCATGCCAAGCCGCGCCCGACACGATGGAGATCGAAATGCCCAAGATGAAGACCAAGTCGGCGGCCAAGAAGCGTTTCAGCTTCACAGCCTCCGGTCGGGTGAAGGCCGGCGTCGCCGGCAAGCGCCACGGCATGATCAAACGCTCGACGAAATTCATTCGCGACGCTTCGGGAACCATGCTCCTGAACCCGTCCGATGCGAAGATCGTCAAGAAATACATGCCCTACGACCGGTAAGGAGAGCCCCCATGTCCCGCGTCAAATCCGGCGTCGTCACGCACGCCCGCCACCGCAAGGTGATCAAGAAAGCGGCCGGTTACTATGCCGCCCGTTCCACGAACTTCAAGACGGCCACTCAGGCGGTCGACAAGGCCCAGCAGTACGCCACCCGCGACCGCAAGACCCGCAAGCGCAACTTCCGCGCACTGTGGATCCAGCGGATCAACGCGGCCGTGCGGATGTTCGACCCGGCCTTCACCTATTCGCGCCTGATCGACGGTCTGGCCAAGGCCGGCATCGAGGTGGACCGCAAGGTTCTGGCCGATCTGGCCGTGCACGAGCCCGAGGCGTTCAACGCCATCGCGGCGCAAGCCCGCGCCGCCGTGACCGAGACGGCTGCCGCCGCAGCCTGATCGCGTTGCCCTGATCGCAACGAAACCCGCGCCGCAAGGTCGCGGGTTTTTTGTTGCGCGGGTCCGCGCGCTTGCATTCCACCCCCTGCCCCGCTAGCAACACTCCGCACACCAAGGGGTCTGAGATGGACGCGCTGAAAGCCAAATACCTGACCGGGATCGCCGCCGCCGACGACGAGGCCGCGCTGGAGGAGATCCGGCTGGCCGCCTTGGGCAAGAAGGGTGAAATCAGCGCCCTGATGGCGACGCTGGGCAAGATGGACGCAGATCAGCGCAAGGTGACCGGGGCGGCGCTGAACCTCCTCAAGGACGAGATCGACGCCGCCCTGCGCGCAAAGAAGGCGGCGCTTGGCGACGCCGCGCTGGACCAGCGCCTGCGCGCCGAATGGCTGGACGTGACCTTGCCGGGCAGGCCGCGCCGTATGGGGTCGATCCATCCGGTCAGTCAGGTGATGGAAGAGCTGACGGCGATCTTTGCCGACATGGGGTTTGCCGTCGCCGAAGGGCCGCAGGTTGAATCCGACTGGTACAACTTCGACGCGCTGAACATTCCGCCGGAACACCCGGCGCGGCAGGAACACGACACGTTCTTCATGCACCGCGCGCAGGGCGACAACCGCCCGCCGCATGTGCTGCGCACCCACACCAGCCCGGTGCAGATCCGCGCGATGATGGAGCATGGCGTGCCTCTGCGGGTCATCGCGCCGGGCCGGGTCTACCGGATGGACATGGACCAGACGCACACGCCGATGTTCCACCAGGTCGAAGGGATCGCGATCGACCGCGACATCAGTATGGCCAACCTGAAATGGGTGCTGGAAGAGTTCTGCCGTGCGTTCTTCGAGGTGCCATCGGTCGAATTGCGGTTCCGCGCCTCGCATTTCCCGTTCACCGAACCCTCGGCCGAGGTCGACATCCGCTGTTCCTGGGAAGGCGGCCAGTTGAAGATCGGTCAGGGCGACAAATGGATGGAAATCCTCGGGTCGGGCATGATGCACCCCAAGGTTCTGGCAGCAGCGGGGGTGGACCCTGCGCAATGGCAGGGATTTGCCTTCGGGATGGGAATCGACCGGATCGCCATGCTGAAATACGGCATTCCCGACCTGCGCGCGTTCTTTGAATCCGACTTGCGCTGGCTGCGGCACTACGGCTTTGCGGCGCTCGACATGCCGGATCTGGCGGGCGGATTGTCGATGTAGGAAAGGTGCGTGACCTCTCCAACGCCACAACGTGCCCCCACCGGCACCCCTGATCAGTCCGCCGCCCCCTGTCGCTTGGCGCGCAGTTTCACGAAGTAGTCAATCCGCTTTTTCAGCTCGCGCTCGAACCCCCGTTCGGGCGGTGCGTAGTAGACCGGGTGCTTCATGCCGTCGGGAAAGTAGTTCTGCCCCGAAAACCCCGCCTCGGCATCGTGGTCGTAAGCGTAACCCGCGCCATAGCCGATCTCTTTCATCAGCTTGGTCGGCGCGTTTCGGATGTGCAAGGGCGGCGGAAGACTGCCGGTGTCGCGCGCCGCCGCCCGCGCCGCCTTGTAGGCCACGTAAACCGCGTTCGACTTCGGCGCCAGGGCGAGGTAGACCACCGCCTGCGCCAGCGCCAGTTCGCCTTCGGGGCTGCCGAGCCGTTCATAGGTCTGCCAGCTTTCCAGACAGATCCCTTGTGCCTGCGGGTCGGCGAGGCCGATATCCTCGACCGCCATGCGGGTGATGCGGCGGGCGAGAAAGCGCGGGTCCTCGCCGCCTTCCAGCATCCGGGCGAACCAATACAGAGCGGCATCGGGGTCGGAACCGCGCACCGATTTGTGCAGGGCCGAAATCAGGTTGTAATGTTCTTCCCCCGACTTGTCGTATTTGCTGGCGCGGCGCATCAGGCGGGCGGACAGCGCCGCGCGATCAAGCGGCGCGGCCAGCGTCCACGCCGCCACCTGCTCGATCAGGTTCAACAGCGCCCGACCATCGCCATCGGCCATCTCGATCAGCGCCTCGCGGGCGTCGCCGGTCAGGGGCAGCGCGCGCTGCATCTCTTGCTCGGCCCGCTGTGCCAACAGCTCGAGGTCAATCAGGCCAAGTCGGTCGAGCACGATCACCTGCGCGCGCGACAACAGGGCTGCGTTCAGCTCGAATGACGGATTTTCGGTGGTCGCCCCGACCAGCAGGATGGTGCCGTCCTCCATATAGGGCAGAAAGCCGTCCTGCTGGGCCTTGTTGAACCGGTGGATCTCGTCCACGAACAACAGCGTGCCCTGGCCGTTCTTCCGGCGGATCCTGGCCGCCTCGAATACCTTGCGCAGGTCGGGAACGCCGGTGAAGATCGCAGAGATCTGCACAAAGGCCAGATCGGTTTCATCCGCCAAAAGACGCGCAATCGTGGTCTTGCCCACGCCGGGCGGCCCCCACAGGATCAGCGACGACAGGCTGCCGGACGCCAGCATCGACCCCAGCGGGCCGTCGGGCGACAACACCTGCCCCTGCCCGATCACCTGTGACAGCGCACGCGGGCGCAGCCGGTCGGCCAGCGGGCGCTGGGGGTCTGCGGGTGGTGGCGTGCCGGGGGTGTCGAACAGGTCGGGCATGGGTACCACGATAAGCGGCTTGCCGGACGGGGGAAAGCAGGAAGGCGGCTGCGACCGGTGGAGCAGACCACCGGTCGCCGCAAGGCGCGCTAGTGCAGGGTTTGGCTGAAGTCCATCATGACGACCTGGTTGTCGATGCCGTCGATTTCCATCACCGGCCCCATCGCCTTCATCTTGACGCCGACGCGGTCCGCCCAGCGGGGCCAAGTCGCGGCGAGCAGGGTCAGACAGTGCGTCGCCCCCAGCGATCGCACCGAGTCGCCAAGCTGCGCGATCAACTGCGCATGGACCCGGCGGCGGATCGACGACGGTACATCGTGGCTGACGAAGAGCCGCGAGCTTTCCCAGATATGCGGAGCCACGGGGGCCTCGTCATACAGCAGATGCGCCGGAATGGTGTCCAGCAGCCCCCGCTGCGCGTCGCGGATCATGTAGCTGTATATGCCGCAGTTAGTCGTCGTGGGTGTCAGACGGTTGCCCGCCAGCACCTGGCCGTGTTCGTCGTGCACGACAACCCAGCGGCTGGCCGGCGTGTCGTACTGGTCGTATTCCATGCCCATCGCTTCGGGCAGGTTCCACTTGTTGTGCACGATGAACAACTCGCGGCGCGCGCGAAGCATGTTTGCGAAAAGCTCGCCGTGGTTGTGGATGTTGGCAAAAGACAGAGTTGTGGTCTGCATAGGGTCCTCCTGCAGGGTGGGTGGTGGTCGGCAACCTTGCAGAGGACGCAGATCAGATCAGACGATAGTCCTTCGCGCGCTGAATCGCCTCTGCCGTCGTTCTGGCCATCAGCCGCACGCGCGCCGAGGTGATCCTTGCCTTCAGCGCGCTTTCGGAAATGCCCAACTTGGCGGCGGCGGCCGCAAATCTGTCGCCCCCTGCAATACATCTCAACGCCTCGATCTGCGCCCGCGTCAGCTCTTCGGGCGGCTCGGTCATGGCGTGCAGCCGCTGAATGATCGCGGCGGCCGCAGCGATCTCATGATCCTCGAACTCCCGGTCGCCGCGGGCTATCGATGCGATGGTTCGTGATTTGATAGGCCCGCACGAAATCGTCGCGCCGTAGTGCAGGCCATAGCGCGCTGCCTCGGCGAACAGTCCGAACGGGTCGGGCAAGGATTTGTCGCTCCACCGGATGGTGCCATTGGTGCTGAAACCCCAGGCGGTCATCGGGTCACGCAAAACGTAGCCGTCTTCAGTGTAGTGATCGATCCAGACCTGATCGTAGGTCTGATAGGTGAACAAAGGAGCCGTAAAGCGGATGTGCAGGCCGACAAAGTAACCTGCGGGGGCCATCATAGACAGCTGATGCAACTCGACATCGATACCTAATTTAACAGACATGTCTTTTTCGACAGCTCCCGATTCTTTTGCAACTTTAGATAGACCGTGACCCGTGCACCACCAGCGTTTAGTTAATAATCCCCGGAAAACACGCAAGTTGTTGCCAAAATTGAAAAAGCCCGCTTGCGCGGGCTGTTTCGTGCACATGTTCGGTTGGTTCAATCGTCGGCAGCCTCGAAGGCCGCGGTGCGGGCGTGATCCGCAGCACCTTTGGCGGACGTGTCGCGATCTACGAATTCGATGATCGCCATCGGCGCCATGTCGCCATAGCGGAAGCCGGCTTTCAGCACGCGAACGTAGCCGCCCTGACGGGTCGCATAGCGCGGCCCCAAGATTGCGAACAGGCGTTCGGTGTGCATGTCCTGCTTCAGCGCTGCATGGGCCTGGCGGCGGGCATGCAGGTCGCCGCGCTTGGCGAGCGTGATCAGTTTTTCGATGATCGGGCGCAGTTCCTTGGCTTTCGGCAAGGTGGTCTTGATCTGCTCGTGCTCGATCAGCGAGCCGCACATGTTGGCGAACATCGCCTTGCGGTGTTCGTGGGTGCGGTTCAGTTTGCGGTAGCCGCTGGAGTGACGCATTTTTGGTCTCCTGATGCGTGTTTTGCTTTGTCCGGCGGGGCCTACGTGTGGCCCCGCTCACCTTGGGCTTTCGCCAGTTGTTCCCCGGCATGTCCGGGCATTTTCACGAAAGGGTGCGCTGACGCGCACCCCTATGTCAGAATTGGTCTTCGAAGCGCTTGGCCAGATCTTCAATATTCTCCGGCGGCCAGTCTTCGACTTCCATGCCCAGATGCAGTCCCATGCCCGACAGCACTTCCTTGATCTCGTTCAGGGACTTGCGGCCGAAGTTCGGCGTGCGCAGCATTTCGGCTTCGGTCTTCTGGATCAGATCGCCGATGTAGACGATGTTGTCGTTCTTCAGGCAGTTTGCCGAACGAACCGAAAGTTCCAGCTCGTCCACCTTCTTGAGCAGCAGCGGGTTGAATTCCAGCCCGACGTCGATCTCGCCCAGCTTGGCCGATTCCGGCTCGTCGAAGTTCACGAAGATCGACAGCTGATCCTGCAGGATGCGCGCGGCATAGGCCACGGCATCGTCGGGGGTCAGGCTGCCGTCGGTTTCGATCTTCATCGTCAAACGGTCGTAGTCAAGAACCTGGCCTTCGCGGGTCGGGGTAACCTCGTAGCTGACCTTCTTGACCGGCGAATAGATCGCGTCGATCGGGATCAGCCCAATCGGTGCATCCTCGGGGCGGTTCTTGTCGGCCGCGACATAACCCTTGCCGGTGTTGACCGTCAGTTCCATGAACAGGTCGGCGCCGTCATCGAGATGGCAGACGACATGGTCCTTGTTCAGCACTTCGATGCCGTTGGTTTCCGAGATGTCACCGGCGGTGACCACGCCCGGACCCTTGGCCGAGATCGACAGGCGCTTCGGCCCCTCGACGTCCATACGCAGCGCCACGCCCTTGAGGTTCAGGACGATATCGGTGACGTCTTCACGCACGCCCGCCACGGAAGAAAACTCGTGCAGCACGTTGTCGATCTGCACTGACGTGATGGCACCGCCCTGCAGCGACGACATCAGCACGCGGCGCAGCGCGTTGCCCAGCGTCAGGCCAAAGCCGCGCTCCAGCGGTTCGGCGATGACGGTCGCCACGCGCTGTGCGTCGGCCCCCGGCTTTACCTGCAACTGCGTCGGTTTGATCAGTTCTTGCCAATTCTTATGGATCATGCTGTCGCCTCCATTCTAGCTCGCCGCCCATGTCCGTAAGCGGCGAACGCTCGAGGTTCCGGAAAAATACGAATGCCGAACCGCGCGACACCCGCGCGGTTCGGTTGATGACTTGTGACTTAGACGCGACGGCGCTTCGGCGGACGGCAGCCGTTGTGGGCCAACGGCGTGACGTCGCGGATCGAGGTGATGTTGAACCCGACGGCTGCCAGCGCGCGCAACGCCGACTCGCGGCCCGAACCGGGGCCCTGCACTTCGACTTCCAGCGTCTTCACGCCGTGTTCCTGTGCTTTCTTTCCAGCATCCTCGGCGGCCATTTGGGCGGCATAGGGCGTCGACTTGCGCGAGCCCTTGAAGCCCATGGTGCCCGAGGACGACCACGAAATGGCGTTGCCTTGCACGTCGGAAATCAGAATTTTCGTGTTGTTGAACGACGAGTTCACATGCGCCACACCAGCGGCAATGTTCTTGCGCTCTTTTTTCTTGGTGCGGGCGGCTTTGGTATCGCGTGCCATGGGTGCCCCTCCTTATTTCTTCTTGCCAGCGATGGCTTTGGCGGGGCCCTTGCGGGTGCGAGCGTTGGTGTGGGTGCGCTGGCCACGGACCGGCAGACCCTTGCGGTGACGCAGGCCGCGATAGCAGCCAAGGTCCATCAAACGCTTGATGTTCATCGAGACTTCACGACGCAGGTCACCCTCGACGGTGTAGTTGGCGTCGATGTGCTCGCGGATCGCCAGCACTTCGGCATCGGTCAACTGGTTGACACGACGGGTCTGGTCGATGCCGACCGCCGTGCAGATCTGGTCCGCGATGTGCGGGCCGATTCCGGTGATATAGGTCAGGGCGATCGGAACCCGCTTTGCAGTGGGGATGTTGACGCCAGCAATACGTGCCAAACGTGTCTTCCTTTTGGTTGCGGTTCCGTAACGCCAGAACCTTTTTTCACAACTGCACCACGAGCCTGCGGCCCCGATGCGCTACAGCCGACAGATCGGGCAGGGCCCGACAGCAAGCGATTCCCTTGCAGGAGATGGTGCGATAGGGGCTTTTTGGCTGATCGTCAAGAGAGCCGGAAGATATCTTAACGTCTGTCAAGAACTTTCGCGATCGTCACCGCCACATCGTCGATTTCCGCCAAGGCGTCCACCGAATGAAGCTGATCCTTGGCGTAATAGTACCCGATCAGCGGCGAGGTTTTCTTGTAGTATTCCATCAGCCGGGTCGTCAGCGCTTCGGCCGTGTCATCGGCGCGACGACGCAGGTCGGTCGATCCGCATTGGTCGCAAACGCCCGCAACCCGGGTCGGCCGGGTGGTGTCGTGATAGACGGCGCCGCAGTTGCCGCAGGTCGACCGCCCGGTCACCCGCGCCACCAACACCGCATCGTCGACCTGCAGCTCGATCACCGCGTCCAGCCCCTGCCCCGTGCGACCAAGCAGGCCCGCCAGCGCGTCCGCCTGTTTCAGCGTGCGCGGAAAGCCGTCGAAGATGAAGCCGCCCGGCGCGGGACCAACCAGTTTTTCCTCGATCAGGCCGATGACGATCTCGTCGGTCACCAGACCACCCTTGTCCATCACGTCCGCCACGCGGCGGCCCATTTCGGTGCCCGACGTGCGCGCCTCGCGCAGCATGTCACCGGTGGAAAGCTGAACCATGTGCCGCTCGTCCACCAGACGTTTGGCCTGCGTGCCCTTGCCGGCTCCCGGCGGTCCCAGAAGTATGATGTTGGCCATGGCTGCGACCTAGCGGCGGGCGGGGGGCGGCTTCGGCCCCGTGCGTTTCTTGCCGCGCAGCTGCGACTTTTCGATCAGACCTTCATACTGGTGCGCCAGCAGATGCGACTGGACCTGATTGATCGTGTCCATCGTCACCGACACCACGATCAGCACCGAGGTGCCGCCGAAATAGAACGGCACGGCGAACTGGCTGCGCAGGATTTCCGGCAACATGCAGACGGCCGCGAGGTAGGCCGCCCCCAGCACCAGAATGCGGTTCACCACATATTCCAGATACTCTTCGGTCTTCTTGCCAGGACGGATGCCGGGGATGAAACCGCTCTGGTTCTTCAGGTTGTCCGCGACGTCTTCAACTTTGAACGCCACGTTGTAGGTGTAGAAATAGGCGAAGAACACGATCATCGCGGTGAAGAACAAAAGGTTCAGCGGCTGGCCCGGCCCGAAATAGGCCAGGATCGTCGACATCACGCCGCCACCCGCCTGGCCCGAGAAGGTTGCGAATGTCGTGGGCAGCAGCAGCAGCGACGATGCGAAGATCGCCGGAATCACGCCTGCTGGGTTGACCTTGATCGGCAGATGCGACGACCCGCCGTCGTAAACCTTCATGCCCACCTGACGGCGCGGATACTGGATCGAGATCTTGCGCAGCGCCCGCTCCATGAACACCACGAAGGCGATGGTGGCCACAACCAGCACCAGCACGCCCAGGATCACCGGGGTCGAGATCGCGCCCGACCGGCCCTGGCTGAAGAACTGCGCCAGTGCCGCCGGGATTTCCGCGATGATGCCGACGAAGATGATCAGCGAAATGCCATTGCCGATGCCGCGCGCGGTGATCTGCTCGCCCAGCCACATCAGGAACATCGTGCCGCCGACGAGGGTGATCACGCAGGCCAGCTTGAAGAACAGACCCGGATCATGCGCCAACCCGCCTGCTTCCAGCGACGCGGCGATGGCCCAGCCCTGAAACACCGCCAGAAACACCGTGCCATAGCGGGTGTACTGGTTCATCTTCTTGCGGCCCGCGTCGCCTTCCTTCTTCAACTGCTCCAGCGCCGGCACCATGGACCCCAGAAGCTGCACGATGATCGAGGCCGAGATGTAGGGCATGATCCCCAGCGCGAAGATGCCCATCCGGCTGATCGCGCCACCCGTGAACATGTTCAGGATGCCGCCGATGCCGGCACCCGCGCTTTCCATGAATTCCCGCAGTGCGAGGCCGTCGATCCCCGGAACGGGAATGTAGGTGCCCAGGCGATAGACCATCAGCAGCAGGATGGTAAAGAAGATGCGCGCCCTCAGGTCGGTCGCCTTGCCGAGTGCACCCCAGCTAAGGTTCGCCGCCATTTGCTCTGCAGCAGATGCCATGTCCGGTCTCTTTCAAGAACAGCGCCGCCTGACCATTTTCCGGTCGGCGGCGCGGGAAAACTTGACTTGATGTAAGCGGTCCGAAGGCCGCTCACAACACCTTATTGCGCCCCGCGCCGGAACCTTGTCGCGCGCAAGCAACCTTACGCAGTCTTGCGGACGGACTTGCCGAACGGCTCCAGAACCGGGGCCGTGGTCAGGCTGCCACCCGCGGCTGCCACCGCCTCGATCGCCGCGGCCGATGCGCCGGTGACGACCAGCTTGACCGCAGCGGTGATCTCGCCCTTGTTCAGGATGCGGATACCGTCGCGCTTGTGGCCGGTGATGCCGCTGGCAATCAGCACGTCTTCCGTGATGTCGGCGCTGACGTCGAGCTTGCCCGCATCGACGAACTTCTGGATCAAGCCCAGGTTGATGATGGCAAACCGCAGCTGGTTCGGCTTGTTGAAGCCGCGCTTGGGCAGGCGGCGGTAAAGCGGCATCTGGCCGCCTTCGTATCCGCCGATGGCCACGCCCGAACGGGACTTCTGGCCCTTGATTCCGCGCCCGGCGGTCTTGCCCTTGCCCGAACCCGGGCCACGCGCCACGCGCTTTTGCTTCTTGGCGGCGCCGGGATTATCGTGCAGTTCATTCAGTTTCATGTCGCTTCTCCTCTACCGGAACTGACGGCCCAAGCGACTGGGCCGCCAAACGCGGTTTCAAATGGCAGGATGGGCAAAATGGCCCATCCTACGGTGCGGTTACCCGCGCTCTTCGACGATCGTCACCAGGTGACGGATCGAGTGAACCATGCCGCGCACGGAAGGCGTGTCTTCCAACTCGCGGGTGCGGTTCATCTTGTTCAGGCCCAGACCGATCAGGGTCGCGGTCTGTTTCGCGGGGCGGCGGGCGGCGGATTTCACCTGCTTGACCACGATGGTTTTCTTCGCTGCGTCGGTCATCTCAGGCCTCCACAGCTTCGGCAACGGCGTCAACCGGAGCCGCGTCGTTTTCCGGGCGACGGAGGATTTCAGCAACCTTCTTGCCGCGACGCTGCGCGACCTGACGGGGGCTGGTTTCCTTCTTCAACCCGTCCATCGTGGCGCGGATCATGTTGTAGGGGTTCGACGAACCGATGGCTTTCGCCACCACGTCCTGCAGCCCCAGCATCTCGAACACGGCGCGCATCGGACCGCCGGCGATGATGCCGGTCCCGGCCACGGCCGTCCGCATCACGACGCGTCCGGCGCCGTGGCGGCCTTCCATGTCGTGGTGCAGGGTGCGGCTGTCTTTCAACGCCACACGGATCATCTGACGCTTTGCCTGCTCGGTCGCCTTGCGGATCGCCTCGGGCACTTCTTTCGCCTTGCCCTTGCCGAAGCCCACACGCCCGCGTTGGTCACCGACCACCACTAGTGCTGCAAAGCCAAACCGCTTGCCGCCCTTCACGGTTTTCGACACACGGTTGATCGCCACCAGACGATCGGCGAATTCCGGCGTTTCCTCGGGGCGGTTATCGCGGCGATCATTTCCACCACGGTTGTCCCGGCGCTGTTCACGTTCTGCCATATCTCATACTCCTCAGAACTTCAGGCCGCCTTCACGGGCAGCCTCGGCCAAAGCCTTGATCTTGCCGTGAAAGAGGAACCCACCCCGGTCGAAGTAACATTCTTCGATCCCGGCTGCCTTTGCCCGCTCGGCAATGGCAGCCCCGATTCTCGCCGCAGCCTCGACGTTGTTCTTGCCGACCACGCCCAGATCCTTCTCCAAGGAGGAGGCGGAGGCGACGGTCATGCCTTTCACATCGTCGATCAGCTGCACCGAAATGTTCTTGTTCGACCGGTGAACCGACAGCCGAAGCCGCCCGTGCGAAGTCGCCTTGATCTTGTTCCGGACGCGCAGGCGGCGCTTGAGGAACAGCTCTCTCTTGTTGTTCGCCATGATGCGCCCCTACTTCTTCTTGCCTTCTTTGCGGAAGACGAACTCGCCCTTGTAGCGGATGCCTTTGCCCTTGTAGGGCTCGGGCTTCTTCCACTCGCGGATGTTCGCGGCGACCTGGCCAACAAGCTGCTGGTCGATCCCTTCCACAACGATTTCGGTCTGCTTGGGCGTCGTCACGGTCACGCCCTGCGGCACGTCAAAGTTGACGTCGTGGCTATATCCAAGCGACAGCTTCAGCACGTTCCCGGTCATCGCGGCCCGGTAACCCACGCCCTGAATCTCGAGTTCCTTCTTGAAACCGTCGGTCACGCCGATCACCAGGTTCTCGACCTGACTGCGGACCATGCCCCATTGCTGGCGCGCCCGCTTGGAC
>JANNNU010000061.1:0-21111 GCA_031398695.1 Paracoccaceae bacterium | reverse complement strand
ATCCGGGTCTGCGGCGATCATCAAAATGGCCTTCGCGCTAAGCCGCCAGGTCATTCCGCCGACGCTGTGCGACGATGTTTCGGGGGATCTGGGGCTGGCCGACACGCAGTTTCACGTGGCCACCGAGGCGCGGCCCTGGATCCATTCCGCGGCCTATCCGCGGCGCGCGGCGATCAACGCCTTCGGCTTTGGCGGCATAAACGCGCACATGATCCTCGAGGAAAGTCCGGTCGGTCGCGGGATGGACGCCACGGCCGCCTTCATGCGCCCGGCCGAAGCGGCGGCGTCGGCGCGCGAGGCGTTGCAGGACCAGGTCTATGTGTTTGCCGGTGCAGACAAGGCGGCGGTTCTGTCGGCGCTGGATGCCTTTGCGGCGGACGGATTTGCCACGGGGTCGACACGCGCTCGGACGACCTGGGATGCGGCGCTGGCAGCCAGGCCTGCGCGCCTGGCCATCGTCGCGGCGGGTGCGTCGGATCTGGAAAAAAAGATCGCAACGGTGCGCACGAAGCTGCCGACGCTGACCGGCGAAAGCCTGCAGACCCGCAACGGCATCCACTACGAAGGCGTCCCCATGGCGGGGACCGGAGCGGGCAAGGTGGCGTTCCTGTTTCCCGGTGAAATGGGCCAGTATCCCGGCATGATGGTCGATGCGGCGCTGGCCTTTCCGGCGGTGCGCGACTGGTTCGACTTTGTCGCGGCCCTGACCGAAGACCGCCGCGAGGTGCGCCTGCAGGATGTCATGCATCCACCGCCGACGCTGGTGGACGAGGCGGGCAAGACGCTGCTGGAAACCCTGATCCACCGGGTGGATTACGGATCGGAAATGGTGTTCGCGGCGGATCAGGCCGTCTTTTCGCTGCTGACGGCGATGGGCATCCGCCCCGACGCGATGCTGGGCCATTCGACCGGCGAGAATGCGGCCATCGTGGCCAGCGGGCTGTTGGGCATGACGCGGGCGCAGGTCGGCGAGATCATTTCCCGCATGATCACCACCTTTGCCGAGATCGAGGCCAGTGGCGCTGTACCCTCGGGCGGGTTGTTGAACATCGCCGTGCTGGACCGTCCGGGATTGGAGGCGATCCTTGCCGCCCATCCCGATGTTCATTTCACGATGGACAACTGCCCGAACCAGGCCATCGTGTTCGGCCAGCGCGCGGAAATCGACCGGGTGCAGCAAGAGGCCGTCGCGATGGGGGCGGTGTGCACGCTGCTGCCGATCTCGTGGGGGTATCACACGTCGCATGTGTTGCCGATGGCGCATGCCTTTGGCGGCATTTTCGACGGCATCGAGCGCAAGCATCCGCAGACCGACGATCTGGTGCTGTATTCGTGCGGCACGGCCCAACCCTTTCCGACCGATCGCATCGCGTTCCAGGAAACGGCGATCGTGCAATACACCTCGCGCGTGCGCTTTACCGAAGCGGTCGAGCGGCTTTATGCGGACGGCGTGAGGGTGTTCGTCGAATGCGGTCCGAATGCGGTTCTGTCGGCCTTCGTGCGCGACATTCTGGGCCCCCGCCCGCATCTGGCGGTGTCGGCCGACAACCGCCGCCGGGGGATGGTCAACCAGTTGCACCACCTTGCCGCGCAGGTGTTCGTGGCCGGGGTGGCGGTCGATCCGCGCCCAGTCCTGATGCCCGAAGAAACCGCCGACGCCAGCCGTCGCCGCAGGGCGCGCGAAATCGAAGCCAGTGCGCCGCTGCTGTCGTCGAGCCTGCCCTACGTCGCGCTGGAAGGCAAAGTGCTGGACGAGGTACGCGCGCTGCTCAACCCCGCCGAGGAAGAGCCTGCGGCGACCGACACGACGCAGCCGTCCGCCGCAGCGCCGCTCCTGGCTGTTCCGTCGCTCGACGAACCGACCCCGGCGCCTGTATCACCGCCTGCACCGGTGTCGGTCGCGCTGCCGGAGCATCCGGGCGCGGTGGCCCAGACTTTCGCCCGGCAGGGTCGCAGCCCACGCCCATTTGGCGACCGGCACGCAGCCTCTGTCGCGCCGCGCCGCAGCCCGCGACCCGCGCCTCGGGCCTCGACCCGGATCGACGTGCTGGATCTGACGCCGTATTTCCAGCTTCCCTTCGACTTTCGGGCGGTCCTGATGCGCGGAGCCCCAAGTCCTACAGGCCTGATGTCGCATCTGGCCCCCGAAGAGCTGGCTGAGGCGGCTGGTCTGAACGGGCAGCGGTTGCAGCAATGGGCCCTCGCCCGCCTGGCGGCCAAACATGCCGTGCGTGGTCTGATCGCGGCAGGGTCCGGTGGATACGCTCCGGCGTCACCCGCGATGGCGGTGTTCAAGGATCCGCGCGGCGCACCCAAGCTGCGCCTGTCCGAGGGGGGGTTCGAGGCGCCCTCGATCTCGTTGGCACATGTCGAGGATGTGGGTCTGGGCGTCGCGGCCACGCCGCAGTGGCGTGTCGGCATCGACTTCGATCGTCCCGATCGCATCCGCGACGCGGCCAGTTTGATGGGCGCGATCCTGTCCCCATCCGAATTTGCCCTGCTGGGTCTGGCGCCAACGCCCGATGCCGCGGTCATCGCCTGGACCATCAAGGAGGCTTCGGCAAAGGCGCTTGGCATGGGGCTTGGCGGGCGACCCGAGGATTTCGTGATCTCGGCCTGTGACATCCCGGCCGGACAGGCCGAGGTCAGCCATCCCGCGGGTGTTGTCCGCACCCAGATCCGCCGTCTCGGCGCGGGCTTCTGCACCCTCGCCTATCTCGCAGAGCTTGGCAGTCCAAAGGTTTTGTGAGATCAGGAACCCGCGTTCTGCCAGCCAAAAGCGCCCGGAACGGTGCCATTTTCGTGCAAGGAGTCCATTTTGACACCCAACGACATTTCTCAACGCCTGCGTGCGACCTTGGCCGAATTCGTCGCCGACTGGGGCGTTGACGCGGACATTACCGAGTCCACGCGCATTGCCGCCGATCTGGAGTTCGACTCGATCGACGTCATCCAGTTCGTCATCGTGATGGAGGTGGCTTTTGGCACCCGCAACCTCGGGTTTCAGAACCTGCTCATGCAGGATGGCCGCTACGTCGACGATCTGACAGTCGGCCAGATCGAAACCTTTCTGGCCGGCCGGCTCGCGACCGTCTGATCTTGCGCCGGCGCGGACCAGAGGGTTCGCGCCGGAAAGTTCTTTGAAAGCACAGGATAGTTCTGATGACCCGTACGCTTCTCCTCGGCCTTGACGGCGCAACGTTCACCCTGCTTGGCCGGTTTCTGGACGGTACCGACGAGGATGGCGTGGTAATGCCCTATCTGGCCCAGCTGGTCCGCGAAGGGTTTTCTGCCACGCTGACCTCGACCAACCACCCGCTGACCCCACCGGCCTGGACCTCGGTCATGACCGGCCGCACGCCCGGCCACCACGGCATCTTCGATTTCGTCCGGTTCGAGGACATGGGCGACGACATGTTCTTTACCCTCTATGACTCGCGCGACATCCGGTGCGAAACGATCTGGGAGATCGCAAGTCGGCAAGGCAAAAGCGTCGTCTCGCTGAACTTCCCCATGATGTCGCCGCCCCCGGTGGTCAACGGCAGCCTGATCCCCGGCTTCGTGAGCTGGAAGCACCTGCGCCGCAACATGCACCCCGACACCCTGTTCGACCGGATCAAGACTTTCCCCGATTTCGATCCCAAGGAACTGTCCTGGGACTTCGAACGCGAAAGCAAGATCGGCGAGGTGATGTACGACGACGAGCTTTACGCCTGGGTCGAAAAGCATCTGCCGCGAGACCGGCAGTGGTCGAACATCGGCCAGCGCCTGCTGGACGAGGACAAGCCGGACCTGTTCGCCTTGATGCTGGACGGGACCGACAAGATCCAGCATCAGGCATGGCATGTGCTGGATCCGTTGCTGTGGCACGGTGAAGGCACCGATGCCGCGAAGGCCGTTCGCAGGATGGTGTTGCAATACTACCGCGATGTGGACGGCTACATTCGCGATCTGCACGCCGCCGCGCCGGATGCGCATGTGGTGATCGTGTCAGATCACGGGTTTACCGGCGCGATGAAGGTGGTCCGGATCAACATGTATTTGGAACAGCTGGGCCATCTGTTCTGGCGGCCCAGCGACGGGTCCGCAGCGGCCGAGCGTCGCGACATGTCGAATTTCGCCAACCTCAACTGGACGCGCACCACTGCCTTCTGCCCGACGCCTTCGTCGAACGGGATCGTCATCCGCCGCAAGTCCGAAGCGTGCCCGGCCGGCGTCGCACCCGAGGACTATGACGCCTTCCGCACCCGCCTGATCGCCGACCTGCTGAGTCTGGCCGACCCCGTGACGGGTGAAAAGGTGATCCAACAAGTGCTGACGCGGGAACAGGCATTTCCCGGTGCGGCGATGGAACACTGCCCCGACCTGACGCTGATCCTGTGCGATCACGGGTTCGTTTCGGTCCGCAAGCGCGAGCCTGCGGTCATGGACCGGCCTCTGGCAATGGGCACGCACCATCCGGACGGGATCTTCATCATGGCCGGTCCCGGTGTCGCGCCCTGTGGCGTCCGCGGCGCAGGCGGGCGGCTGGCCATCGTCGATGTGACCGCGATCGTCGCACACTCTCTTGGCCTGCCGGTGCCCCAGGATTTCGAAGGAGAGGTGCCCGAACGCCTGTTCGACGCGGCTTGGCTGGCGGCGCATCCGGTGGTGATCGGCCCGGTCACGCGCAGCACGGCCGCTGCGGCGGCGGCGCAGGCGGCGCAAGACCCGGAGGATGGCCAGCGCGAAGAAATGCTCGCCCAGTTGCGGCTGTTGGGCTACCTTGAGGATTGATGATGTGCCGCTGCTAGCAAGCAAGACAGCAGGCGACCGGCCGGAAGCGCCATGAGCCGGATTGAGGTGAACGGCGTCCGGTTCAACGTCATGGAACTGCCGCAGCGCGTGCGGCGACGGGACCGCGATCGATCGTTGTCCGGCGCACCCGACCCGCACGGTGGCGACACACCGATCGTCCTGATCCACGGGCTGGCGGCCAGCCAGGCGTTCTGGTTCGCGGCCGGGGCCCCCGTCCTGAATGCGCTCGGGCCGTGTTTGATGTATGATCTGCGCGGCCACGGCAAGACGACCACCCCCGAAAGCGGCTACGGCGTCGGCAGCATGGCAGACGATCTGGCGGCCATTCTGGCGGCGCGCGGGTTCGACCGGGTGCATCTGGTGGCCCATTCGTTTGGCGGCATGATCGCGCTGGCCCATGCCCTGCGCCACCCCGACCGTGTGGCGAGCCTGACCCTGGTCGATGTGCGGGTGCGGCCGATCCAGAAAAAGATCTCGATCCCCGTGCGCCAGATCCCCCCGATGGTGGAACGACAACTGGCCGAACTGGGCGTCGATCTGCACGGAATCCCGGATCATGACGACGGGATCGGCTATCTGCGTACCGTGGCCCGGATCGAGGTCGAGGCCGGCGACATGGCCTCGGAACTGCTGTCGCAGATCTACCGCCATCCCCGCCTGTTCCGGTCGCGCAAGAACGCCGAACGCTGGATCGACCTGACCGAACGGGTCAGCCTGATCGCCGATCTGGAACGCGAAGACACCTTCAGCGCCGCCGATCTTCGTCGCTTGACGATGCCGATGCTGGTGCTGGTCGGGGGGCTGTCGACCACACTGCCGTCGGCGCGCGAACTCGCGCGGCTGTGCCCGCATGCGATCGTGAAAGAGGTGCCCAATGTCGGTCACTTCTTTCCGATGGCGCATCCGCGCCTGTTCTTGCGCCCGACGCTGCGGTTCCTGTGGTCCGTGAAGCGCGGCAAGAGCCGGTTCGTCGACGTGTGATGGGTGGGGCCCGGCGGCGTCACGCGCCGACGGATCCCTGATGGTCAGCCGCGTCGATCAGAAACCCTGACCGTTGCCCCGACCTTCGATCCGGCGTGCCAGCATCTGCAGCTTTTCGACACTCGCCCCTTCGACGCTGCTGCCCTGTCCGGGTGTTGCAGCCAGAAACCGCATGACGCTGGCCGCAACCTTTGCCCCGGGGGCCGTTTCGTTGCTCGCGCGTTCGCCGATCATCCGCATCAACTCGGCCACGCCGGTGTGGGTGAACGGCGTTCCGGGAACGTTGCCGCGGTCATCCGGGGCGGTCTGGGTCAGGATCCGCATGATGCCGGCGGCAATCTTGCGCTGCATCCCACCCGCCTGCATCCCGCCGCCCTGCATGCCACCCATGCCGCCCGCGGCCGCACCGCCGGCCATTCCCATGCCGCCGCGCCGCTGCATCATGCCGGGCTGGCCACCCATGCCGCGCCGTGCCATGCCGCCCATTCTGCCGCCGCCCATCATGCCACCACCTGCCATACCGCCCCCTGCCAAAGCCCCGAGGCCTATGCCGCCCGCTGCCATCCCTGCGCCGCCAGCCATGCCGCCGACCGCCATGCGTTGCCGCGGTTTGACTGCGGCCGGCTTTGCCACGGGCACCGGTGCCTCGTCCTGTTCCTCCGCGATGCCTTCACGCCGTGCCATCAGCGCTTCGAGCCGGTCGCGACGTTTTGGCAGATCGGTTTCCGTGGGGGCGTCCTTGAATTTCTTGGACGATTTTTGCGGCGTATCATCGGTTGACATGTTGAAATCCAATAACTTAATTAAGTTTCCAAAATATTAGCATCGCCCCGGTTTTGTGACAAGCTGCTTAATCGAAGACCAATTAACGAGGCAGAACCGTCACCGGGATCGTGCGCGCGCCGGCCCCTTCATGGCCGATCAGGATGGCCCGTGGCGTGACGTGCAGCGCCGTCACGGCACCGATGCCGTCGGGCAGCGCCAGCGGAACCGAGCGCCATGCAACAAGGTCCGACGACACGAACAGCCGCGCGGTTCCCCGATAGGCGAACATATCGGGCTGCGCCACGCTGCGGCTGGCCACCGACCGTCCGGCAAACTGCTGCATTACGATCCAGGTGCCCGTCCCGCCGCCCAGAGACCCCGTTGCGATCGCCTTGATCGCGGCGTTGGCGGGCTGGCCCAGCCCTGGCATCTGGCCCGAAGCCGGAATTTGCAGACCCTGCGCGGTCAATCTGGGCTGACCGATCACAAGATCCCAGCCGCCGGTATGGGGCAGCAGTAAAAGCTCGGGACCCCAGCTGCCGATCCGCAGATTGGCGTCCGCCAACGCCGCCGTCCCGACCAGCAGCCCGCCGGGCACCGAAGCCACCGCCGACACCGCGCCGTTCAGCATGTAGCGTTCACCGCCGCGCTCTACCACCTGCTGAAAACCGGATCCTGCCTCGGCGGGCGTCAGGACAAAGATGTCGAGCCCCGCCATCGGGTCTGCCACCATCGCAAAGAACCGCCCGCCCATGCAGGCGAGCCCCGTCAGACAGCGATGCGCCGACAGCCGCAACGGTGCAAGATCCGGGGACCGCTGGGTTTCCGCGCGCGACCCAAGCAGCCGCACCAGATGCAGCCGCTGCCGCGTGCCGTCGTGCAGGGCCGGTTCGGCTTCCAGGGCAAGGACATGCTCGCCGTTCGTCGCCAGTTCGATGATGCCGTCCGGAGCCGCCAACGACAGCTTCGCCTCAAGCGACCGCGCCGCCGCGCCGATCGACGCAAAGGCCACCCCCGCCGCCGTGACCGAACCGAAGCTGCCCGAACCCGGCCAATCCGGCGTCGAGAACGTGGCCTGAGCCGGCTCCCACGACAGCATTTCGCCAGCGTTCGACAGCAGGGCCAACTGCTGTTCGACCGCGCCGCTGCCGATATCCGTCAGTTCGACAAGCGCGACTGGCCCGTCCGGAGTGTGGACGAATTGCCGGACGGCCGTGACAACGCCTTGGGTCGTTCGCTTCATATTGTCGGTCCAGCTTCAGATAAGGTCAGGTTGAATGGCTTGAGGTCAGATCTTTTCGTCATATCCCAGCATCAGCGCAAGTTCGCGTGTCTCTTTGCTGAAATACACCGTCTCGCGTTCGACCCATTCCAGCGGATCGTGAAGGTTCTCTTCCTTCACCTTGCCGATGCGCAGAGCGGGATTTTCGATGAAGCCCGGATTGTTGCCCATCTTTGCATTGACCGGGCCAAGTTTGGCAAAAGGGGAATTCTCCGGCTTCATCATCGCCGCGACGGACGCGTCGTCGTCTGCAATGTTCATCCACTGGCAAATCTGGCGCAGCACCCGCGCCGGTTCTTCAAAGAAGATCTCGCCCTTGAGAAACATGTAGCGTCCGATCGGAACGGTCCGGCCGAATTCCAGCAGTTCGAGATGCCGGGTGCTCCACAGCCGTTCCAGGGCCGTGACGTCCATCGCCTTGCGCCGGGAATGTGCAGCAAACCGGGACCGGCAGGTGGCACGCGGGTGGCGGGACAGATGCAGATAGAACGCATCGGGATATCGGGCGTACACCCTGCGCAGCGCCTCGCGGGCCGAATTGGTGGGCGTCTTGTCGACGAGTTCGCGGGGATAGGCGATCGTGCGCAGCTCTTCGAACATCGCGCCGCCCGACAGCTTCGCGCGTGCCTCGATCCAGGCGCTCGCGCGGTTGACGCTGTCTTCGGTCTGTTCGTGAAACAGCAGTTCGGACACCGCACGCCGCAGACCGGTCATCGCTCCGGGGATCCCGAAGATCGGAATGTCGCTTTCGATCAGGCGAGATACGGTGTCCGAGGCAAACAGATTGACCTCGGGCAAGCCGAACATCGCCGGATGCTGGCCGATCGCCGCACAGACCACGGACGAAAACGACCGGCCGGGGCAGATGATGAACAGGGGCTGGGTCATTGCGTTCCTCCGACCGCGGTTCGCGGGGCGTCATGGGTCGCACCATACCCAAGCTGGCACGATAGGGCCTGCGTCTGCGGTCGCAGGGCACGGCCGTCCTGCGTCCAGTCCAGCGGCGCCGTCAGGGGTTTCATTGCAATGGGGCGCGCGACATAATGCGGGTTGCGCAGAAAGTTCGGGTCGTTGCCGAACGGGGCCGACAGGGGGCCGATCGCGGCATAGGGCGACTCTTCGGGCCGTTTCATCGCCGCAAGGTCCTGTGGCGTGGTGGCCAGCCCCAGCCATTCGCAGATCTGTGGAAGGTAGCGGTCGGGTTCGGTCAGCACATCTTCGCCCCGGACCATCAGATACTTTCCCGGAGCGATCTGGTCGGCGATCGACAGGATCGCTATGTTCGCCTCGAACCAGCTGGTTTCGGGGTCGCGTCCGCGGCTGCGTCCCCCGTCGCTGTAATTGCTGATCTTGGCGATCGAGCTTGTCGTCGCGACGGGGTGCCGCGTCAGGTGCAGGAAATAACCCTGCGGAAACAGCCGGACCGCGCTGGCCAGACGCTCGGCCGCAAGGACGGTACTGGGGCTTTTTTCGATCAGCCGCGCCGGAGCCAGCTGCGTCGCGAAATGCCCCATCAGATGCACCGCCGTCCAGTCGCGCCGTTCAGCGACCCAGCGGCGGGCGTTCGTCAGCGTCTCCTCGGTTTGCTGGCCCCATTCGATCTGCGCTACCGCGCGGTAAAGCCCGTCCAGCGTGCGCTTTCGGACCATTTCCAGCAGATTGACCGACGCCCCCAGCGTCTCGGCGATAAAGGGATTGACCTCCGGCAGGCAATAAAGCGCCGGATGCTGGCCCAGCATCGTGCTGACCAGCGACGAGTACGACCGCATGGACGTCAGGATGAACAGGGGCGCTGACTCGGTCACTTGCGGGGATACTCGCCATCAGGGTCCGGCATCAGCGGTTGCGCAGGAAGGCCGCGATTTGCGCCGTCGCATCGAAGTTGGGCGAGACGTAGACGTTGTTCTTGACCTGCCAGCCTGCAGGCTCGATCCCGGGCCAGGCGTGACCACCGGGCGTCACCTCGCAGAACGCGACCTGATCGCCGCCGTCGCAGGCGCTGGTGCTGCACACGGTGTCGGACGCGGGCCGGCTGACCGATCCCGACGCCGAACAGCGGTTGCGCCGTTCGAACAGGGAAATTCCCTCCATCACCGGCGGATAGCTGGCGCGGGCGGCCGACATGGCCCCCGCCCCGCCGCGCATCGGAACGTTCTGGTCGTCGCTGCCGTGGATGTGCAGCAGGCTGACCCCAGCGAGGCCCGAACAGCTTTCGTCCGCGAGTGTTGCTGCCACCACGGCAATGGCCGCAATCTGGTCGGGCATGTCGCAGGCCAAGGTGTAGGCCATCATGCCACCCGCCGACAGGCCGACCGCAAAGATCCGCGACGCATCCACGTCCTGCTCGGCCGAAACCTTGCGAATCAACGCCCGCGCGAAGGCCACATCATCCACGCCCCGGCGCGAGGCATAGCCCACCGCGGGCCGGCCCTGCGTGTTCCACGACCCGCGAATGCCTTCGGGGAAGGCGATCAGAAACCCCTCGCGATCGGCCATCTGCACCAGCCCGGTCCGCGCGGCGAACCCGGCAGCCTCGCCGCCGCCACCGTGAAACGCGATCACCAGCGGCGCGGGGCTGCCGCGGTCCCGCCGGGATGGCACGTGCAGCAGGTAGGTCCGATCCAACCCGCCGGCCGACACAGCTTCCGAGGTCAGGCGCCCGCCGCGCGCCTGCACCGGAATCGGGGTGGTGTCCGCACCGGGCCCGGCCGTCACTTGACCCACGGCGACACCAGCCGCCTGAGGGCCCGCGACAAAGGCCTGCGCCGCGGCGCACACCGACACCAGCGCCACTACGGCCAAAGAGAGTTTCATTCGCGAAGAGAGGGCTGCACGCATGTCAAAGTCCGCCTGTTTTCTCGCCAAACCAGATTTCAAGTCCACCGTCGGGATTGTCGCGATAGCTGAATTCGCCGTTGCTCTCGACCCCGACCCGGGGCCCGAACGGATTGATGCAACCGACCGCCAGACCGTAGGGCGTCGATTGCATGGTGCGGATGCCATAGTTGTAGGCGTTGCCGAATCCCTGCAGGGACACCGGAAGCCAGTTTTCGCCATCCCGCGACCGATAAAGCTCGGCCCCGCCCCGAAGGTCGATCAACCGTTCGACCCCGAACCGCTCGACCATCCGCGCAAAGGGGCGCGGCCATTTGGTCTGTTCGGAATAGCGCAGCATCATCAGCCAATCGAACGTGCCGAGGTAAAGCCAACCGTCGTGGCTTTCCATGCGCCAGAAGTACCCTGCAAAGATGTTGTCGAAGCCCGGCGAATACCCTGAAAGCGGCACCTTGCGTCCTGCCGTGGTGAACCGCTCGCTGCCGACGATCAGGTCCCATTGGCCGTCTTCGTGGATGCGGATCAGTTCGGGACCGGCAGGACCGACGCCGGTCGTGCGGTCGATGCCGCCGTGCTGGATGCCGCTGCCGGCGTAGACATATCCGTTGTGCACCGCAAACGATGCGACGCCCTGGTTCAGCGCCCCGCGCCCCGCCCCTTCGCGCACCACGCATTCCCACTCGAACGGCGCCTCGCCTTCGGCACGGGTCCGCCAGATCTGATAGCCCATCAGCGCGGCCGTGCCGGCATAAAGCCAGTCCCCGCAGGCCACCATCTCGAACACGCCCAGATTTTCCTTCTCGCCGAAGCTCGGGATGTTTGCCACCTCCCACGCGCCGCTTGCGGGATCCTTGGAACAGAAGATCACCGCATTACCGGCCGAGTTGGGGTTTCCTCCGGCGGTTCCGGTCGGGCTGGTGAACAGCCGACCCTTGAACGGAATGACCAGCCGCAAGGTGATGATCTGGCGGCCAAAGCCTTCCGGCATCGGAACCTCGTCGAAACTTTCGCCGTCGGTCGATCGCAGGATCCGGGCACCCTGACCGCGCGCGGGCGTGTAGGTCGCGACGTAGAGGCAGTCTTCGGGATCGGACTCTCCCTTGAACACCGCCATCGCCCGGTAGCCCAACTCGCGCGGCAGCCGTTCGCCGTTGGCATCGATCCACGGAGACTGAAAGGTGCGTTCCCAGCCCGAGTTTTCGACCCCGGGGACCTGTTCGGACGGATCCAGACGCCAGATCTGCGCCCGCATGTCCTGGTCATACACATAGTCGGGACATTCGACGGGCCAGCGGTCCAGCTTCTTTTCGATCTTCGACACCTTGAACAGGCACAGGTTGCTGCGGGTCGTGCCGACGTAAAGCCTGTCGCGGAACCAGGCCATCGAATGGGGATAGGCGTTGAGCTGGTCGCCAAAGCCGTTGCGCCCGATCCGATGGAAATCCTTTTCGCCCAGACCGGGGGGCGCGGGGCCGCGCAAGACCGGCAGGGTGGATCGTTCGGGCGGCTCTGTCAGGCTCATACCATATCCTCGGCCGTCGGGTTGCGTGCCGGCTTGATCCGGTCAAGCTCGTTCAGCACCTCTTCGAGCATGATTTCCAGCGCGTCCGCCCAGCCTTCCAGCTTAGTGCGATAGGTGGCGTCATCCTCGGTTTCCATGCCCTTGTTGCGCGGCGTGGGCGCAAACTGCATCTGAACATGGGCCTGGACCTTGATCGACAGCGCGATGAGCCGCGGGTCGGACTGCAGGCGGACGATGCTCATCGGCATCGGCATGCCGTCGAACGTCATGGGGATGCCGAACTCGGGCGCGATGGAATCGCGCCGGCTTCCGGCGCGCAGCGGCACCAGCAGCGCGGCAGGCTTGGCCTTGCGCTTGCTCATGTCGCATCCCCATAGCCAAGCGCGCGCGCAAGCTCCTGCACCCGGGGATGCAGCGCCTGACCATCGGTGCGCCATGGCACCGGCGCATCCAGCGCGGGGACCTTGAAATGCGTCTCGCGCAGCGCCGGGGCGCTGAGAAAGTTGGGGTCGTTGCCAAGGCGGGCATTGGCCGGGCCCACGCAGGCATAGGGCGAATCTTCGGGGTGGCGCATCGCGGCGATCGCCTCGGGCGAGCGCGAAATTCCCAACCAATCGCAAAGGGCGGGCAGGTGATTGTCCAGATCGTTCAGAAAATCCTCGCCGCGGATCGTGATGAACTGCTCGTCGGGCAACTGATCCAGAAACGCAAGGATCTGCATCTGCGCATCGTGCCAGGCGATCTGCGGATCGAGCACCGCTTCGTTCGGGTCGCGGTAGTCGATCGAGTTCAGCGACATCAGCACGGCCATCCCACCCTTCGCGGCGATCGACGACTTGCCTTGCGGCACCGGATGGCGGACGAGATGGATGATCCGCGCCCCCGGAAAGATGTCGATCATCTTGTCCAGAAAGGCGCGTTCGCGCAGAATCGCCGGGCTCTTCTCGATGACCCGCCGCGGACCGACCGCCGAAAACAGGTCGATCAGCACGTCGGCCGAGGTCCAGTTTTCGCGCAGCGACAGCCACCGTTCCGCCATGCGGATCGATTCAGGCGACTGTTCGCCCCCATGGATCTGCGCAATCGCCCGTAACAGGCCGTGCCGCATGATCGACCAGAACGGCGATTTGACCGACCCCGAGGCGTGCAGGCCACTGTTGAAGTCGGCGACCGTATCGCACTGGAACAGGTTGAGTTCGGGCATCCCGTAAAGCTCGGGATGCTGACCGATCATGCCGGTGATCAGCGACGAGAACGACCGCGGCGCGGCCAGCACGAAGATCGGATCGGGAAAGCCGTAATCCGTTGTGGTATCGTCGGCGACATCCAGGGTGGTGACCGGTTCGTTCATCGCTTCTTCCCCTCGAGGAACGGCACTTCGAACACCTTTTCGTGCATCACCGGGCCATGTCCGAAATAGTCGCCCTCGCCAAAACACTCCCCATGGTCGGCGGCCACGATGAAATGCGTGCCGCGCGGCGCCTTGTCGAGCAGCGCGCCAAAGATCGAGTCGACGTATTCGACGCAGGTCACCTGCTGGTCATGAAGACCCGTCATTTCGGCCTGGCTGAAGAATGCCGGTTCGTCATCGGGCAGATCCCCCGTGCGCGCGATGGCTGCATCCATGCCCTTTACGACGCCGTGCACGCCAGAAATCACCGGAAGATGCTCACTTTTCAGCATGTAGGGATAATGCGTTTCACCAAGGTTCAGAAACCAGTAACTTGGCTGCGTTGCAGAAAATTCGATCTCCTCAACCATACCGCGAAAATCGTTGTGGTTCTTCATCAAAAGATAGTCATCGAAGAACCGGTTGAACCCCGTCAGCGGATTCAGCACCGGCATCGAGACGCGCCCAATCGTGCGGTAGCCCTGCTTTTGCAGAACCCGCGCCAGCGACAACTCCGGCACGAACGTCTTGAACGACAGATCCGGCAAACCCAGCCGGTCCGTCCAGCGCGCGTAATCCTTCTTGTAGACTTCCGAGGCGAGCACCCGCGTGGGGCTTTGGTGCGCGACTTGTCCCATGAAGATCGAGTGGTGCGAGGGCGCCGTCCACGACGCATAGCTGTAGCGCATGCCAGCCTCGCCCAGATGGTCGAAATGCGGCGTGGCCGCGCGCCTGAAGCTGTCGAACCGGCAGCTGTCCAGGATCAGGTAGACAAGGTCATTGGGCATGAAGGGCGGCCTTGCTCCAGAGCAGGTTTCCGGGCAAGCCTTGTTCAGGCGGCATTGCCATGACGCTGTTTGCGGGCGGCCGTAATCAGCTTGATGGTGTGGTTGCGCCAGTTGCGGGCCCGATCCAGCGGGGCGAGCGACAGCTCCGCCTCGGGCCCGTCCAGTGGCGCCAGGTCGGCCGCGCGGCAGGCTGCCTCGTAATGGCGGATCGCCAGTTCGGCATCCTCCAGCTTCAGTGCGATGTCGCCGTTGATCAGCGACACGATCGGCTGCGAGGCCCGCTGTCCCTTGAGTTCCAGAACCAGTTCCTGTGCCTTGTCGATCTCGCCGGCCTCGACCAGCGCCATGATATAGCGCACGCGGTCGCCGACCTTGGCCGAGCCTGCTTCGATCTTTTCGCCATATTGCTGGACCGCGATGTCGGGTTGGCCGACGCGCATCGCGATGCGCGCCAAGAAATTCTGACGCCGCTTGTCGTCGGGGTTCGCCTCGGCATCGGCGCGCAGATAGTCCAGCATTTCCTCGCTGCGACCCTCGGTGTGCATCAGGCGCAGGAAGGCCCGCTTGGTGCGCCGGTTTTCGGGATTGCTGTCAACCAGTTCGCGCAGGTCGTTGATCGCCAGATCGCCACGGCCCCGCTTCATGTTGATGCGCGCCTGCAGTTCGCGCGCGCGTTCCAGCGTCGGGTCGAGTTTCAGGACCCGCTCACACAGCTCCATTGCATCGTCATACTGCTCGGCAGCCAGCTTGACCGCAGCCGCGCCCAGGTTGGCGCGAGACGAATTCGGGTCGATGCGCAGGGCGGCGGCGAACGCCTGTGCGGCGCGCTCGTTGTCGTCCAGCCGCAGGCTGGCCACGCCGATCGCGACGTGTGGCTCTGCCTCCATCGGGGCGATGCTGCTGGCTTTGGTGGCAGCGCGCAGGGCGTCGTCATACTTCTTCTGCTTGATCAGGATGCGCACCAGCGCGAGAAAGAAGTGGTGCGACTGCTCGCCATCGCGGATCAGTTCGACCAGCGCGCGTTCGGCCTCGGGCAGGCCCTGGCTTTTCTCGATCTCGCGGATGCGCACGAGTTTGGCGCGGGCACCGCCGGCACCGGCACCGGCAGCAGAAGAGGGTGTGGGGGAAACGGGCATGAACTACTCCAATATCAGCGCGATGCACAAAGCTCGGACCATAGGCATTCCGATGTTCACACCACATAAATTTGCTGCCAAATTTGTAGCGCTCTTTCCCCTTGACGGTCAAGCCGCACGCTGCAGTGCGGCGGCATCCGACCGATGCGAACTGGGCCAAATTGGCACGATCGGGTCTGGCTGACCGCCGTTGTGCCAGGCGCGACCGGCTCCGGCCTGCCGCGCGTCACACCCGGCCCGAAACGGCAGCCAGCCACAGGATGACCGTCCCTGTCCAACCCTGCCGGTAAAGCCGCAAGCGCCACAGCGTCCGCAGCCGCGTCAGGCGGTTCGGGCAGACCCGCATCCTCGAGAATTCGTCCAGCAGCGTGCGGTTTTCCGGCGTCAGGCGGTGCTGCGATCCGCGCAGGGCAGCCACGTTCAACGCGTTCCAGTCGCGAAAGTCGCCACGGATCAGCTTTATCAACCGGTGCCACCGTCCGGCGAGGTCCGTGTTGGCCCCCATCAGGTTGTCATGCTGGCGGTAATAGACCGATGGGTTGTCGTCATGCACGATGCGCCCCCCCGCCCCGGTCACCAGTTGATAGACCCACCAGTCGTGTGCGGCGACGGTGTCGGCCTCGGCAGCCGCCGCCACCAGCAGCGCCGCCGCCGCGGGATTGAGCAGGATGGTGTTGCCCGCGACGACGTTTTGGACAAGCGCGTTGCGAAATCCCAGCGGTCGGCGCGGCCGTGCCGATACATGCAGGGTTTCAAGGCCAGAGGACGTGATCCAGGTGCGGCTGCAAAAGACCGCCGGTCCGGCCACCTCTGCCAGCGCCACCAGCCCGCGCGACAGCCGGTCGGGAAACCAGACGTCATCCTGATCGGCAAACGCGACCCATCCCGGCGCCGCCGACAGGCCGCGCAGCATCGAAAGATAGTTGCGGGCAAACCCCTGGCCCGGCCCGTCGCAACAAACCACGGTGTGCAGGGGGTGTCGGGCGGCAAAGTCATGCAGGATCGCACGCGTCCGGTCGGTCGATCCATCGTCGCTGGCAATCAGCGCCCAGTTTGCATGGGTTTGCGCGGCGATGCTGTCCAACTGGTCGGCCAGAAACGAAGCGCCGTTGTAAAGACCCAACAGGATCGTCACACAAGCCCGGTCGGCCGAAGGATCGTCCCGGTCGGCGTCCCCGTCCCGGTCGGCGTCCGCGGGTGCCCTTGCCGGAAGCATCGCTGCGCGCGTCATGGCGACATCCCTTGAAGTCCGTATGCCGAACCCTTTAGCACACCCGGCCCCAGGCTCAACCTCGGGATCAGGCCTATGGGCCGCAAGCCTGCTGCGGTGCCGCCGGTCAGCGCCGGAACTCGGTCGAGCGGTACGCCGGAAAAAAGTCGGTGTCGATCCCGGCCGCCAAAGCCGCATAAGAGGCTGGATCAAGAATGCGCCCGCACAGATGGCTGGGGCGGGTCAGGGTCGTCCAGCCTTGCTTGAAACTGCGCACGCCTTCGCCGCCCTGCGCCGGAGCGCCGCCCAGGTTGATCCAGCCGACCTTCCCGGCAAAATGCGCGACCGCGAACGCCATCATCGGATAGGATATGGCCAGCGCATACCCGGCATCGGAATAGGCCGACAGATGGGCATAAGCCACGGGTCCGTCGACGTAATAAAGATCCGCACCCAGCAGCCGGTCGCCGTCGCGCGCGGTGACGAGCCACGCCCCCGGCACGGTCAGTTGCCGGCGAAAGCTGTCTGCATCGAAGGCGCGCCGGTCGGTGATCTGTTTGCGCGCGACCAGAACGGCGTAAAGCTGCATCCAGTCCGCCAGATCCGCGATGCCGGCCGGGGTGGCGGTGATCTGGGCCGGACACGGCTTGCGCAGCGCCCGGCGATGGCCGCGCGACAGGACCAGCGGTGCATTGACGTCGATCAGGTAATGGTCATGCAAGGGACGGCACAGCGGAAACAGCCGCGAGAGGGTGTCAAGGGGCAACGGGCAGAACGGGTCAGTCACCAGCGTCAGGCTGACGTGCGGTCCCGCCAGTGCGGACACGGCATCGGGCAGATGCGTCCAGTCTGTGCAGCACAGCAGCGGATAGGGGCCCGTCAGATCGGTCAGTTCGGTGCCGGGGATGGGTCTTTCGATCAGGTGGCCGCCGGTCGCACCAAGGGCGATCGGCCGACCAGATGCCGCAACCGCCGCGGCGTAGTCTGCACTGCGATATCCCGGTGCGTCGCCGTCGCTCATTGCGCACTCCATCGACCCTGTTCCGGTCCCGACGCTTGCCGGGCCACAGGCTATGTGCGCTGTCCTACCGGCTTGGCGGACGTCAGGCAACCGGTGGCCATCCGGGGCCCGGACCCGACACCAGATGCGGCGGTCCTGAATTTCTCTGGACGGGGTTTTGCGGTTGTGGCACGACCGATTACACTCTGATCGGGTCGGGGACGGCATCTGGACCCTGCAAACAACGTGCGTGGGTCCATGGCAAAGCCGACTGTGTCGTTCCGTCTGCGCACCCGCTCGCCTGCAGTGCCACGCGTCCAGCGATGAGCGCCGAGCAACTCGCTCCACTGATCGGCGGTTTTTTCGCGCTGGAGATCCCGCACGCGCCGGGCGACGGATTGCTGGCGCACTGGGGGGCAAAGGACCCGACGCTTTCCTGGGCCAATGCGACCTCCGCCTTGGCGGCGCTGATTGCGGCGCTGCGACCGGCGAGGGTCTGGCTGCCGGGCTACATCTGCCGCAGCCTGCTGCTGGCCGTGCCGCCCGACGTCTTGCACCTGTTTCCGCTGGGGCGCGACTTCATGCCCGACGTGTCGTTGCTGGACGGTCGGCTGAACGCAGGTGATGTGGTGCTGGCCGTCAACATGTTCGGTCAGCCGCCAAGCGAGGGCTGGCGTGACTTCGTGGCGGCGCATCCGGGCGTCATTTTTGTCGAGGATTGCGCGCAGGCGCTGGACCCCGCAGCCCCCGCCTGGGGTGACTGGCGGCTTTATTCGCCGCGCAAGCTGGTGGGTGTGCCGGATGGTGGGCTGTTGGTGCCGATGTCGCCCAAGGCCATGACGCAGGCCCCCGCCATCACGCGCCCCGATGCCGCGACGTCCGGAAGCGTGCATCAGGTGGCGGCGCGTCTGGCCCCCGGCGCTGGCGCGGCTCGAGGTGCCGCAGGACAACGCATTCTGGCACCTGCTGCATCAGACTGCCGAGGCGGACCAGACTGTCGGCACCCGTCCGATCAGCCGGCTGTCGTGGCAGTTGCTGGCGCTGCACGACCCGGCTGCCCTGATCCAAGCCCGCGTGCGCAATTTCCGGCGGCTGGCCGATCACCTGTCGGCGCATGCCGTCCTGACCGAGGCCGAACCGCGGTTTGCGCCGCTGGGCTTTCCCGTGGCGCTGCCTGCCGCGGCGCGCGATGGGGTGCTGGCCCGGCTGCACGCCCGCGGATTGTTTCCGGCCGTTCATTGGCGCGACATACCCGCCCCGCACACCTTCGCGGCCGACCACGCCAGGGCCGCAACCCTGGTGACCCTGCCCTGCGACCATCGCTATGGCGTGACGGACATGGACCGTCTGGCCGAAGCCTTCTTGAAGGACTGCATATGAAAATCGCGGCACTTTTGTGCATGAAAGACGAGATCGAGCTGGTTGGGCCCGCGATTGCCCATCTGCGGGCCATCGGGGTGGATTACATCATCGCAAGCGACGCCCGGTCGACCGACGGAACGGCGGCGGTGATCACCGACGAAGCACGGCGGGCGGCGAATTTCGATCTGCTGCCGATCGACGATTCCGATCCCGATCCGGATCTGGAACGCCGCCTGTCGGCCGAAGCGTTGGAGATGGCGCGCAGGGCCGGGGCCACCTGGCTGTTCTTTTGCGATGTGGACGAATTCTGGCTGCCCGCCACCGGCACCTTGCGCGATTGCGTCGCTGAGGTAGAGGCCGACGTGTTGACCGTGTCCCGGTTCAACGTGCCGCTGACTGATGCCGGACTGGCGATGACCTTTCCCACCCCGCATCAGGCCTATGCCACGACGCTGCTTTATGCCTCGACCGAGGATTTTGCGAGCCGGCGCAACCGCTTGCGGGCCGACCCGGATGCACCCTGGATCGCCAGCGTGCCCAATCCAAAGGTGCTGGTGCGCACCGACCGCGTCGCTTCGCTGGGCGAAGGCGGCCATTCCGCGGTCGCCGCGGCGGGGACCCAGGTGCGCACGGCGCGGCCCGTCGATCTGTTGATTGCGCATGTCCCGTTTTCGACTGAGGCGCGCTTTGCCCGCAAGGTGGCGAACATCGCCGCCACTGTGGCCGCCAGTGGCGACATATGGGAAGAACGGTCGGCCTGGCATTGGAAGCGCTGGCTAAAGAACGTCGCGGCGGATGGTGGCGTTGCGGCGGAAATGGCGCGAAACCGCATCTCGGAGGCACAGCTTGATGCGCTTCGCCGGGAGGGTGTCATCCGGTCGGTCGCGTCCCTTTTGACCGAATCCTTGTCGGATCAGCCGGGGGGGGCGCGGTAGGCTGGAAAATAGAGCGTGGACGCATCGGCCTTGGCGAGCCGGCACATGTCAATGTATCGGTCTTTTTGGTAGATCTGTCGCACGGAGCGCAGATCATGCCGTGTCGCCCCGAGACGGCGTTTCGTTTCCTCCATCCCGTCGCCAGCCCGGCCGTAACCTCCGATGTTGTAGTGCAGAATTCCCTGACTTGCGAACCATTCAACCGATTGCCACACGAGCCAATTGTGCAAATTTCGGCCTGCGCCGGTTGCTCCGGGCAGATGCGCCTCTGCCCAAGGACCCATGACCCTGCACAGCAGCACCGCCACGATCTCGCCGCCGACCTCTGCCCCCAGCAAACGCAATCCGGGATCCTTGAACCAACAGTCCAACACCGCGAGCGAGAAATCCAGCGATGCCCCGGCTCGCGCCATCGACTGCGCGTAGAGCGACGGAAACGCCTCCGCCAGCCGGGAGCGGTCGGTGACCAGCCGGGCCCCGATCCGGTCGCTGCGCGCCAGCATCTTTCGCATGTTGTGCGTGATCGAGGATTGCAAGGACCATGCCGAGCAATCAAAGACGTACAGCGCATTGTGCGACGCGATAACATCGGGCGGATCGACGGCCAGCCTGTCGTTGGCAACGGCGAGCTGGATGTAGCCGCTCACCCAGTTGCGGCTAGTTGCATATTCGCGCCAAAGCGTCAGGGGTGCGGTGCAGTCCGGGCGGATCAGCGCTCCAGAAAGGCCAGGCAGGGTGGTGATGTCCACATTGCCCTGCCAAGTGCGTACCCGAAAAGGCAGAATCATCGTAGACCCGCTCGCTTTGACGATGGCAAGATCGACCGAGGTTGCCGGGTCATTCCTCCAAAGTTCTGACAAGCCCTTGGCATAGTGCCAAGAATGGGACGGCAAGCCTTGCACGGCGACGGCTGCCTGCCAGGCCGCCTGATCTTGCAGACCAATGATCGCTATCGTGTCCGCCATCCTGCCCCCGGAGCGGGTTGATTTCCCGTTCACCAGTCTTTAACGCTCTCGCCAAGCGTAACAAGCCCCGGAGGCCGCAGCAGATGTCGATGTCGGATGCACACGATCCTGCATGGCCCGCCGAATGGGCCTCGCTTTACGAT
>JANNNU010000231.1:0-1780 GCA_031398695.1 Paracoccaceae bacterium | reverse complement strand
TCGCGCGCCTGCCCGATCTGACCGACGATGACTGGATGGCGGGGATGCGGGCCGCGATGGCGCATGTCAACCGCCATGGCATCACCGGCGTGCTGGACCCGCGCGTGACCGAACGCGAGGCAGGGGATCTAGGCGCGCGGGGTGGCCGAGGGCGCGCTGACGCTGCACGTGGCCGGGGCGGCGCTGGTGACCGAGGCGGACACCCCCGCCACAGCCGTAGCCCGTCTGACCGCGCTGCGCACGTCGCATTCGGGGGCGGAGTTCCATGTGCAATCGGCCAAGTTCTTTATGGACGGGGTGTATGAAAACCGCTCGGCCGCCAACTTTCAGCCCTATGCCGATGCCGGGGGTGGCAACGCGCCATGCATGTTCGGGGCCGACGAGACGCGGCAGCTGTTCACCGCGTTGGATGCCGCGCGGTTTGCCATTCACACGCATGTCATCGGCGATGCGGCCGCCCGCCGCGCGCTCGATGGGCTCGAGGCCGCGCAGACCGCCAACGGCCCCTGGCCCGCCCAGCATCAACTCGCCCATCTCCAACTGATGGATCCCCGCGACGTCCACCGGCTGCAGGGCCTTGCCACCGCCAACATCCAGCCGCTGTGGGCGCAGTTCGATCCGGTGGTTCCCGATATCGCGCTCGACATGATCGGGACGGACCGGTGGCGGGATGTCTATGCGTTTCGGCGCATGCTGGAGACCGGTGCCGACTGGTGCCTGTCGTCGGATTGGCCGGTGTCGACGCTGAACCCATTCGAGATCATGGAAACCGCGATCACGCGGAGGGCGCGGCGGAATGTCAGCCCCAAGGACGCCTTCGGCGCCGATCAGGCGCTGACGGTGGAGGAATGCGTGCAAGGGTATACCGTCAACGCGGCGCGGGCCTGCTGGCGCGATGGCTATACCGGAATGCTGCGGCCGGGCTTTTCAGCCGACCTGATGGTGCTGGACCGCGACATCTTTGCCTGTGCCGCCGATAAGATTTCCGAAACCCGCGTGCTTGCGACCCTGTTCAAAGGGGTCGAGGTCTGGCGCGCCGAACCCTGGTGATGCGATGCTGCTGTATCTGACGCTTGGCACCGACGATCTCGACCGTGCGGTCGCCTTCTGGGGACCGATCCTGCACGACCTTGGCCATGCGCGGCTGGCCCATGTCGATGCCGGTTGGGCCGGTTGGGGGCATGATTATGACGACGGCTTCGGTTTTTATCTGTGCCCGCCGTTCGACGGCCGTGCGGCGTCTGCGGGCAACGGTGAGACCTATGCCTTTGCCGCGCGCAACGCCGCACATGTGCGGGCGCTGCATGCCTTGGCGTTGCAGAACGGCGGCACGGACGACGGCGGTCCGGGCACGCGTGCGCGTTACGAACCCACATTCTACGTCGCCTACGTGCGCGGTCCGGACGGGCACAAGGTGGCTTTCGTGTTTCACCGCCACGATCCGGCGCAGGAGGGCTGATGATGCACGACCATTACCCGCCCAGACTGATCGCCATGCTGGAAGCGGTCTGGGGGACCGGCTTTCTGTCGCCCGGCGGCGCCGAGGAGGTGGCGCGGGTGATCGGGTCGCATGATCTGGCGGGCGCCTCGGTGCTGGACATCGGCTGCGGTGCGGGCGGCATCGACATCGCGCTGGTCCGTGACCATAGCGCGGGATACGTGTGCGGGATCGACGTCGAGGACCCGGTGCTGGCGCACGCCCGCGCACTGGTCGATGGCGCGGGGCTGACCCGGCAGATCGGATTGGTCAAGGTGGCGCCCGGCCCCCTGCCCTTTCCGC
>JANNNU010000221.1:0-35771 GCA_031398695.1 Paracoccaceae bacterium | reverse complement strand
CCCCGCACCCCCGGGATATTTATGAACAGATGATGGCGGCAGGGCGCGCCCTGCTCCCACACCTGGGAGCAGGGACTTATCACTTGTTACCGTCATCGGGGTCCCCCCCTGTTCGGCCGGATCAGAATGCTCTGGATTGGTTAACATCTGGTTTCATCATCTGTTCAAAAATATCCTCGGGGGGTGAGGCGCGGCACGCGCCGAGGGGGGCAGACAGCCCCCCTTTTCCACCCCTCACCCCCCATGCGGCCTCAGCAATTCGCGGCTGATGATGTGGCGCTGGATTTCGGACGTGCCCTCCCAGATCCGCTCCACCCGCGCATCGCGCCAGATCCGCTCCAGCGGCAGGTCGTCCATTAGCCCCATCCCGCCATGGATCTGGATGGCCTCGTCCGCGACCATCGCCAGAACCTCGCTCGCCTTCAGCTTGGCCATCGCCATGTCGGCCTCGGTCACCGTGCCCTGATCGTATTTCCATGCGGCTTCGCGGGTCAGCAACTCGGCCGCCTTCATCTCCATCGCCATGTCGGCCAGCTTGAACGACACGCCCTGGAACTTGCCGATCGCCTGGCCGAACTGGCGGCGTTCGGCAGCATAGGCGACCGCGTGCCCCAGCGCCCGTTCGGCGCGGCCAAGACAGGTCGAGGCAACCTGCAACCGCGTCGCGCCCAGCCATTTGCCCGCCACCTCGAACCCCTTGTGCACCTCGCCCAGAACCTGGCTGGCCGGCAGGCGACAGTTGTCGAAGTCGAGGATCATGTTGTTGTAGCCGCGGTGCGACACGTTGCGATACCCGTCGCGCACCGTGAATCCGGGCGTGCCCTTGTCGACCAGAAAGGCGGTGATCAGCTTTTTCCTGCCGCGCGGGGTGTCTTCCTCGCCGCTCGCCATCCAGACGATCGCGAAATCGGCGGCATCGGCGTGGCTGATGAAATGCTTGGTGCCGTTCAGCACCCAGTCGTCGCCATCGCGCCGTGCCGTCGACTTCATCCCCCGCAGGTCCGACCCCGCCCCGGGTTCGGTCATCGCCTGACAGTCGTGGCGTTCGCCCCGGATGCAGGGAAACAGATACCGCTCGCGCTGGTCGGGCGTGCAGGCCAGCAGGATGTTCGACGGACGGGACACGCAGGTCCAGTGCAGGGCATAGTTCGCCTTTCCGAGTTCCTTTTCATACAAGAGCCACGTCAGGGTATCGAGGCCGGCCCCCCCGACCTCCTCGGGCATGTTGGCGGCATATAGCCCGGCCGCGATTGCCTTGGCGATGATCTCTTCGCGCAGTTCGGGCCGCAACACGCCGGTCCGCTCAATCTCGGCCTCGTGCGGGTAAAGCTCGGTTTCCACGAAGGCGCGGGTGGCGTCGATGATCATCTGCTGTTCGGGGGACAGGCCGAAATCCATGGCTTATCCCCGCTGCCCGACGAACCGTCCGGCGGCTGCGGGACGGGGCAGCGCCTTGTGCGCCTCGGCAATCGGCATCAGTCTGTCGAGGATGCTTCCGGGTGCCGCCACCGTCTTGCCCACGGTCATGTCAACATGCAGAAGCATTTGCTCGACCGTGGCCACCACCGCACCCTCGCGTTCGATCGACAGCCACAGGTGCAGACGCTTTTCGTCGGCGTGCAGCACCTGCACCGTTCCGACCAGGGCATCGCCCAATTTCGCCTCGCCCGTGTGCATCACGTGGGATTCCGCCGTGTAATAGCTGTGCCCGCCCTTCACATAATTGAGGTCCGCCCCGATCAGCCGCAGAAATGCGTCGCAGGTTTCAGACCCGCAGAACAGATAGCGGCTTTCGGTCATATGGCCGTTGTAGTCGATCCACCCCGGCAGCACGGCCAGCCGCGCCATTTCCATCGGCGCGCCGTGGCCCGAGGCATGGATCTCGACCCGCCGCCGTGCGTCGTGATCGAGCAGCACCTTGCCTGCCCCCCAGTTGCGGTCCTTCAGCGCGCGCAGGAACCCGATCAGGTTGCTGTCGCGGATCCGCTCCAGCTCGCGGATCGTGTGGTGACCGGATTGCGCGTCCGATTGACCGGCGATCAGATCGACCAACGCGTCGTTGAACTCGGGCACGTCCATCAACTTGGTCCATGGCCAGGTCAGGCAGGGCCCGAACTGCGCCATGAAGTGCTTCATCCCCGCCTCGCCCCCCGCCACGCGGTAGGTCTCGAACAGCCCCATCTGACCCCAGCGCAGGCCAAAGCCCATTCGGATCGCCTCGTCGATCTCTTCGGTCGTGGCGATGCCGTCCTTGACGAGCCACAGCGCCTCGCGCCAGACGGCTTCGAGAAACCGGTCGGCGATGTGGGCGTCGATCTCCTTGCGGATATGCAGGGGGAACATGCCCAGATCCCGCAGCGTTTCCTTGACCCGCTCGATCAGTGCCGCATCGGTCTTGACCGACGGCACGATCTCGGCCAGGGGCAGCAGGTAGACCGGGTTGAACGGATGCGCGACGAAGATCGCCGACGGGTCCGCAGCCCCCTCTTGCAACTCACTCGGCTTGAAGCCAGAGGTGGACGACCCGATCGGCACCCCGTGGCTGGATTGCTGGATCTGCGCGAACACCCGGTGCTTCAGGTCCAGCCGCTCGCTGACGGATTCCTGAATGTAGTCGGCCCCATCGACCGCTTCCGTGATCGACCCGGCAAACGACAAGAGCCCCTCCGCAGGCATCGGCACATCCGACAACGCGGGCAGCGCCGCGCGGGCGTTGCGCAGAACCTCGCCGATCTTGCGTTCGGCCTCCGGATCGGGGTCGAACACGCTGACGTTCCAGCCGTTCAGCAAGAACCGCGCGGCCCAGCCCCCCCCGATCACCCCGCCACCAATGATTGCCGCCTTGCGTGCCATTTCCATTCCCTCAGATCACATCGAACATCCGCAGATAGCCCACGATCAGAATGATCGCCCCACCCGCCGTCAGAATGACATCCGGCCCGATCGGCCAGCGCCGTGCCAACACCACCGCCCGGATCACCAGACCCATCCCGATCGCCGCGATCACCGGCAAGGCCACCAGCAGCACCAGCGCGCGGTCCGCCGCCGTCGGCAGTCCCGCCGCCCACCCGAACCAGCCGACCGCCGCCACCAGGGCCGCCGCGACCGCCAGCCACGCCAGCCCCCGCCAACCGGTGACCGCGCGCGGCACCACCATCACGCAGACCAGCCCCGCGATGGCGGCCAGATGGATCAAAGCGGGCTGCGCTTTTCAAGTTTCAGCTTGGCGCGCACTTCCGCCGGGGTGATCACCCGCGCGCCAAGGTTGCTAATGATCGTCACCGCCCGTTCGACCAGCTGCGCGTTGGTGGCCAGAACGCCCTTGTCCAGCCACAGGTTGTCCTCCAGCCCGACCCGGACGTTGCCGCCCGCCAGCACGGCCGCCGCGACGTAAGGCATCTGATTGCGCCCGATGGCGAAGGCGGACCAGATCCAGTCGGCAGGCACGTTGTTGACCATCGCCATGAAGGTGTTCAGATCATCCGGCGCGCCCCACGGCACGCCCATGCACAGCTGCACCAGCGTGGGTGCGGGGATCACGCCTTCCTTCACCAGCTCCTTGGCAAACCACAGATGCCCGGTGTCGAACGCCTCGATTTCGATCCGGGTGCCGCTGTCGCGCATCCGGCTTCCCATGTCGCGCAACATGCCGGGCGTGTTGACCATCACGTAATCGGCCTCGTTGAAATTCATCGTGCCGCAGTCGAGCGTGCAGATCTCGGGCCGGCACGCCCCCACATGCGCCACCCGCTCGGCTGCTCCGGCCATGTCGCTGCGCTGGCCCATCCGGTTCATCGATTCGGTGCCGTCGAACAAAAGATCGCCACCCATCCCGGCCGTCAGGTTCAGCACCACATCCGTTGCCGAATCGCGCACCCGCTCGGTCACCTCGCGGTATAGCGCCAGATCGCGGCTGGGCTTGCCGGTCTCGGGATCGCGCACATGGCAATGCACGATCGCCGCCCCGGCCTTGGCCGCCGCAATCGCGCTGTCGGCGATCTGCGCAGGCGAGCGTGGCACATGCGGGCTCCGGTCCTGCGTGCCGCCCGATCCGGTCACGGCACAGGTGATGAAAACCTCGCGGTTCATGGCAAGCGGCATGGGCACCTCCAAATCAGGCGGCCACCATAGCCCAGTTGCAACGCCGCGCTTGACGATTTACGCAATTTCTATGGCAAATCACGCAACGATCTTCACGCCCGCAACCGCCCCCCTGACGCTGGCCCTGCTGGTGCTGCCTCAGTCGTCGATCCTCGAGGTGGCCAGCACGCTGGACCCGTTGCGCGCCGCGAACCGACATCTGGCGACCGAGGCCTACCGCTGGCGCGTGGTGTCGCCCGATGGCCGCGCGGTGCCGCTGACCTGCGGGATCGAACTGCCCTCGATCGGCCCGCTGGCAGCAGCCGAAGGGGCGGATGCCCTGATCGTGATCGCAGGCTTTCGTCAGTCCGAAGTGGCCACCGCCCCCCTGATCCGCGACCTGTCGCGCAGCGCCCCTCGGTTCGCCGCTATCGGCTGCATCGACGCGGGCGCCTGGGTGCTAGCCCGCGCGGGCCTGCTGACTGGCCACCGCGCCACCGTGCATTGGGAAGATCTCGAGGATTTCGCCGCCGCCCACCCTTCGGTCGACGTCGCCCCCGACCGCTACGTGATCGACCGCAGCCGGTTCACCGCGGCCGGGGCTGCCCCGGCGTCCGACCTGATGCTGCACCTGATCCGGTCGCGCCACGGCGTGGCCCTCGCCTTGCAAACCGCAGCAAGCTTTCTGACCACCGCCCGCGACGGATCGGAACCGCAGATCAGTCCGGCCAAAGCGAACCCAAGCCTGCCCCCCCACCTCGACCCGCGCGTGGCCGCCGCCATCGCCCGGATGGAAACCCGCCTCGACACGCCCGAAACCACGGCGCAGACCGCACACAGCCTCGGCCTCTCCCCCCGCCGTCTCGAGCAGATCTTCACCGCGCATCTGGGCCTCACCCCCGCCGCCTATGCCCTGTCCCTGCGCCTCGCCGCCGCACGCCGCATGATCACCGACACGCGGCATCCCTTGGCCGAGATCGCCCTGCGCACCGGCTTTTCGTCGCCCAGCACCCTGTCGCGCGCCTTCCGCCGCCGCTTCGGCCAACCCCCCAGCCACCTGCGCTGAGGCTGCCTTTGGAAAGAGCCTCCGGCGGGGATATTTGGACCAAGATGAAAGCCGCACCACTTTCATCTTGGAGGGAAATATCCCGGGGGGAGGCGCCCCGCGACGGGGGGGCTGGCCCCCCCTACGCCACGTCCAACAAACCCCGCCCTTTCAGCAAAGGCTCCACCCCCGGCATCCGTCCCCTGAACCGGGTGTACAGCACCTCCGCCGGTTCGGACCCGCCCGCCGACAGGATGTGTTTTTCCAAGCGTGCCGCCGTTTCCGGATCGAACGGATCGCCCGCTTCCTCGAAGGCCGCGAACGCATCGGCGTCCATCACTTCGGACCACATGTAGCTGTAATAGCCGCTGGAATAGCCGTCGCCCGTGAAGATATGCGCGAAATGCGGGGTGGCGTGGCGCATCCGGATCGCATGCGGCATGCCGATCGCCTCCAGGACTTCGGCTTGTTTCTGCAGCGGGTCGGCTGGCGGCGCGCCTTCGTGGAACGCCAGATCGACCAACGCCGAGGACAGGAACTCGACCGTCGCGAAGCCCTGATCGTAGGTTCCTGCATCGAGCAGCCGCTTCAGCATGTCGGCAGGCATCGGCTCGCCCGTCGCATGATGGCGCGCGTGCGTTTCCAGCACTTCGGGCACTTCGAGCCAATGTTCATACAACTGGCTCGGCAATTCGACGAAGTCGCGTGCCACACTGGTGCCCGAGATGAACCCGTACGTCACATCCGACAGCATCTGATGCAGCGCGTGGCCGAACTCATGGAACAGCGTGCGGGCGTCGTCGTAGGACAACAGCGCGGGGTCGGCCTTGGCGAAGTTGCAAACATTGACCACGATCGGACGTTGGTCGCCGCCAAGCTTGCGCTGGCTGCGCATCGCCGCACACCAGGCCCCCGAGCGTTTCGAGCCCCGCGCAAAATAGTCCCCGATGAACACCGCCACATGGGCACCGCCCCGCGTCACCTCCCAGGCCCGCGCATCGGGGTGGTACAGCGGCACATCCAGCGCCCGGAACTCCAATCCGAACAGCCGGTGCGCACAGTCGAACTGCGCCGCCAGCATCGCATCGAGCGACAGGTACGGCTTCAGCACCGCCTCATCCAGGTCATGCTCCGCGCGCCGCCGCTTTTCCGAGTAGTACCGCCAGTCCCACGGCTCCAGCGGCCCGGGTGTTCCGTCCGCGTGCAGCATCGCCTCCAGCACGCCCGCATCCTCCAGCGCCTTCGCGCGCGCCGGCTCCCAGACCCGCATCAGCAAGCCTCGCACCGCCTCCGGCGTCTTGGCCATCTCCGGCTCCAGCTTGTAGTCGGCGAAACTCGCATAGCCCAACAGCGCCGCACGCTCGGCCCGCAGCGCCAGGATCTCGGCCGCGATCCCCCGGTTATCGGCGGCATTGCCATTGGCCCCACGCAGCCCCCATGCCTCATAGGCCCGCTGCCGCAGCGCCCGACGGGGTGAGAACTGCAAGAACGGCACGATCAGAGAGCGGTTCAGCGTGACCACCGGCCCGCGCCCCTTTTCCGCTCCCGCCGCGCGCGCCGACGCCACCACGAACTCGGGCAAACCTTCAAGATCGGCCTCGTCCAGATCCATGAACCACTCCCGCTCGTCCGCCAGCAGGTTCTGGCTGAACGCCGTTCCCAGCACCGCGAGCCGCGCCTTCACCGCCGTCAGACGCTCCGCCTCCGCCCCTCTCAGCAGCGCCCCCGCCCGCACGAACATCTGCCGGTAGAGCGTCAGCACCCGCAGCTCTTCGCCCACCAAGGCATCGCGGGCGTCCCAGACCGCCTCCACCCGCGCGAACAACGCCTTGTTGTTGGTCACCTCCGACGCGAACGCGCTCATCTTCGGCGCCAAATCGCGTTGCAATGCCTCGCGCGCGTCGGTGCTGTCGGCCCCGGCAAGGTTGTAAAACACCCCCGCCACCCGGTCCAACGCGCCCTCGGCCAATTCCAGCGCAGCGATGGTGTTCTCGAAAGACGCCGGTGCGGGGTCCGCCGCGATCGACGCGATGTTTGCCCGCGCCTCGACCATCGCCAGATCGAACGCCGGTCCGAAATCGGCATCCGATATCACCTCGAACGGCGGCAAATCGAACGGCGTGTCCCATGGCGTCAAAAGCGGGTTGGTCATAGCGGGGCTCCTCATGTCCTACCGAAACGTAGAAGCCCCGCCCGCCCTTCGCCAGCCCTACTCGCCAGTTTCTAGTTTACCGTAATCGTCACCACGTCAGACACCACTGTCGGGACATGCGGCACATGTCCGTGATCGCCCATGACAAGCTGCAGAGTGTGGGTGCCCGCCGGCAGCTCCAACGTCACCTCGGTCTGGCCCTTGCCGAAATGGCGGTGGTTGTCGTCGGCGGGGATGGCATAGGTCGCCTCGTCGCCTTGGCCGAACGGCGTGCGGTTGATCAGCAGGTGGTGATGCCCGGTCGCCTCGACCTCGACCTCCGCCGGGGCCACGCCCATGCCGGTCAGTCCAAAGCGGACGGTGACCGGCCCGGTCACGGTCGTGCCGTTTTCGGGCGCGATGATATAGACCGCCGCGCCCTCGGGGGCCGGGGTCTGCGCAAAGACGGGTGCGGCGCAGAAAGCAAGGATCAGTGCGAGATGTTTCATGGTGTCCTCCCAAAAAATTGAGTGCATGAGATAGTACGCCGCGCCCGCCCGTCTAGCGTTCTGCCCCCCGCAACCGCCGCTCCACCCGCCGCAACAGCAGGCTCAACCCGATCGTCATCGTCAGGTAGACCAGCGCCACCACGTTGTAGGTCTCGAAATAGCGAAAGTTGCCGGCCGCCATCACCTTGCCCAGCTGCGTGATGTCCGCCACCCCCAATACCGACACAAGGCTCGAATCCTTCACCATCGCCACGAAATCATTGCCCAGCGGCGGCAGGATCACCCGAAACGCCTGCGGCATCACCACGAGGCGAAACCGCTGCGGGCCGGTCAGCCCCAGCGCCTCGGCCGCCTCGATCTGCCCCTTCGGCACCGACAAGAGACCCGCGCGGAACACCTCGGCCAGAAACGCCGAATAGGCCAGCATCAGCGCGATCACCGCCCGCGCGATCAGCGGAAAATCCCGCGTCCGCCACGGCTCCAAACCGAGCAGTCCGCCCGCCCAGTTCACCGCGATGACCAGCGCCGGGGCCAGCACGAAGGCGACGTAAAGCAGCAACACCAGAATCGGGATCCCCCGCATCACCTCGACGTAAAACCGCGCCGCCTGCCGCACCACCACGAAGCGCGACACCGCCGCCACGGCCAGCCCCAACCCGATCGCGCAGGCCCCCGCATACGCCACCACCGTCACCCAGATCGTGGTCCAGATGCCCCGCGACAGCGTCGCCAGCACCTGCGCGTAAATGTCGTTCGACCAGACCTGCCAGAACAGCCAAAGGCCGATCCCGACCAGCAGGATCAGCCACCAGGGAAAGTCTGCCTCGTCAGATGCCTTCACGACCCCGGCTTACTGACCCATCTTGAAATCAAGAAACCACTTCTTGTTTAGCGCGTCGATCGTCCCGTCGGACCGCATGCTGGCAATCGCAGCATTCATCGGCGCGACCAGATCGGACCCCTTGGGAAAGATGAATCCGAAATCCTCGGTGCCGAGCTTTTCGCCGATGATCTTCAGCCCGCCCGCACTGGCGTCGACATATCCCGCGCCGGCGGTGCCGTCGGTCAGCACCAGATCCACATCGCCCGCCTTCAGCGCCTCGACCGTGGCGCCGAACGTTTCGAACAGCTTGATGCGCGGGTTCGCCTCGTCGCCGTCCAGCACCTCGTAGACGCCGACATAGAACGGCGTCGTTCCCGGCTGGGCCGCCATCAGCAGATCGGGGTCGGCGGCGAACGACGCCTTGTCGGTGAACCGCGCCTCGTCACCGCGCACCATCATCACCATTTCCGACGTCATGTAGCTGTCGGAGAAATCCACCTGCGCCTTGCGGTCGTCGCGGATGGTGATGCCCGTCATCCCAAGGTCGAACTGCCCCTCCGACACGGCCGGGATCATCGCGTCCCAACTGATCGTCTCGTACGTCACGCTGGCGTTCAGGCGCTTGGCGATCTCGGCCATCGCGTCGTATTCCCAGCCGACCGCCGCGCCCGAGCTGTCCAGAAACTGCAGCGGCGGATAGGCGTTCTCGGTCACCACCACGATCTCGCGCCCGGCCAGATCGGGCACCTGCGCGGTGGCGGGCGTGACGGACGACAGAGCCAGCAGGCCCCCCAAAGCAGTCAGAGCAGCGGTCAGTTTCATGGCAGTCACTCCGCAAGGAATTGTGATGCCAGACTATCCCCCGCAACAGCGTCCAACGCAAGTGGGGCCGGGTTTGCCCGTCCGCAGGCTTTGACGCGCACGGCCGATTCTGGCACTCTTGGCCCATGCCGCGCGCCCTGTCCCTCACCGCCGCCCACATTGCCCGCGTCCACCGCGTTGTGCCAGACACCGGCCCGCCGGAGGGTTCCGTCCTGCACTCCGACGCCGACTATGGCGCTTGGGTCGACCGGATGGTGGCCACCGCACCGTCCGGCCCGGTGCGGCTTTTCGCCTTCGGCTCGCTGATCTGGAAACCCGAAATCGCCCACGCCGGCGAATGTCCCGCCACTGCCCATGGCTGGCACCGCAGCTTTTGCCTGCGGATGATCCGATTTCGCGCCACTCCCGATTGCCCCGGCCTGATGATGGCGCTCGACCATGGTGGAACCTGCAAGGGTGTGCTCTACGACCTGCCAGACGAAGACCGCACCGCCCAATTCGACCGCCTGTTCCGGCGCGAGTTCACCTTCAAGCCGATCAACAACATGCCCCGCTGGATTTCCGTGCGCACGCCGGACGGTCCGGCCACCGCGCTGGCCTTCGTGATGAACCGCGCCTCCCCCGCCTACATCCGCCTGTCGCTGGACGATCAGGCCGAGATGCTGGCCCGCGCCTGCGGCAACTGGGGCACCGGGGCCGAGTACCTCATGAACACCGTCGCGCATCTCGAATCACGCGGCATCCACGATCGCACCCTCTGGGCGCTGCAAGCCCGCGTCGCCGCCCGGATCGACGCCACCCCGTAGGCCGGGGTTCACCCCGGCATCCCCGCGATTCATCAAAAAGGGTTAATGCCGCCCGTTCCGGCGGACGTCATGACGAAAGGCATACGGTTGCCATACGCAAACCATACGCAGAACAGCCCTCGCAAAACCGGAAACGGTGCGAGTTAACCGCGCACGCTCAATGCGTTGCGCCGCACACCGCGCAATCGGCCCGCCTCTGGACCCCGATCACCCGCACCTCGGCATAAAGCGCGTCGTGGATCATCAAGCGCCCGCTCAGCGTCTCGCCCGCCCCCGTCAGATGCTTGACCGCCTCGTTCGCCATCAGCGCGCCGATGATGCCCGGAAGGGGCGCCGCCACCCCCGCCTCGGCGCAGGTCGGAACCATTCCCGGCGCGGGCCGTACCGGGAAAACGCAGGCATAACAGGGGGTTCCGCAGGCCGGGTCAAAGACCGACACCTGCCCCTCCCACTGGGTGATCGCGCCCGAAATCAACGGCTTGCCCAAGGCCACACAGACGCGGTTCACCAGATACCGCGTGTCGAAATTGTCGCTGCCGTCCAGCACCAGGTCATAGTCCGCGATCAGCTCTGCCGCGATGCTGTCGTCGAGCCGCCGTTTGTAGGGCCGCACCTCGATGAACGGGTTCAAGGCCCGCATCGCGACCGCGGCCGATTGAACCTTGTCGATGCCAATCCGCTGATCGGTATGGATAATCTGCCGTTGCAGGTTCGACGCCTCGACCGCATCGTCGTCGATCACCCCGATGACCCCCACCCCCGCCGCGGCGAGATACAACAGGGCGGGCGACCCCAATCCCCCCGCCCCCACCACCAGCACCCGACCGTCCTTCAGCCGCCGCTGCCCCGGCCCGCCGATCTCGCGCAGCAGGATGTGGCGGGAATACCGGTCCAGCTCTGCCGCCCGGAACGCCCCCGGCGGCACCGCCTCAACCGGGGCCACCTTTTTTCGCAGCGCGTCCAACAGCTTGCGATACCCGACCACCAGCGCGGCCACCACGCCAACCGCAAGCCAGGACCGCACATCGCCCCCCGTCGCCACCCGCAACGGATGCCCGTCCGCCAGCGTCAGTTGCAGCGCCACGACCGCCAGCCAGACCGCGCCGACCATCCCCCAGCGCAGGCTGTGGGGCGTTCTAAGGATCGCCCCCAACGCCCACAGCGCCGCCATCAGCGCGAAAACGGTCGTCATCCGCGCGACCCAGACGTGAACCCGGTCGATCCGAAGCCGCCCGCGCCCCGGTCGGTTTCGCCAAGCGCATCAACCACTTGGAACACCGCTTGCACCACCGGGGCCACCACCATCTGCGCGATCCGGTCGCCGTGGCGGATGGTATAGGGCTCGGGTCCAAAGTTGATCAGCGCCACCCCCAGCGGCCCGCGATAGTCGCTGTCGATGGTGCCCGGCGTATTCGGCAAGGTGATCCCGAACTTCGTGGCCAGGCCCGACCTTGGCCGAATCTGGGCCTCGTATCCTGCTGGAATCTCGACGCGAATTCCTGTGGGGATTACCGCCCGACGCATCGGATCCAGCGTGAAGCCGGTGTCGCGGTCTTGAGGCATCAGGTTGGCGCACAGATCCGCCCCCGCAGCCCCAACGGTTTGGTAACCCGGCAGGGGCAGACTGCGATCAGCCCAATCCTCCCACACCACCCGCAACACGACCGTCATGCCAGCCTTTCCGCGATCCGCACCGCCAACCGTCGCGCCACTTCGGTTTTCGCCATGCGCGGCCAGCTTTCCGCGCCCGCCTCGGTGATCAGCGTCACCGCATTTTCCGTGCCGCCCATGATGCCGGTTCCGGCCGACACATCATTCGCCACGATCCAGTCGCATCCCTTCCGCAGCCGCTTCGCCGTGGCATGGGTCACGACGTCATCCGTCTCTGCGGCAAAGCCGATCACCAGCCGTGGCCGCAGCGAGCCCTTTGATATCGTTGCAAGAATATCCTGATTCTCGGCAAACGTCAGCGCCGGGGCCTGCCCCGACCCGTCTTTCTTCATCTTGTGATCACACACATCCGCCACCCGCCAGTCGGCCACCGCCGCGGCCATGACCGCCGCATCCGCGGGCAGCGCGTCTTGCACGGCGGCCAGCATCTGCGCCGCGGTTTCGATGCGGACCACGGTCACCCCGACCGGTGCGGGCACGCTGGCCGGCCCGGTCACGAACGTCACCTGCGCGCCCAGATCGCGCAACGCCGCCGCCAGCGCCGTGCCCTGCGCCCCGGACGACCGGTTGGCAATATAGCGTACGGGATCAATGGGTTCGTGCGTCGGACCGCTGGTCACCAGCACATGCTTTCCCGTCAAAGGCCCCCCGGAAAACGCGGCCTGAATTGCGGCCACGATTTCCGCGGGTTCCGCCATCCGCCCCAGCCCGTGTTCGCCGCAGGCCATGTCGCCTTCGTTCGGCCCGACCGATAGCACCCCGTCCGCCGCCAGAGTTGCCACATTCCGCTGCGTCGCAGGATGATGCCACATCCGCACGTTCATGGCCGGGGCCAGCAACACGCGCTTGTCGGTGGCCAGCAGCAGGGTCGCGGCCAGATCATCCGCCTGCCCGCCTGCCATCCGCGCCATCAGATCGGCCGTCGCCGGGGCCACGACGACCAGATCGGCAGCGCGGCTCAACTGGATATGCCCCATCTCTGCCTCGTCGCCCAGATCGAACAGGTCGCGGTAAACCTTTGAATTTGCGAGCGCCCCGACGGTAAGCGGCGTCACGAACTCGCCCCCCGCGCGAGTCAGCACCGGCACGACCGACGCCCCTGACCGGGTCAGCAGCCGGATCAGCTCCAGCGACTTGTAGGCGGCGATCCCGCCGGCAATGATCAGAAGGATGCGTTTTCCGGTCAGCATGCGCGCCTCGAGCCAGGTCGCATCTGCATAGGCCCAAACGGGCCGTCGTTCAATCGCCTGCCCCGAAGGCGGCGCAGGGGTCGGGACGCGGGGTGGGGTCGGTCACCACCCACAGGTCGTAGGGCGCGTCCGGCCCGGGGTCGGCCTCGAGTTGGCCGACCGACAGCACGCGGACTTGCGGCGCAGCCAGCGCCAGTGCCGCCGGAATCCCCTGATCGCGGCGCGCATGGCCCGATCCGGTGATGACGACCACCGGCCCACTGGTTTCATCCAGCGCAGCCAAGGCGCTGGCGGCCAGCGTCGCATCGCGCAACCGCTGCACCGCAACCATGTAGGGCAACAGATCCGCAGGCAGCGCATCGCAATGCGCCGCCATCTGTTCGGCCTCGCGGGTGGCCTGGTCGGCGGGCGCAAGGCTGTCGGCCAAGCCGAACCGCGCATCCGGCAACAGGACCGCCACCGCAGCCGGATCGCGGCTCGCCATCAGCGTCTCGCCGGGCACCGCCGCCCCATAGATCGCCGCAGTCGGGGCCGCCGTCAGGATCGGCTGATACATCGCGAAGTCTGGCCACCCCGCCCGTTCCCACCCCAAAAGCGCACCCAGCCCCGGATCTGCCCGATTGCCTGACGTGATCAACGCGGCCTGCGCGGCGGTCAACATCTCGAACACCAACGCGGTGGGCCGGATCTCAGCGACCGCCTCCGCCTGATTGCGGTGGTGCACGGGATTGTCATGGATTTCGCCAAGCACTACGACGTCCGCCGCCGGCAGACGTGTTATATCGGTAATCGGGCCCGCCGCCGCCGTGCCAGCCAACAAGAGCCAGACCAGCCCGACCCTCACTGCAACAACGCTTGCACCTCGGGCGAGCGTTGCTCCAACCCCCGTTTCAGCTTGGCAAAGGCCGCCGCTTCCAATTGGCGGATCCGCTCTTTCGACAAACCCATTTCAGCCCCGAGCGACTCCAGCGTGCGCGGATCGTCGATCAGTTTGCGCTGTGCCACGATGTAGCGCTCGCGCTCATTCAACTGCGCCAGCGCCGACAGCAGCCATTCGCGCAGCTGCGCCTTGTCGTGCCGGTCCTCGACCACCTCGGCGGCCTGCGGACCCTCGTCCTCGAGCGCGTCGATCCATTCGCGGCCGTCCTCGTCGCTGGCCTGCGGCGCATGCAGCGACAGGTCCGACGACATCAGCCGCCCCTCCATCATCTCGACATCATGGCGCGGCACGCCCAGCTCGATCGCCACCTTTTCGCGCAGCTGATGGCTGTCGAGCCGCTCGCCCATGGCAGCCGCCTCCCGCTCAAGCTTGGCCTGCACCCGGCGAAGGTTGAAGAACAGGCTCTTCTGGCTGCTGGTCGATCCCGTGCGCACCATCGACCAGTTGCGCATCACGTAATCCTGGATCGAGGCCTTGATCCACCACACCGCATAGGTCGAAAATCGCACGCCGCGGTCGGGGTCGAACTTGTCGGCGGCCTTCATTAGGCCAAGGCTCGCCTCCTGGATCAGGTCGTTCATCGGCGCGCCATAGCGGCGGAATTTCGAGGCCATGCTGATCGCCAGCCGCATATAGGCGGTGATCAGCCGGTGCAGTGCCGCCTCGTCGCGCTGGTCGCGCCAGGCATAGGCCAGCTTCAGCTCGGTCTCCGCATCCAGAAGCTCTGCCGCACGCGCTTGGCGCGACAGGATTTGGTCGTTATAGCCGTCAAGTGCCATTACCAACTCCCATATCTGCCCCTGCTGTCGGGGGTTTGGGAAAGTTACGCGGGAAACAGGTGACCGGATCACATCGCTCGCCAGAATTGACGTTGGTGCTGGGGGGGGCGCGCTGCGGCAAATCGCGCCATGCCGAGGCGCTGGCCCGCGCCACCGGCCTGCCCCGCCATTACATCGCCACGGCTCAGGCCTTTGATGATGAAATGGCCGATCGGATCGCGCGCCACCGAGCCGACCGCGGCCCCGACTGGCACCTCGTCGAAGCGCCACTGCAGCTGTGCGCGGCCCTCGCGGACGTGCCGCCGGGCGCGATCGTTCTGGTCGATTGCGTCACGCTGTGGCTGACCAACCATCTCCTGTCCGGTCATGATCTGCCAGCCGAAACCGCTGCGCTGCAGGCGGCGCTGCTGGCGTGCCACAGTCCGGTGATCGTCGTGTCGAACGAGGTCGGCTGGTCCATCGTGCCCGACAATGCCTTGTCGCGCGCCTTTGCCGATGCGCAAGGCCGGTTGAACCAGGCCCTTGCCGCGCAGGCGACGCGCGTGACGCTGGTGGTCGCGGGCTTGCCCATGGTGCTGAAATGACCCGGTTTCTCTGGGTGCGGCATGGCCCGACGCACGCGCGCTCGATGATCGGCTGGACGGACCTGCCGGCGGACCTGACCGATCGGGCCGCCGTCGACCGCCTGCGCGCGGCACTGCCCGCCGCGGCGCTGGCCGTCTCGTCCGACCTGATCCGCGCCACCGCCACCGCCGACGCGGTCTGCCGCGGCCAACGCCTGCCCCACGACCCGGACTTGCGCGAAATCCATTTCGGCGCGTGGGAGGCCCGCACCTTTGCCGCGGTCGAAGCGGAATCACCCGACCACATCCGCGCCTTCTGGGACCAGCCGGGCCAGGTGCGCGCGCCGGGCGGCGAAGGCTGGGATGATCTGACACGCCGGGTGTGGGCCGCCACGGACCGGCTGGCAGCGCGTCATCCTGATGCCGACATCGTGATCGTGGCTCATTTCGGCGCGATCCTCGCCGCCTTGCAACGGGCGCTCGACATCCCCGCCACACAAGTGTTTGGCCATACGATCGACAACCTGTCGGTCACCGAACTGACCCTCGGCCCGCAAGGCTGGCAAGTCGGCCGGATCAATCACTCTGCGTGATCCGACCCACCACGAAATCCCGCTTGCCCCCTGCCGCCTTCCGGCTTTCACATTGGTCCAAATATCCCACGGGGGTGCGGGGGTGTGAAACCCCCGCCCATCGCCACACAAGGTCGCTTCGATGTATGATCTCGTGATCGGCGACCGCGCCTATTCCAGTTGGTCCCTGCGGGGCTGGCTGCTGTTCGACGCGTTCGGACTGCCGGTGAACACCATCCGTGCCCAGCTTTACACCGACGAACTGGCGACGATCCTGCGCGACTTCCCCCCGGCCCGCACGGCGCCGACGATGCGGACGCCCGACGGCGCGATCGTGCCGGAAACCATCGCCATCGCCGAAGAACTGGCCACCCGTCACCCCGACGCGCGGGTCTGGCCCGCCGACCCCCGCTTGCGCGCCACCGCGCGGGCCCTGGCCGCCGAAATGCACGCAGGCTTCGGTGCGCTGCGCAGCCATTGCCCGATGAACCTGCGGGTCAGCTACACCGACGGCGCGCCGACTCCGCAGGTCGGGGCCGACCTGGCCCGCCTGCAAGACATCTGGGGCCGCGCGCTGGCGCAATCCGGCGGGCCCTGGCTTTGCGGCGATTATTCGGCGGCGGATGCGTTCTTTGCCCCGATCGCCGGGCGGATCGTGGGCTACAACCTGCCGGTCGGCGCAGAGGCCGCCGCGTATGTCGCGCGCCACCTCGCGCACCCGTCGTTCCGCCGCTGGCGCGCGATGGGTCTGGTCGACGGCCCCGATCAGGAGTTTTATCGTCGCGATTTCCCGGTGCGCCCGTGGCCCGGGCCGGTGCCGCTGTCGGCGGTGGCGGTCGAGGGGACCGAGGCCGAAAACACAGCCTGCCCCTATTCCGGCAAGGCGATCAGCCACGTGATGCTGCTCGACGGCCGGAGGTTCGGCTTTTGCAACGCCTTCTGCCGCGCCAAGACCATCGCCGACCCCGAGGCTTGGCCAAAGTTCATCAGCCTTTACCAGTCGTAAACCATTAAGCTGCTAGCCGTTAACCTCGGTAAACGGGGAACAGTCGATGGTCGCAAGGGCCTACACAGTGGCCTTCGAAGGGGTCGAGGCGCGTCTGGTCGAGGTGCAATGCGCGCTGTCGCCGGGCCTTCCCGCGTTCAGCATCGTCGGACTGCCGGACAAGGCAGTGTCCGAGGCGCGCGAACGGGTCCGCGCCGCCGTCGCCGCCATGTCGATCGCCCTGCCATCAAAGCGCATCACGATAAACCTTTCGCCCGCCGACCTGCCAAAGGAAGGCTCGCATTTCGACCTGCCCATCGCGCTGGCCCTGCTGGCAGCACTGGACATCATTCCCAAACATGATGTCGAACGCACTCTGGCGCTGGGCGAGTTGTCGCTCGATGGCCGCCTGATGCCGGTGATCGGCGCGCTGCCCGCCGCCATGGCCGCCGCCGAGGATGACCGCACCCTGCTGTGCCCCCGCGCCTGCGGGGCCGAGGCTGCCTGGGTCGGCGCATGTCAGGTTCTGGCCGCCGCTACGCTGGCCGAGGTCGTGCGACACTATACTGGCCAGCAACCGATCACCCCCGCCGAGGCAGGAGAGGTGATCCCCGAAGCCTTTTCCCGGGATCTGCGCGACGTGAAGGGACAGGAACGCGCCAAACGCGCGCTCGAAATCGCCGCCGCGGGCCGCCATCACATGCTGATGGTCGGCTCGCCGGGGTCGGGCAAGTCGATGCTCGCGGCCCGCCTGCCCGGCATCCTGCCGCCGCTGTCGGCCACCGAGGCGCTGGAAACCTCGATGATCCACTCGCTGGCCGGGTTGCTGACCGAGGGTGGCATCTCGCGCACGCGGCCGTTCCGCGAACCGCACCACACGGCGTCGATGGCCGCCATCGTGGGAGGCGGCAAATCCGCCAAACCGGGCGAAATCAGCCTCGCGCACAACGGCGTGCTGTTTCTGGACGAGTTTCCCGAATTCGCGCGACCGGTGCTGGAAACCCTGCGCCAACCGATCGAAACCGGCGACGTGGTGGTGGCGCGCGCGAACGCCCATGTTCGCTATCCCTGCCGGTTCCTGCTGGTGGCGGCGGCCAATCCCTGCAAATGCGGCTTTTTGACCGACCCGGCCCGGGCGTGCGCCAAAGTGCCATACTGCGGCGACGACTATCTGGGCCGCATTTCAGGCCCGCTGATGGACCGGTTCGACCTGCGCGTCGACGTGCCACCGGTCGCCTACACCGACCTCGACCTGCCGGCTTCGGGCAATACGTCGGCCGAGGTCGGCGCCCGCGTCGCGGCGGCCCGCGCGGTGCAGACCGAACGCTTTGCCAACCATCCTCAGCTGCGCGTCAACGCCGATCTGGAGGGCGCCGTTCTTGAAGACATCGCGGGCCCCGACGACGAGAGCCGCGCCCTGCTGGCGAAAGTCGCCGAACGCTTTGGCCTGTCGGCGCGCGGCTATCACCGCATCCTTCGGGTGGCGCGCACGATTGCCGATCTTGGCGGGTCCGACCGTGTATCCCTGCCGCACATCGCCGAGGCGGTCAGTTTTCGCATCGCCGTCAGCGCGAAAAGCTGACCCTCGCTACGGACGCGCCCCGCCGCACAGATGCCGTGTCGTGGTTACAGACCGCGCTTCGCTTCGATCGCGCGCCAGATCGCCTGTGCCGCGTTGATGCCGTCGAACCGCTCCAGTTCCTGCAGACCGGTGGGCGAGGTCACGTTGATCTCGGTCAGATAGTCACCAATCACGTCGATGCCGACGAACACCTGCCCCTTTTCACGCAGCACCGGACCGATCGCGGCGCAGATCTCCAGATCGCGCGGCGTCAATCCCACCGGCTCCGGTCGCCCGCCGGCATGCATGTTCGACCGCGTCTCGCCGGCCTGCGGCACCCGGTTGATCGCACCGATCGGCTCGCCATCGACGAGGATCACCCGTTTGTCGCCCCGCTCGACCGCGGGCAGGAACTTCTGCACGATCAACGGCTCGCGGTTGATGCCCATGAACAGCTCGTGCAGGCTCGACAGGTTGCGGTCGTTCGGGTCCAGCCGGAACACCCCGGCTCCGCCGTTGCCGTACAGTGGCTTCAGAATCACATCGCCATGCCGCGCCTTAAACGCACGGATCGTCGCCAGATCCCGTGCGATGGCGGTTGGCGGAGTCAGGTCGGCAAACCGCAGCACCAGCAGCTTTTCAGGGCTGTTGCGCACCCAAAACGGGTCGTTGACGACCAGGGTGTGCGGGTGGATCATCTCGAGAAGATGCGTCGTGGTGATATAGCCCATGTCGAACGGCGGATCCTGACGCAGCCAGACCACGTCCATCTCTGCCAGATCGACCTCGGTTTCGGCGCCCAGCGTAAAATGGTTGCCGCGCTCGCGTCGCACGTCCAGCGGCCAGCCCCGCGCGATCACCCGACCTTCGACGAAGGCCAGCCGGTCCGGCGTGTAATAGAACAGCCGATGCCCCCGTGCCTGCGCCTCGAGTGCGATGCGAAACGTGCTGTCGGCATCGATATTGACCGCGCCAATCGGATCCATCTGCAGGGCCACATGCAACGCCATCGGTCTCTCCTGATCTGAGAGCCCTTGATGGCGCAGAGCGACGACAGATGCAATTGATCAGGCGGCGAACACGTTTTCGCGCACCTCGATGCGTCCGAACTGATCCACCAGCGCCACATCGAACCGCACGTCCGTTGCCTGCCCACGGGGCTCTCCCGCCAGAAATTCGCTGGCCGCAAGGTAGATCCGCGCGATCTGCCGCTGTGTCAGCCGTTCGGCCGCCTGAGTGTGCGTGCGACTTTTCTTGACCTCGATGAAGATCACTTCTGCGCCGTCGCGCGCGATCAGATCGATCTCGCCGCCGGTGCCGCGCCAGCGACGCGCAGCAATCTCGCTGCCCGCGCGGATGTAGTGCAACGCCACTTGATCTTCGGCCGTTCGACCAGCATGATAGGCCGTCGTGCCGGTTCGGGTGCGCAAGTCTTGTGCCGCCATCAATCTGAGTCTCCAAGCGTCAGGGCCCTTTGGTAGACGTCACGGCGGGCCAGTCCCAGCCGCTGTGCCACCTCTGCCACCGCATCTTTCAACGAAGACCCCTTCAAAGCCGTTAACAGCGCCGCGTCCAGATCCGCATCATCCTGCACGACCGGACCGCTGCGATCGACCACCACGACGATCTCGCCTTTCACCTCCCGGCCGGAAAAAGCGGCCGACAGCTGGCCCAGGGTGGCCCGGGTCACCTCCTCGAACCGCTTGGTCAACTCGCGGCATACGGCGGCCTGGCGCGTCGCACCCAGCACGTCTGCCATGTCCTGCAGGCTGCGGGCCAGACGTTTGGGTGATTCATAGAACACCAGGGTCGCCGGCACCGCCTGCAGTTCGGCCAGGCTGCGAGCGCGGGCGGTCTTGGTGTTGGGCAGGAAACCGGCGAACAGAAATCGGTCGGTCGGAAGCCCCGCCACACCCAAGGCGCACAGCACGGCACTGGGACCGGGCGCCGCGATCACGGCCAGCCCCTCGGCGATGGCCGCACGGGCCAGCTGAAATCCGGGATCCGCGATCAGCGGCGTGCCGGCCTCGGACGCATAGACCACCGATTTTCCTTCGTTCAGCGCCGCGATCAGCCGCGGTCGCGCCGCCTCGCCATTGTGGTCGTGATAGGGCACCAGCGGCCGCCCCCCAAGCGGAATGCCGTGGATTTCCATCAGATGGCGCAACGTACGGGTGTCTTCGGCTGCCAGCACATCGGCCGCCGCCAGAATGTCCAGCGCGCGCAAGGTGATGTCGCGTGCGGCCCCGATCGGGGTCGCGATGAAGTAAAGCCCCGCCGCCAGCTTTGGCACGTGGGGGGTGCGGGCGGTGACCGCAGCCGCGGCGGCCTGGCTGATTGTCATGTCGCTGCGTCCTGACAAGTTTACTTCCCCAACCAAAACGCCTAACTTGCCATCCGGCAGCCCGCGCCTTCCAAAGTGAGGAATACCCTATGTTGTCCGTTTTGGCCTTAGCCCGCAAGTCGCTGGTCCGGTTTGTTTTTGGCGTTGCGGCGCTTGGCCTTGCGGCCTGCACCACCGGTCCGATCGTGCCCGCACCCGGTGCGGGCGGCGGCAGCGGTGCCGTGACGGTCGCGCTTCTGGTCCCGGGCGGATCGGGTCAGGCCAGCGACGAACTGCTGGCGCGCTCGCTGGAAAACGCCGCACGGCTGGCGATGGCGGATCTGAACGGCGTGACGGTCGATCTGCGCGTCTACAACACCGCAGGCCAGCCCGGACAGGCGCAAGCGATGGCGCTTCAGGCGGTCGACGAAGGCGCGCAGATCATCCTGGGGCCGGTCTTTGCGCAGGAGGCCAATGCGGCGGGCGTCGCGGTGGCCGGGCGCGGGGTCAACGTGCTGAGCTTTTCGAACAACCCCGACATCGCGGGCGGCAATGTCTTTGTCCTCGGGCCGACATTCCAGAACACTGCCGCGCGCCTGGCCGGCTATGCCACCCGCAACGGCCGCGGTCGCGTGATGATCGTGCATGATCGCAACACCGCCGGTGAACTTGGTCGCAGCGCGATCGAGCGTGGCGTGGCGCAGTCGGGCGGGTCGGTCGTCGGGGTCGGCAGTTATGAATTCTCGCAGAATGGTGTAGTCAGCGCGGCCCCCGGAATCGTCTCGACCGCCCGTTCCACCGGGGCGAACGCGGTGTTTCTGACCGCCGACACCGCGGGCGCCCTGCCATTGGTGACGCAGTTGCTGCGCGACAACGGGCTCGACACCGAACAGATGCGCCTGATCGGCCTGACGCGCTGGGACATTCCAGCGGCCACGCTCGCCCTGCCGGGTGTGCAAGGAGGGTGGTTTGCCTTGCCCGACCCCAATCTTTACGCGCAATACCAGTCGCGCTATCAGTCGGCCTACGGCGAGGCGCCGCATCCGATCTCGGGTCTTGCCTATGACGGCATCGCCGCGATCGGGGCGTTGTCGCGGCGCGGTCAGAGCGGGCCGATTGCATCGGGCGAGCTGACCCAAGGCGCGGGGTTCGTCGGGGTGAACGGCATCTTCCGCCTGCGCAGCGACGGGACCAACGACCGGGGTCTGGCGGTCGCGCAGGTGCGCAACAACCAGCTTGTGGTGATCGACCCTGCGCCGCGCAGCTTTGGCGGTGCCGGGTTCTGATCCGGCACGATACCGGTGGCAAAACCCCAAACGACCGTCGTTCCGGCCATCCTTGCGGCCCAGGATGATCCGGCGGCATCGACCATCGGCGGTCTGATCCTGCCCGAGGCGCAGATCCTGGATCTGCCGTCCTTGCTGGCCAGGATCGCCGCCGAGGTGCAGGCAGAGCATGACGGCAAGGCGGTGCGGCAAATCGCATCGCGCCATCTCGCGCTGGCCAAGGCCGCGGGCAACGCGGCGTTGGCCGCGACCTTTGCGGCCCATCCCCTAAAGGCGCGCGCAATGGTGCGCGGGCAGGCCCACTTGACCGACGGGCTGGTGCGCGCCGCCTATCACGTCGCGCGGACCTATCTGCATCCGCTGCCCAACCCGACCGAGGCGGAACGGATCGCCGTGGTGGCGGTGGGCGGGTATGGCCGTGCCGAAATGGCCCCCCATTCCGACGTCGATCTGCTGTTTCTTGCGCCGTGGAAGGTCACGCCCTGGGCCGAGAGCCTGATCGAGTCGATGCTTTATCTGCTGTGGGACCTGAAGCTGAAGGTCGGCCACGCCAGCCGCACCGTCAAGGATTGCCTGCGGCTGGGCCGCGACGACCTGACCATCCGCACCGCGCTGCTGGAATACCGCCTGATCGCCGGCGATGCCGCGCTGGCGGCCGAGTTGGGCGACCGGTTGTGGTCGGACCTGTTTCGCAATTCGGGGCCCGAGTTCATCGAGGCCAAGCTGGCCGAACGCGCCGACCGGCACAAGCGACAAGGCGGCCAGCGCTATGTGCTGGAACCCAATGTGAAAGAGGGCAAGGGCGGGTTGCGCGACCTGCAGACCCTGTACTGGATCGGCAAGTATTTGCACCGCGTACCTCGCGCGGCCGGTCTGGTCGAGGCGGGTCTGTTCAATCAGGACGAATACGAAACGTTCTGCCGGGCCGAAGATTTTCTGTGGGCCGTGCGCTGCCATCTTCACCTGATCACCGGACGGGCGACCGACCAGCTGACCTTCGATCAGCAGGTCGAGGTGGCGGCACGGATGGGCTATCGCGATTCGGGCGGGCGGCGCGCCGTCGAGATCTTCATGCAGGATTACTTCCGGCAGGCGACCCGTGTCGGCGAGTTGACCCGCATCTTCCTGACCGAACTCGAGGCGCGGCACGTCAAGGCCGAGGCGACGCTGCTGGGCCTGTTCAAGCGCCCCAAGCGGCTGCGCGCGGGGTTCAAGCTGGCGCAAGGCCGGATCGACGTCGCCGACCCCGCGGATTTCCTGAAGGACAAGCTGAACCTCTTGCGGATCTTCGAAGAGGGATTGCGCACCGGCACCCTGCTGCACCCGAACGTCATGCGGCTGATCGGGGCCAACCTGCACCTCATCGACGACGACATGCGCACCGACCCCGAGGCGGTGCGCATCTTCATGGATCTGATGCTCAAGCACGGCAATCCGGAGCGCAGCCTGCGCCGGATGAATGAACTGGGCGTGCTCGCGGCGTTCATTCCGGAGTTCGAGCCGATCGTCGCGATGATGCAGTTCAACGTGTATCATCACTACACGGTGGACGAGCACATCATCCAGTGCATCAGCACCCTCGCCCAGATCGAGCGGGGCGAGCTGGTCGAAGAGCTGCCGCTGTCCAGCCGCATCCTGACGGCGACGGTCAACCGCAAGGTGCTGTACCTCGCGTTGTTCCTGCATGACATCGGCAAGGGCCGCCCCGAAGATCACTCGATCCTCGGCGCGCAGATCGCACGGCGCGTCGGGCCGCGACTGGGCCTGACCCACGACGAGACCGAAACCGTGGAATGGCTGGTGCGCCATCATCTGCTGATGTCCGACATGGCGCAGAAACGCGACATCGGCGATCCGCGCACGGTGCGCGGCTTTGCCAAGGCGGTGAAGACCCGCAAGCGGCTGGACCTTTTGTGCGTACTGACCGTCTGCGACATCCGGGGCGTCGGGCCAGGAACGTGGAACAACTGGAAGGCCATGCTGATCCGTCAGCTGTACCGCGACACCGAACAGGCACTGGAAGGCGGGCTTGAATCGGTCAACCGCGAAAACCGCGAAGACGAGGCCAAGCGCGGTCTGCGCGACCGGCTGGCGTCGTGGTCCGCCGCCGATCTGCGGGCGGAAACCGCGCGCCATTATGCCCCCTATTGGCGGGGCCTTTCCACCGACACGCACGAGGTGTTCGCCCGCCTGCTGATCGCCCTGCCCGACAACGAGATCCGCATCGACTTGCACCCCGACCCCGCCCGCGACGCGACCCGTGCGTGTTTTGCGCTGGTCGATCATCCCGGCATCTTTTCGCGGCTGGCGGGCGCGCTGGCGCTGGTGGGCGCGAACGTGGTCGATGCGCGCACTTATACCTCCAAAGACGGCTATGCGACCGCCGTCTTCTGGGTGCAGGACATCGAAGGCCACCCCTACGAGGTGTCGCGCCTGCCCCGTCTGCGCGGCATGATCGAGAAAACCCTGAAAGGCGAGGTCGTCGCCCGCGACGCTTTGAAGGACCGCGACAAGGTGAAGAAACGCGAACGCGAGTTCCGCTTTCCCACCCATATCGTGTTCGACAACGACGGGTCCGAAATCAACACGATCATCGAGGTCTACACCCGCGACCGCCCGGGCCTGCTATACGATCTGACCCGCACGCTCGCCGCCAACAACATCTACATCGCCAGTGCCGTGATCGCGACCTATGGGGCGCAGGTGGTCGACAGCTTTTACGTCAAGGACATGTTCGGCCTGAAGCTGCACACCCGGTCCAAGCAGGAAAGCCTGGAGCGCAAGCTGCGGCAGGCGATTGTCGATGGGGCAGAACGGGCCGCGACATGAAACGACCGGTCACCATGATCCGCAACGTCGTGACCGTGGGCGGCTGGACGCTGCTGTCGCGCGGGGCGGGGTTCGTGCGTGACATCATGATGGCGGCCTACCTGGGGTCTGGCCCGGTGGCCGAGGCGTTTCTGATCGCGTTTTCGCTGCCCAACACCTTTCGCCGCTTCTTTGCCGAGGGCGCGTTCAACATGGCCTTCGTGCCGATGTTCGCCAAGAAGCTGGAAAGCGGCGAGGATGCCAGCGGGTTTGCCCGCGATGCCTTCAGCGGGCTGGCAGGCGTTCTGGTGGTGTTTTCCGTGCTCGGAACTCTCGCCATGCCGTGGCTGGTCTGGGCGATGGCCAGCGGTTTTGTCGGCGATGCGCGGTTCGATCTTGCGGTCGGTTTCGGGCGGATCGCGTTTTCCTACATCCTGTTCATCAGCCTCGTGGCCTTGCTGTCGGGTGTGCTGAACGCGCACGGCCGGTTCACCGAGGCGTCGTTCGTGCCCGTGCTGATGAACCTGATGTTCATCGCGGCCATGGTGCTGGCGGATGCGGCGGGGTGGGACATGGGCCTGACCCTGGCGTGGACGGTGCCGCTGACCGGGGTCGTGCAATTCGCGTTCACCTGGTGGTCCGCGCGCAGGCTGGGCTACCGCTTTCCCTTGCGCTGGCCAAGGCTGACGCCAGACCTGCGGCGTCTGGCGCGGATCGCGGCGCCGGCGGTGCTGGCGGGCGGGGTGGTGCAGATCAACCTGCTGGTCGGCCGTCAGGTGGCCAGCTTCACCGACGGGGCGGTGGCGTGGCTGTCCTATGCCGACCGGCTTTATCAGCTGCCGCTGGGCGTCGTCGGCATCGCCATCGGCACCGTGCTGCTGCCGGACCTGTCGCGGCGGTTGCGCAGCGGCGACGCGCAGGGGGGCCGCGACAGCCTGAATCGGGGCGGAGAGTTCGCGCTGGCCCTGACCCTGCCCGCTGCCGTGGCGCTGATGGTGATCGCGGGGCCGCTGTGCGCGGTTCTCTATCAGCGCGGGGCGTTTTTGGCGGGCGACGCGCAGGCCACGGCGCTGGCGCTGGCGATCTATGGGGCGGGTCTGCCGGCCTTCGTGTTGCAGAAGGTGCTGCAGCCGCTGTTCTATGCGCGCGAGGATACGCGCAGGCCGTTCAATTTCGCGGTGGTGTCGATGATCACCAACGCCGCAATCGCCATCGGCCTGATGCCAGTGATCGGATTTGCCGCCGCGGCCCTCGCCACGACGCTGTCGGGCTGGATCATGCTGGCGCAGCTGTGGTTCGGCTCGCGCGGGATGGGGGATGAGGCCCGGCTCGATGCCCGCTTTGCCCAACGCGTGCCCCGGATCATTGCGGCGTCGGCGCTGATGGGGGGCGTTCTGGCCGTGCTGGCAGCGCTGTTGGCGGTTCCGTTGCAGACGGGCGGGGTGCGGTATCTGGCGTTGGCAGGGTTGGTCGGCGCGGGGATTGTGGGCTATTTCGCCATCGGAACGGCGCTGGGGGCGTTCAAGCTGTCGGATTTCCGCAGCGCGCTGCGCCGTCAGCGCTGACGCAACCGCGCGCGAAACCGGTCGATCCCGCCGGGGCTGACCACGAACGACAGCGCAAACCCCGCCGCAAAGCCCGCCAGCTCGGCCACCCAAGTCCAGCCTCCGCCGAAGATCAGCCCGAACAGCAACTGGAACCCCATCAGGAACCCGATCATCTGAAAGGCCCGCAGCTGGTTGCCACCCGACCGCACCTGCCGCACCCACAGGATATAGGTGAACGCACCGATCAGCCCGTAGTCGCCCGGATACCCCCCGATTAGCGCCCCCGCGGCCCACGGCAGCACGGTATAGGCCAGTGCCCCCGCCACCGTCGCCCCAAGGAAAATGACCAGCACCGCCCACCAGCGGAACACCTCGCCGACCATCTTGCCCAAGGCCAGAAGGATCACGATGACGAACAGCGCATGGGTGAAATCGCCATGCACCAGCGGATAGGTGACCAGCCGCGCAATGTCTCTCAGCGGATACGGCCCACCCTCATAAAACTGTTGCAACTGCGCGGGGAAGAAGCCGAACAGCTCTACGGCCTGCTGTCGCCAGCCGGTCGCGGCCCCGCCCACCAGCCCGGCGGATTCAAGCCCCAGCACCACCTCCACCGCGATAAGCGGCAAGGCCAGCGCCCAGACGACCGGGGGCAGCGGGTTCAAGGGCGGGGCGTTGTGGTCCATGGGTTCCTCACGACGGGTGCGGCGGTTGATTGACGCCCCTGCCCGCCAGCGATAAGCCGTTGCGACCGATAGTTCCAGATGGAGTTCCCATGTCACAGCCGGTCCAAACGCCTGTGTTCCCCACCCGCATCTTCTCGGGCATCCAGCCTTCGGGCGGGCTGACGCTGGGCAACTATCTGGGCGCCCTGAAACGGTTCGTGGAAAAGCAGGACGAGGGGATCGAGTCGATCTATTGCCTCGTCGACATGCACGCGATCACCGTGTGGCAGGACCCGGCCAAGCTGCGCCAGCAAACGCGCGAGGCGGCGGCGGGCTTCATCGCGGCCGGCATCGACCCGGCCCGGTCGATCCTGTTCAACCAGAGCCAGGTCACCGCGCATGTCGAACTCGGCTGGATCTTCAACTGCGTGGCGCGGATGGGCTGGATGAGCCGGATGACGCAGTTCAAGGACAAGGCCGGCAAGAATTCCGAGAACGTCTCGCTCGGCCTCTTCGCCTACCCCGCGCTGATGGCCGCCGACATCCTGGCCTACAAGGCGACGCATGTGCCGGTGGGAGAGGATCAGAAACAGCATCTCGAGCTGGCGCGCGACATCGCGATCAAGTTCAACAACGACTACAAGGTGGACTTCTTTCCGGTGGTGGAACCCGTGATCGAAGGGGCCGCGACCCGCGTGATGTCCCTGCGCGATGGCACGATGAAGATGTCGAAATCTGACCCGTCGGACCAGTCGCGCATCAACCTTACCGACGATGCCGACACCGTCGCCAAGAAGATACGCAAAGCCAAGACCGACGCCGAACCGCTGCCCGACAGCATCGACGGGCTGAAGGACCGGCCCGAGGCGCGCAATCTGGTCAACATCTATGCGGCCTTGGCCGGTCAGACCCCGGCGCAGGTCGTCGCTGCTCATCAAGGCGCGCAGTTCGGCACGTTCAAACCCGCGCTGGCCGATCTGGCCGTTGCAAAGTTGGCACCGATCACGTCGGAGATGACGCGGCTGATGCAGGACCCGGCCGAGATCGACCGCATCCTCGGCCACGGCGCCGAACAGGCCGAAGCTATCGCGCGCCCTATTCTCGATCAGGTTTATGACATCATCGGAATGATCCGCTCGCGGCGCTGAACTGCTGTGGATTGTTGTGATTTCGTCACGGAATCGATTCCGACTCACGGCAGCTTCGTGGTCATGGGCGTCCCCGCCCTGTCCGAGCCGGGCTGTCCCCCCTGTCCGACGGGCGGTTTGCCGCGCGTTCCCGGCCCGACATTGCCCCCGGACCGATCCCGGTCCGGGGGATTTTTTGTTGCACGTTCGCTGTGCGAAACGGGCAATAGGGTTCCGGTGCGGGGTGCCGTATCGTGGCACTACCCAAGCCACGGAGGCCCGAATGCCAATTCTGCCTGCAACGACCCGCGTGGGTCACATTCACCTGAAGGTCGCGGATCTGGACCGGGCAATCGCGTTCTACGGCGGCATCCTCGGGTTCGAGGTCCAGCAGCGTCTGGGCACGCAGGCCGCTTTCCTTTCAGCGGGTGGCTACCACCATCACATCGGACTGAACACGTGGGAATCGGACGGGGCCACACCGCCACCGCCGGGGCATACCGGGTTGTATCACACCGCGATCCTGTTTCCGGACCGCAAATCGCTGGCGCAGGTGTTGCGGCGTCTGGTCGATGCCGGCTGGCCGCTGACCGGGGCGTCGGATCACGGGGTGTCCGAGGCGCTCTATCTTGACGATCCCGACGGCAACGGCGTCGAGCTGTACCGCGACCGGCCCGAGGCCGATTGGCCCCGCAAGCCGGACGGCTCGCTTGCGATGGTAACCGCGCGTCTCGACCTGAACGCCCTTCTGGCCGAGGCTTAGCGGCCAAGCATCTCGACCAGCCGGATCCGGGCCTCCGGCAAAGGCCGGTCGTTCAGCACGGGGGCAAGTTCACGGGCAAGGAAATGGCCGGTGATCGCCAGACCCTGCGCCAGTTCCGCCGGACTGGCCGGACCCTGCCCCATCAGGCAGGGCGGCAAGGGCATCAGACGGTCGGCCCAGACCCCCGCCGCCCCGCGGCCGACCGCCCGTCCGGTGCGCGGGCTGACAAAGGCTAGGTCCGCCGTCTCGCCCGAAACGGCGCACCGCGACAGGTCCAGCCCGAATCCGATCTCTTCGAGCAGCAGAACCTCCCAGCGCAGATACCGGGGCGGCCAGTCTGTCGTTGTCTCCAGATCGTCCAGCAGGTCGATAGTGGCGCGGTAGAGCATGGGGTGCCCCTCGCGTTCGGGCAGGCACAGGCGCAGCAGCGCGCAGACCGCGTTCAATCCCGCCAGCGCCGTCCGGTTGCCCAGAAGCCCAGCCCGTGCCCGCACCGGTTCGACCGTGAACACGCCCAGATGATCATGCAGCCGCGCGCGCCAGGCGACCTGAACCTGACTGCCGGGCTGCAGCGTCGCGGCCATCCTGCGCGACCCGCCCCCCCGCACGACGCCGGCGTGGCGACCGTGCGCTGCGGTCAAAACCTCGATGATGGCGGCGCTTTCGCCATGCGGACGCATGGTGAGGATCGCGCCTTCGTCTTGCCAGTCCATGCCGCGAGTATCGGTGGCGGCCTCGGGCGGGGCAAGCCCCGACCTAGAGCCCGTCCTGATCCAGCAACGTGCGCCCTTGCCGGTCCTCGAGCTCGATCACCCACATGTCGCGGTCACGCTGGCGCTCGCGCGATAGCAGCGCATCCACGTCGGCTTCGGAGCCTTCGGCCAGCGTCACCCAGATCCGGGCATCCGTCGCCAGATCGAACTGCCGCCGAAACGCCTGCGCGCGACCGTCGAGCGTGGCCACCTTGACCACCACCGCCCCCGCCTGGTCATCCCCGCGCGTCACATACGCCGGAATATCCGCCAGCCGCAGCCGGGTAAGATAGGCCGCCACCCAGAACCCCGAAGTCAGCCGCGCGTCTTTCATCTTGGTAAAAATATCCCCGCCGGAGGCTCCGACCCGTCCGAAAACCCGTCAGTTGCCGTCCTTGTAGTCCAGCCCCATCTCGGTATAGCGCTCGGGCTCTTCCAGCCAGCCGGGCCGCACCTTGACCTGCAGGAACAGATGCACCGGGCGGCCCAGAAATTCCATCATATCGACGCGCGCCGCCTGACCGATGCTCTTGATCGTCTCGCCCTTGTTGCCCAGCACGATGCCCTTGTGGCCGTCGCGCATGACATAGATGATCTGGTCGATCCGGGTCGATCCATCGGTCTTGTCCTCCCAGTTTTCCGTCTCGACAGTCAACTGGTAGGGCAGCTCCTCGTGCAGGCGCAGCGTCAGCTTTTCGCGGGTGGTTTCCGCCGCGATCATCCGCATCGGCAGGTCGGCGATCTGGTCCTCGGGGTAGAACCACACGCCATCCGGCACCTGGCCCGCCAGCCACCGCTTTAGCTTGTCGACGCCGTAGCCCTTCTCGGCCGAGATCATGAAGGTTTCGGCAAAGGGAAACGCCTCGTTCGCCGATTGTGCCAGCGCCAGCAGAACCTCGGACTTCACCCGGTCGATCTTGTTGATCGCCAGCGCCACCGGCTGGCCCTGCGGGATGCGGTCGCGCATGCTGTCGATGATCGCGGCCACCCCGTCGGTCAGGCCGCGATGCGCCTCGATCAGCAGCACGATGATGTCGGCATCCGCCGCCCCACCCCAGGCCGCTGCGACCATCGCGCGATCCAGACGGCGGCGGGGCCGGAACAGACCCGGCGTGTCGACGAACACGATCTGGCTCTGCCCCTCCATCGCCACGCCGCGGATCCGGGCGCGGGTGGTCTGCACCTTGTGCGTCACGATCGAAACCTTGGCCCCGACCATCTTGTTCAGCAGCGTCGATTTTCCCGCGTTCGGCTCGCCGATCAGCGCCACGAACCCCGCCCGGTTGCCCGCCGCACGCCCGCCTGCCATGTCGTCCGCCGTGCCATCGTCACTCATCGCCCGCCTCCATCCGCGCCAGAAGCGCGCGTGCCGCCTGTTGTTCAGCCACCCGTTTCGATCCGGCCTGCGCCGTTTCGGACTGACCGTTGTCTAGCGTCACGGTCACCGTGAATACCGGTTGGTGATCGGGGCCTTCCCGGCCCGTTTCGATGTAGGCGGGTGGCGCCATGCTGCGCGCCTGCGCCCATTCCTGCAAGCTGGTCTTGGCGTCGCGGGCGTCCTGCGCCACGGCGGCAATCCGGTCGCCCCAAAGCCGCAGCACCAGCGCACGCGCCGCATCATAGCCGCCATCCTGATAGACGGCGGCGATCAACGCCTCCAGCGCGTCTCCGAGCAGCGCTTCCTTGCGCCGCCCACCCGACATCATTTCGGACCGGCCCAGCTTCAAGACGTCGCCCAGACCGCAGGCGCGCGCGACATCGGCGCAGGTTTCCTTGCGCACCAACGCGTTGAACCGCGGCGCCAGTTGCCCCTCGGTCGCCTGCGGGTCGGCCGTCAGCAGCGCCTCGGCCATCACCAGCCCCAGAACCCGGTCCCCCAGAAACTCCAGCCGCTGGTTGTCGGGGCGCGTGTCGGACGAGATCGAGGCATGGGTCACCGCGCGCAGCAACAGCTCGGGGCGGCTGAACGTGTGCCCGATGCGCCCGGCAAATGCCGATAGGTCCGCTGACAGCCTCACTCAACCGCCTTGAAGAACCGGTCGGAACGCCAGGTCCAGAAATACAGCAACCGTCGCCCTGCCGCCGAAAAGATGATGCGGTCGGCGCGGCCGATCAGGAACTCGGCCGGCACGAAGCCGACGCCGCCCGCCGCTTGACTGTAGCGGCTGTCCTGGCTGTTGTCGCGGTTGTCGCCCATGAAGAAATACCGCCCCTCGGGCACGGTGAACACGTCGGTGTTGTCGCCATACCCGTTGGTGTCGATGTTCAGCACCGCATGCGACGTGCCGTCCGGCAGCGTTTCTATGCTGCGCGATTTGGTGCACAGACCGCCCTCGCCCACCGGCCCGTTTTCGCACCGCGGGCGGTTGGCCATCGGACCCTGTGCTTCCATCACCTCTTCGAACACGCCATCGGGGGTCTGCGGAACGACGGCGCCGTTGATCGACAACACCCCGTCGGTCATCTGGATCGTGTCGCCCGGCAGGCCGATCAGTCGTTTGATGAAGTCCTGTCCGTTGACCGGGTGGCGAAACACCGCGACGTCGCCCCGCTCGGGTTCGGAGGCGAAGATGCGCCCCGAAATCGGACAGATTGCAAACGGACACGAATACCGCGAATAACCGTAGGCCATCTTGTTGACGAACAGGAAATCCCCGATCAGCAGGGTGTCTTTCATCGATTCCGAAGGAATCCAGAACGGCTGGAACAGCAGCGTGCGAAACGCACCCGCGATCAGCAGGGCATAGACGATGGTCTTGACGGTTTCGACGATGCCGCCATCCGGTTTCGACTTCGCAGCCATGAGGGTTCTTTCCAGTTGGTTCGGGGGCTACATGCGCGGGGTGACCGGGGGAGTCAAGTTTGCCCCGGCATTTCAGGCGCGATTGGGCGGGCTTCGATGACGACAAAGGCCTGCGCCCAAGGGTGATCGTCGGTCAGGGTGACGTGAACCACCGCCGTGTGTCCGGGCGGGGTCAACTGCGCCAACCTGTCGGCTGCCCACCCCGTCAGATGCATCACCGGCTGGCCCGACCGCAGGTTCGACACCGCCATGTCCTTCCACGCGATCCCCATCCGCAAGCCGGTGCCAAGCGCCTTGGAACATGCCTCTTTCGCGGCCCAGCGTTTGGCATAGGTCGCGGCGACGGCCCGCGGGCGGCTGGCAGCCTTTTGCTGTTCACGCTCGGTGAAGACCCGTTGCAGAAAGCGGTCCCCGAACCGCGCGACGGTGGCCTCGATCCGGTCGATGTTGCAAAGGTCAGACCCGATGCCGACGATCATCGCGTCAGTCCAGCCGTGCCCGGATCGCCCCGGTCGCCTGGTTCAGGGTGACGGCCAGGGTCGCGTCCGTGAAATCTCCGCTCTCCGGCACATAGCGGCGGGCCGGCAGCACAAAGCGCAATCCCGCGGCGGGATCATACGTCGCCACGATGCCGTCAAGCGTCAGGCCGGCGAACCCCACGCCATCCGACGCCCGGACCAGACGGCACTGGCGCAGGCCCAGTTCGTCAAGCGGAGGCGACAGGATCATCAGAAAGAACGACCCCGCGGCCGGTTCGGTGATGTCGGTGATGGCCAGGCGAACGGCACCGTTGGCGAACAGGCGGGTGCTTTGTTCCCACGGTTCCACCAGCGCATGCGCGCCGCTGCGCCCGTCGTTGCACGGGCCGACCTGCTGTGAGGCAACGGGCGATGCGGCCATGACCGACAGAAGAACGGCAAGCCAGCGCCAGGTCACGCGCGTGCCTCGTCCATCAGGCGTCGCATCTCTTCGATCGCGGCGCCCAGGCCGCGAAACACCGATTCGCCGATCAGGAAATGCCCGATGTTCAGTTCCATCACCTGCGCGATGGCCGCGATCGGGCTGACGTTGTCATAGGTTAGCCCGTGTCCCGCATGCACTTCCAGTCCCAGCGACTGCGCCAGTGCCGCCCCCTTGCGCAACGCGGCGAGTTCGGCCTCGGCGGCCTGCACGTCGCCCTCGGCATGCAGGTCGGAGTAAAGGCCGGTGTGCAGTTCGACCACGGCGGCGCCGATCCGGGCAGAAGCCTCGATCTGCCGGGGATCGTGGCTGATGAACATCGACACGCGGCACCCCGCCTCGCGCAGCGGTGCAATATAGTCCGACAGGCGGTTGTCATCGCCCGCCACGTCCAGCCCGCCCTCGGTGGTGCGTTCTTCGCGCTTTTCCGGCACCAGACACACCGCATGCGGACGGTGGCGCAGGATAATGCTCTGCATTTCCTCGGTCGCGGCACATTCGAAGTTCAGCGGCACCGACAGACCGGCCATCAAGGCCTCGATGTCGGCGTCGCGGATGTGGCGGCGGTCTTCGCGCAGGTGCGCGGTGATCCCGTCGGCTCCGGCCGCTTCGGCGAGCAGGGCGGCACGCAGCGGATCAGGCCAGGTCACGCCGCGCGCATTTCGCAGGGTCGCCACATGGTCGATGTTGACGCCAAGCCGCAATTTTCCAAGTGGTGACATCGGACTACCTTGCTGTTGTTCGCAGACGCTTTCCGACCTTAGGCGGTCGGTACGCCGCCGTCATCGTCGGTCTTTGTCGCAGCCATCCCCTTGGCCGCTTCTTCGCGCTGCCGGGCTTCGATGATCGCGGCCTTCAGACGCCGCCGTTTCTCGACCGCATCGCGCAGCTTGTTGGCCCGCAATTTCTGATAGGCGTTCACGAGCGGGATCGTCAGATAATACGCCCCCAGCGCGAAGACGAGCCCGGGCAGGATCGACCCGACCAGATAGGGAAAGTAGATCGTCTGCCAGAAATGCGCCAGCCCGCCCCAGTGGGTCGGTGCATCCGAAAAGATCGCAAGGAAGTTCTGCCACAGATCATAGCCCGCGCGCCCGAAGGCATCCGCGATCATGCGCGGCGACAGCGGAACCTTGATGCCCAGCATCCAGTGGCCCAGTTCCAGACAACCGACCGCGATGAACGGGGTCGTCAGCGGATTGGACGCAAAGGTGCACAGAACCGCCGCAAGGATGTTGCCGCGCATCACCCAGGCCAGCATCGCGGCCATGATCATCTGCACCCCGAACAGTGGCGGAAAGTTGATGAACGTGCCGGCAAAGACGCCTCGCGCCACCTTGTGCGGCGTGTCGGGCAGGCGGCGCATGCGGTGGACGAAGTATTGCGTCGCCCTGCGAAACCCGCCGTCGGGGTAGATCATCTGCCGCGCCGAATGCGCCCAGGTCCGGGGTGTGCGGCGTTTGAACATCGGTAGGGGCCCGGTTCCTTTCCTGCCGCGAAATCAGGGCTTTCGCGTGACATCCCGATAGCGCGAAACTTGCGCCACGTCGCTTTCTGCTTCTAGCGCCGTCATGACCATGTGCAAGTGTTCAACGTCGCGCAGGTCCACATCTATGACCAGACGGTAGAAATCCGGTTTGCGTTCACTAAACTGCAGGTTCGAGATATTGGCCCGCTGCTCGCCGATCAAGGTGCAGACCCGGCCCAAAACGCCGGTGTCGTTGGAAATGGTGATTTCCAGACTGATCGTGTGCACCGCCGCGTGCCGACCGGCGTGCCAGTGCAGATCGACCCAGCGGCCCGGCTGTTCCTCGAATTCCTCCAGCGCGGGGCAGTCGATGGCATGCACGATCACGCCGCGTTTCGGGTAGGTGATGCCCACGATCCGCTCGCCCGGCACCGGCTGACAACAATCGGCGCGGCGGAAGTTCTGGTCGGCCGTCAGCCCGACGATGGGGCGACGCGCGTCCACCTCTTCGGCCTTCGACATGGCGAGTTCCGGGTAAAGCGTCTCGACCACCCGCCGCGCGGTGATTTCGGCGGACCCGAGGCGCGCCAGCAGGTCGTTTTCGTCCGACACGCCCAGCATCTTGGCCGCGGTGCGCAAAGCCTTGTCGGTGACCTTGCGCCCCACATGATCGAACGCCACCCGTGCCAGTTCCGCGCCCAGTTTGACGAAGCGACCCTTGTCCTCTTCCCGCAACGACCGCCGGATCGCTGCCTTGGCACGACCGGTGGTGACGATGTCGATCCAGGACGC
>JANNNU010000182.1:0-1569 GCA_031398695.1 Paracoccaceae bacterium | reverse complement strand
CGACGTGATGGCGGCGACCGGCAACCCCCACGCCAAGTTCCTGCACTGCCTGCCCGCGTTTCACAACCGCGACACCGAGGTGGGCGAATTGACTTTCCAGAAGTTCGGCATCGACTGCATGGAGGTGACGGAGGAGGTGTTTGAGTCCCGCGCCTCGGTGGTGTTCGATCAGGCCGAAAACCGGATGCACACCATCAAGGCGGTCCTCGTCGCCACGATCGGGGCCTGACATGCGCATCGTCGTGGCCCTCGGCGGCAACGCCCTTCTGAAACGCGGCGAGCCGATGTCGCCCGAGGCGCAGCACACCAACGTGCGCGTCGCGGCCATAGCGCTCGCCGACCTGGCGCGCGACCATCAGATCATCGTCGCGCACGGCAACGGGCCGCAAGTGGGCCTCCTGGCGCTGCAGAGCGCCGCCTACGCGCCCGCTTCGCCGTGGCCCCTGGACGTGCTGGGGGCGGAGAGCGAAGGGATGATCGGCTACCTGATCGAGCAGGAGCTGATGAACGCCCTGCCCCAAGGGGCCGAATGCGCCACGCTGCTAACCCGCGTCGAAGTGGACGCGGACGATCCAGCCTTCGACCAGCCCACGAAGCCGATCGGCCCGGTCTACACCGAGGCGGAGGCAGGTCTGATCCGCGCGAAACACCCGTGGTCGATGGTGAGCGAGGCGCCAGGGCGGTTGCGCCGTGTCGTGCCCTCGCCCGCGCCGCAGCGCATCCTCGGGGCGAGGTCGATCCAGTTGCTCGTCAAGGGCGGCGTCACGGTGATCTGCGCGGGCGGCGGCGGCATCCCGGTTGTCCGCGCGCAGGACGGGAACATGGAAGGCGTCGAGGCGGTGATCGACAAGGACCGCACCGCCGCGTTGCTTGCGCTTGAACTTCAGGCCGACGCTCTGTTGATGCTGACGGACGTAGAAGCCGTGTTCCGCGACTGGGGCGGCCCGGCTCAGTCAGCGATTGGCGCGACCACCCCCGAAGACCTTGACGATCTCGACCTTGCGGCGGGTTCGATGGGGCCGAAGGTCGCCTCGGCCTGCGCGTTCGTGCGCGCGGGCGGCGGAATGGCTGGCATCGGATCTCTCCCAGACGCGCGAGCAATTCTCGAGGGCTGGGCAGGCACTCAGGTTCGAGCCGTAGTGGGAACCGCCCGAGACGAGGCGACCATCACCAGTTCCGAAGGCGATTAACGGCAAAACCGACCTACGTCGGTGCCCAGTGCGCCGCAACAGGCCAAGATCTGACTCGGGCGTCGAAACGACTGACTGGCTAAGAGGTTAAGCGCGGGCAAGCCACAGCCCATCTTGGTTGTCGCCCATGACGCAATATTCAGGTTATGTCCCGGCTAGTTCTCTAATCGCACCCGTCAAGATGCATTTTTCGCTGTTTCGGGTTGCAGTTGAGACGGCGGGCGCGCGGCGCTTTCAAGCGGCGCAAGCGCGCCCGCCCGTGGGTAGGCTTCTCGTGCAGGCGTCCGCATCGATAGGCGTCACGCCGCGGGGGATGATCTGGCCGGGCTCCAGGGTTCTCTCCGCGGTCGCTGCGCGAGCGCCGCCTGTTGGCGTTCAG
>JANNNU010000161.1:0-18195 GCA_031398695.1 Paracoccaceae bacterium | reverse complement strand
GCCAAGCTGGACCGCGCGCTGGACCTCGCCAACCGCTATGCCCCTGAACGGGTGTCTAACCTGATGAGCGTCGGCGGCACCCAGCAGGTGATGCTGAAGGTCCGCTTTGCCGAAATGAACCGGTCGGTGTCGAAAACACTGTCGTCGTCGCTGGCGGTGCAGGGCGGCGACAATGTCGGCGTGAACGGCGAAACTGGAACCTGGCTCGACGGAACCAACGGCATCGACACCGGCGTGGGCAGCGTGGGCGTGGGCACCGAAGGGGCCTTCGCGCTCGGCTTTTCGGCCGGATCGCTGGAATTTGCGGTGCTGATCGAGGCGCTGGAATCGAAAGGCGTCGTGCGCACGCTGGCAGAACCCAACCTGACCGCCCTGTCGGGCCAGCAGGCCACGTTCCTCGCGGGCGGCGAGTATCCGATTCCCGTCGCATCGGGCACCGACGGGTCGATCACTGTCCAATACAAACCCTTCGGCGTCGAGCTCGACTTCACCCCCACCGTGGTGGACGGCGACACGATCAACCTCGTGATCAACGCCGCCGTGTCGTCGATCGACTCCTCGATCACGCTGGAAACCGGCGGCGTCACCGTCAACGCCTTCCGGCGCCGCGAAACCTCGACCACGGTCGAGATGCGCGACGGGGAAAGCTTTGCGATCGCCGGTCTGTTGCAGGACGACTTCCGCGACCTGAACGGTCAGGTGCCGTGGCTCGGCGACATCCCGGTTCTGGGCGGCCTGTTCCGCAGCGCCGAATACCAGCGCAACCAATCGGAACTGGTCATCATCGTGACGCCGCATCTGGTGACCCCGACCCGTGGCGAGGCTTTGGCCCTGCCGACCGACCGGGTGCGCATCCCGACCGAAAAAGAACTGTTCCTGTTCGGCAGGGTTTCAGGCCAGAAAGGCCCCGCTGGCGAAGTGGCACGGCAGGACTTCAGCGGCTCCTACGGCTATGTGATGGAGTGATGGCGATGGTTAGAACCCCCGGTCTGGCAGTCATCCTTGCAGCGTCCGTGCTGCTGGCAGGATGCGACGGCGACTTCTTGCGCGAGGCGGGGGCAGAACTTGACGAAGGCAACTTCGGCAACGCCAACATGAACAACACCCTGCTGATGACCGGTGAGGCCAGCGCCACCACCGCGCTGGCAGAACGGTTCGCCCGCGAGGTTCCGTCCACCATCACCTTCGCGTTCAATTCTGCGGCGCTGACGCCCGAGGCGCAGGCCACGCTGCGCCAGCAGGCCACCTGGATCCGTCAGTTCCCCGAGATTCGCTTCCGGGTCTACGGCCACACCGATCTGGTCGGATCGAACAGCTACAACAAGGCGCTGGGCCTGCGCCGGGCGCGGGCGACCGTCGCCTATCTGGCCTCGCAAGGCATCTCGACCGCGCGGCTCGAGGCGGTCGCCTCGTTCGGCAAGACCCAGCCCGTGGTGCAGACCCCGGGACCCGAAGAGCGCAACCGCCGCACGGTGACCGAGGTCACGGGTTTCGTCAAAGGCAGCGCGACCCTGCTGAACGGCAAGTATGCCGCCGTGATCTTCCGCGAGTATGTGGAAAGCGCCACACGCCCGGTTCCCAACGACGCCGCGGCGTCCGAGTCGGGCGCAGCCTCGGGCGGCTGATCGTGACCAAAGCGGGCGACCCGGTGCGGTCGCTGCACGCAGACACTCGCGCTGCGGTTGTCACCTGCCCAACTCTCTGTTTCTGAATTCGCTAAAAATCAAATATTAACGGTTTTTTAGCCCCATTATCGCCACCATCTGACATCAATTTCCCTTCAACGGGAACAGTCCACGGCCCAGTTTGGCCGTGTCCCGTTCCGGGGGTGCCCTTGGGGTTACCGGGCGGGCTGTCTTTGGAAGGACAAGAGGCGATGACGAGCGTGGCAAATCTGGCGCCGGAACCGGCCCCCATCGTGGCGTGCACCATTTCGCGCGATGTGCAGAATTTCGATCTGCTGATCGACGACATGGAACTGGAACTGGGCGAAAGCTGGGGCGACCTGTCGTTCGAGGATGCGGCGGTGTTTCTGGGCCAGCCCGACACGGCCACGCTGGAATTCGTGGCCATCGCGGTGAACGGCGAAGACGAGGCCGATCTGTCGCGCATCACCGAAATCATCCGGCAGGCCAAGGGGCGCGGGGTCAAAGTGATCCTGATCGCCGATCAGGTCAGCCCGATCGCGCTGCATCAGCTGCTGCGGCTTGGGGCCGACGATTTCGTGCCCTACCCCCTGCCTGAGGGAGCGCTGCACGAAGCGATCGAACGCCTACGCAAACCGGTGATCGCCGCCCCGGCGCCCGCGCCCGCCGCCCCCCCGGCGCAATCCGAAGAAGAGGCACGCCCGGTGTTCAAGGCAACCGGCGATCGGGATGGCGTGGTGCTGCCGGTGCACGGGCTGGCGGGCGGTTCGGGGGCATCGACCTTTGCGACCAACCTCGCCTGGGAACTGGCTTCGATCGACAAGAACCCGCCGCGCGTCTGCCTGATCGACTTCGACTTCCAGTACGGGTCGGCGGCCACCTATCTCGACCTGCCGCGCAAGGAGGCGGTGTTCGAACTCTTGTCCGACACCGGCAATGCCGACAGCGATTCGCTGCTGCAGTCGATGCTGACTTTCAACGACAAGCTGCACGTGCTGACCGCGCCGGCGGATATGCTGCCGCTCGACATCGTCGGTCCTGACGACATTGCCCGCATCATCGACATGGCGCGGGCGAACTTCGATTTCGTCGTGATCGACATGCCCAAGACCATCGTGTCTTGGACCGAAACGGTGCTGACCCGCGCGCATGTGTATTTCGCCCTGATGGAGCTGGACCTGCGCTCGGCCCAGAACGTGCTGCGTCTGGTGCGCGCGCTGAAGGCCGAAGGGCTGCCGCACGAAAAGCTGCGCTACGTGCTGAACCGCGCGCCGAAATTCACCGACCTGTCCGCGAAAAGCCGGGTGAAACGCATGGCCGAAAGTCTGGACATCCACATCGAGGTGCAACTTCCCGACGGTGGATCGCAGGTGACTCAAGCCAACGACCACGGTCTGCCGATGTCCGAATCTGCGGCCAAGAACGTGCTGCGGCGCGAGATCCAGAAACTCGCGAAATCGTTGTTTGATCTGAACAAGGCAGTCGAGTCCGGCAAACGCTGAGATCGGCAAAGGGGCTGACAAATGTTTTCGCGCTTCAAGAAAGACGACCCGACCAAACCCGCCCCGCTGGGTCAGGTGGGGTCCGCCAACCCCGCCGCACGCGCCCCTGCCGCCGCCGCAAAGCCGGCGATGACCAACCGCCCGCTGCCCACAGCCGCCCCGCCCCGGCCCGCCGCCGAGGTTGCCGCGATGGACAAGGAGAAAAAGCGCAAGGAACGGCTGTCGGACCTCAAGGTCGAACTGCACAAGCGGCTTTTGGACAACCTCAACCTCGCCGCGCTGGAACATGCCAGCGAAGCGAACCTGAAGGTCGAGATCGCAACGATCGTCTCCGAAGGCCTGGAAGAGATGTCGGTGTCCCTTAACAAGGAGGATCGCGGCATCCTCAATCAGGAGCTTTACGACGAGGTGATGGGCCTCGGCCCGCTGGAGCCCCTGCTGAAGGACGATACCGTCAACGACATTCTGGTGAATGGCCCCAACCGCATCTTCATCGAACGCGGCGGCAAGCTGGTGCTCACCGACATCACCTTCAAGGACGAACGCCACCTGCTCCGGATCATTGATAAAATCGTGTCCGCCGTGGGCCGCCGCGTCGACGAATCCAACCCTTACGTCGACGCCCGCCTGGCCGATGGCTCGCGCTTCAACGCGATGGTGCCGCCGGTCGCGGTCGATGGCTCGCTGGTATCGATCCGGAAGTTCAAGAAGGACAAACTGGCGATCGGCGATCTGGTCAAATTCGGCGCCTTCACCGAAGAAATGGCAGCCTACCTGCAGGCTGCCGTGTCGTGCCGGCTGAACATCATCGTGTCGGGCGGTACGGGTTCGGGCAAAACCACCACGCTGAACGCCCTGTCCTCCTTCATCGACAACACCGAACGGGTGCTGACGATCGAGGATACGGCCGAACTTCAGCTGCAACAGGTCCACGTCGGCCGCATGGAAAGCCGCCCGCCGAACGTCGAGGGCAAGGGCGCCGTCACCCAGCGCGACTGCCTGCGCAACGCCCTGCGGATGCGCCCCGACCGGATCATCGTCGGCGAAACCCGCGGCGAAGAGGTCATCGACATGTTGCAGGCGATGAACACCGGTCACGACGGGTCGATGACCACGATCCACGCGAACAGCGCCCGCGACGGGATCAGCCGCCTTGAAAACATGGTCGCCATGGCCGGCATCGAAATGCCGCTGAAAGCGGTGCGGGCCCAGATCGCAAGCGCCGTCAACCTGATCGTGCAGGCCTCGCGTCTGCAGGACGGCTCGCGCCGCATGGTGTCGGTGACCGAAATCACCGGGATGGAAGGCGAGGTGATCTCGATGCAAGAGATCTTCCGCTACGAACGTCTGGGCGTCGAGCCGAACGGCAAAATCATCGGCCGCTTCAACGCGACGGGCGTGCGCTCGCACTATTCCGAGCGTTTCCGCCAGTGGGGCTACGATCTGCCTGCATCGATCTACGAACCGATCATCTGAGGACATGACATGACGCTTTCCGCCGCACCGCTGATCTATATCCTGATCTTCGTCGCCGTCGTCATGCTGGTCGAAGGCCTGTATCTGACGGTTTTCGGCAAATCCATCAGCCTCAACAACCGGATGAGCAGGCGCTTGGCGCTTCTGGAGAAGAACCAGAACCGAGAACAGGTGCTGGCGCAGTTGCGCAAAGAGATGTCGCAGCACCTGAACTCGCGCGGGATCCCGATCTATTCGATCCTCGCGACCAAGGCGCAAAAGGCCAACATCGCCTTCACGCCCCAGCAGCTGATCGGCATCATGGCGGGCCTTGCCGTCTTTTCCTACATCGGCCTGACCATCGGAACCGAGGCGGCAACACCGATCCGGATTGTGGTCGCGATCGGCATGGGAATCGGCGGCGTCTACACCTGGGTCAACAAGAAGGCGAAGAAGCGGATGGCCCTGCTCGAAGAGCAACTGCCGGACGCGGTAGAGCTGATGGTGCGGTCGCTGCGCGTAGGCCACCCGTTCAGCAGCGCGATCGGCGCGGTGTCGCGCGAGGTCGCCGATCCCTTGGGTACCGAATTTGGCGTCATCGCCGACGAGGCCGCCTATGGCCGCGACGTCGCCGAAAGCCTAAAGGCCTTTGCCGAGCGGATGGACAATCAGGATCTGCGGTTTCTGGCCGTTGCGGTCACGATCCAGCAGCAGTCGGGCGGCAACCTGGCAGAGATCCTCGAAGGTCTGTCCAAGGTGATCCGGGCGCGGTTCAAGCTGTTCCGCCGGGTCAAGGCCATCACGGCCGAGGCCAAATGGTCGGGCATGTTCCTGTCGGCCTTCCCGATCGGCGCGCTCATCATGATCAACGTCGTGCAGCCGAACTATTACGACGACGTCTATGACACGCCGGCCTTCATTCCGGCAGCGCTGGCCGTGGCGGTCTTTCTGACAATCAACGTGATCTTCATGAAGATCATGGTCAACATCAAGGTCTGACGCATCATGCAATTCCTGAACACCATCAACACGATGCTGACCGATAGCATGGGGCCGCTCGGCCCCTTGCTGGTCCTGGGCGGGCTAGGGCTGTTCCTGACCCTGATCGCGCTTCCGACGATGCTCAAAAAGAAGCCCGACGCGTTCAACAAGCTCAAGGCGCAGCGCGCGACCGCGGTCGCGGAACGCCCGGGCCAGGACCTGCGTCGCGGCGAGAAGGCCGACAAGCTGGAAAAATTCTCGGCCTTCCTCGAACCGCAGGACGTCGAGACGATGACGGCCTCGCGGTTGAAGATGCTGCGCGCCGGCTACCGTGCCAAGAATGCCGTTCGGATGTTCCACTTTGCCCAGTTGATCTTCGGCATCGGGTTTCTGATCTGCGGGGTGATCTATTCGCTCTATGTCTCGTCCAGCCAGGAAGTCAGCACCCAGTTCATGATCCTGTCCACGCTCGGACCGGGGGCAGCCGGGTATTACCTGCCGCAATACTGGGTGACCCGCCGGGCCGAGACGCGCAAACAGGAAATCATCTCGGGCTTTCCGGACGCGCTCGACATGATGCTGGTCTGCGTCGAGGCGGGGCAGTCGCTGGACCAGTCGATCAACCGCGTCGCCCGCGAAAGCCGGGCCGGCTATCCAGCCCTGGCCGACGAATTCGACATGGTCGCGCAAGAGGTCAAGGCGGGCAAGGAACGGGTGATGGTGCTGAAGGACATGTCGGAACGCGTCGGCATTTCGGACGTGTCGTCGTTCGTGACGACGCTGGTGCAGTCTGCCACCTTCGGCACCTCGATTGCCGAGGCGTTGCGGGTCTATTCCGCCGAAATGCGCGACAAACGCGTGATGCGGGCGGAAGAGAAGGCAAACACCTTGCCGACGAAGCTGACCTTGGGCACTATGATGTTCACCGTGCCGCCACTCATGATCATCCTGATCGGGCCTTCGGTTCATGGCATCGCAACCATGATGAGCGGGATGGGCGGGAACTGAACTCTTGTGAAGACACGTGCCGTCGCAGCCCTGCTTCTGATCCTGGCCGCTTGTGGAAACACGGGCGGCCTGTCGCCTTCGGGCGCCACGTCCACCGTAGTGCCGGGGGCTGACCGGCGCGGCGAAGGGGTTGACGGACTGCTGGTCGGTCACCGTCTGATGGCAGCGAACGAACCTGACCTCGCGTTGAAAGCCTATCTGCGCGCGGCCGCCGAACAGGGAATCAACGCCGACGTCCTGTCGGCGCTCGGGTCGGCCAATCTGGCACTGGGGCGGCTGGGCCAGTCCGAACAGATGCTGCGGCGCGCGCTGGAGCTGGATCCGGCTTTCGTTCCGGCCCTGAACAATCTGGGCGTCGTGCTGATGGAACAGGGCAAGACCGGCGAGGCGCGGGTGATCTTCCAGCAGGCCTTCGCGCTTGACAGTGGCCAATCGGACTCGATCCGCCAAAATCTGCAGGCCGCGATAGAAAAGACAACCGTTTCGGTCTATGATCCGAAGCAGGAAGAACCGACTTTCTCGCTCGTCAGGCGGGGTCCGGGCAGTTACGAACTGCTCTCCCAACTCTGACAGACGGGGCCCGAGCAGTAAAAAGGACGCAAAATGCGCCACCCTGTGTTGATCGCCCTGTGCCTGACCGGCACGGTGGCTCTGGCCGCCTGCCAGAATAAATCGGATGCCGACGTCGCGCGCGCGATGGACGCCGTGAACGTCATCGATGAATCCAACCTTAGCGACATCATGTTGACGGTGGGCGACCCGGACGAGGCGGTGGCCTATTTCAAGCGATCGTCCGACGAAAACCCCGACCGTATCGACCTCAAGCGCGGGCTGGCGAAATCGCTGATCCGCGCCAATCGCCCGACCGAGGCGATCGGCATTTGGGCCGCCATCGTCGCATCGCCCGAAGGCAACAACGACGACCGCGTGGATCTGGCCGACGCGCTGATCTGCACCAACGACTGGGCCCGCGCCGAGGCCGAACTGAACGCGATCCCCCCCACGCACGAGACGTTCCAGCGCTACCGGCTCGAGGCGATGGTCGCCGACAGCAAGAAGGACTGGAAGAAAGCCGACAGCTTCTACGAAATCGCGGCCGGTCTGACCACGAAACCGGCGGGCGTGCTGAACAACTGGGGCTATTCGAAACTGACGCGCGGCGACGGGGCGGGGGCGGAAAAGCTGTTCGTCGAGGCGATCACCTATGACGCCTCGCTGTTTACCGCCAAGAACAACCTCATCCTCGCCCGGTCGTCGCAGCGCAAGTATGACATGCCGGTAATCCCGATGAGCCAGATCGAACGGGCTGAACTGATGTACACGCTGGGCCTCGCTGCGATCAAACAGGGCGACACGCAGGTGGGCAAGGGTTTGCTGCAGCAGTCTATCGAAACCCATCCGCAGTATTTCGAAGCCGCGACCCGGTCACTCGCCGCGCTGGAAGGCTGAACCATGGCCCCGCTCGCCTTTCTGCCGTTCGTCATAGCCATCGGCATCTGGGTGTCGTGGAGCGACATGAAATTCATGAAGATTCCGAACAAGGCCGTCATGGCGCTGGCCGCCGTGTGGGTCGTCGTCGGGATTTTCGTGGTGCCGTTCGATCTGTGGCTCTGGGGCCTTGCGCTGGGTACCGCAACGCTGGTGGTCACGTTCCTGGCCACCGTCGCGGGGCTGATCGGGGCGGGGGATGCCAAGTTTGCCGCGGCGATGGCGCCGTTCTTCGTAACCGCCGACCCGCGCTTCGTGATGGCGCTGTTTTCGGCCTGCCTTCTCGGGGCGTTCTTCGGACATCGCGGTATGCGCCTGGTGACACCGTTTCGCACCGCCACCGCCGACTGGGCCAGCTGGACGAACAAGGATTTTCCGATGGGCCTCGCGCTGTCGGGAACGCTGATCCTTTACCTTGCCACACCGCTGCTGAAACTTTGACCCGCTTACGCCGCAATCCCCCCGCAGAACCGCAAGCTGGTTTATCTGAAAGGTGCGCCCGATGAACATGCAGACCCCGCCCGCCGTTCAAGCACCGCCACCCGCCCGGACGATGGCCGAAACCGGCCTGTCGATGGTGATGATGCGCGATATCCTGCTGAAGACGATGTTCCGGATGAACATCGACCTCGTTTCCGACATTTCGCGGGTCATCTGCCTGCCCGTCCCGGTGACGCAGGAACTGGTCGACCTGGCGCGAGGACAAAAACTGCTGGAGGCGACCGGGACGCTGCACGCCACCTCCGGCAACGAGATGGGCTACCAGCTGACCGATGGCGGCAAAAGCCGCGCGCTCGACGCGCTCAGCCAGTCCGAATACTACGGCGCGATGCCGGTGCCGCTGGCCAGCTATGCCGAACAGATGAAGCGCCAGTCGGTGCGCAACATCCGCCTGACCCGCCCCGAACTGATGAAGGGCATGGGCCACCTGATCCTGCCGCCCGATCTGATCGACAATCTGGGGCCTGCCGTCACCTCGGGCCGGTCGATCCTGATGTACGGCCCGCCCGGCAACGGTAAATCCAGCATTTCCAACGGCATCCGGGCGGCACTGGGCGACAAGATCTATGTGCCGCGCGCGATCGAGTATTCGGGCCAGGTCATCACCGTCTACGACCCGATCGTGCATGCCAAGGCCGAAGAGAACGTCGATGATCCGACGCAGTTGCGCCGCACCTCGAACCGGTTCGACAACCGGTATGTCTATTGCGAACGCCCGTCGGTCATCACGGGCGGCGAGTTGACGCTCGACATGCTCGACCTGAATTACAACCCGACCGCCCGCACCTATCAGGCGCCGCTGCAGCTGAAATCCTCGGGCGGCATCTTCATCGTCGACGACCTTGGCCGCCAGTCCGAGCCGCCGCAGAAACTGGTCAACCGCTGGATCGTGCCGCTGGAAGAGGCGAAGGACATCCTCGCCCTGCAATCGGGCGAAAAGTTTACCGTTCCGTTCGACACGCTGGTGATCTTTTCGACCAACTTCCACCCCAACGAGATCTTCGACGGCGCGGCGTTGCGGCGGATCTTCTTCAAGATCAAGATCGACGGGCCGAACCAGGAAAATTATCTCAAGATCTTTGCGATGGTGGCGCGCAAAAAGAAGATGCCGCTGGACGAGGCGGCACTGGTCCATCTGCTCAAGGTGAAATACCCGACGATCAACAACAATTATGCGAACTACCAGCCAGTGTTCCTGATCGATCAGATGATCTCGATCTGCGAATTCGAAGGCATCCCGTATCAGATGACGCCCGATCTGATCGATCGCGCCTGGGGCAACATGTTCGTGCGCGACGAAAAGATCGCGAAATAGCCGCCCCCCCTCCCAATCCCTCCCCCACACAGGAGAGGGGATGCATCCGTCCTGTGAGCTTCGCATTGACCTCGCAGCCAAAGCCTCCCCTCCCCCTTGTGGGGGAGGGATGGGGGCGGGGGGCCGCCGTGAAAGCCGTCGGAAAACCACCCGTCAAAAGCAGATGAAATCCCGCACGCCGGCCTCGGTCACCACCATGTCGAGCCGTTGATCCGTGGCGTCGATCGGCACCTCGGCCACCTCCTGCGCGGCAAAGGCAAATCCAATGGCCAGCCGCGGCCCGCGCGCACGCAGCGCCTCCAGTGTGCGGTCGTAGAATCCGCCGCCATATCCCAGCCGGTAACTGCGCGCATCGAAGGCCAGCAAGGGGACGATCAACACCTCGGGCTCGATCCACGCCCCCTCGGACGGGATCAGCGCGCCGAACGCGCCCGCCTCCATCACGCAGCCCGGCGACCACTCGCGAAACCGCAGCGGCTGTCCCGGGCCGACGATCACCGGCACGCAGACCGGGCCTGGATGGGCCGCCATTGCCGGTAGCGGGTCGATTTCGGTGCGCATCGGCATGTAGCCGGCCAGCGCCCGCCGCCGATGGCCGGCAAGAACATCCGCCAGCAGTTCCGCGGCCTGCCCCTGCCCGCGATCAAAGGCCACCTTGCGCGCCGCGAAGGCCGCCTTGCGCGCCTCTGCCTTGGTCGGGGGCATGCCCTGCCCTGACGTGCCGTGTTCGGCCCCGGTCATATCAGTACCAGCGTCGCCAGCCCCAGAAAGGCAAAGAAGCCCATCACGTCGGTCAGCGTCGTCACGAACGTGCCCGAGGCCAGCGCCGGGTCCAGCCCCAGACGGCTCATCGTCAGCGGCACCAGCACGCCGCCCATCGCCGCCACCACCTGGTTCACGATCATCGCCGTGCCCAGAACCGCCCCCAGCACCGGATCGCCGAACACCAGATACCCGCCAAGCCCAAGGATCACCGCAAGTCCAAGTCCGTTCAGCAGCCCCGCCCCCAGTTCGCGCAGCACCACCCGGCGGGCGTTGGCGGCGGTCAGGTTGCGGGTGGCCAGCGCCCGGACCGCCACCGCCAGCGATTGCGTCCCGGCGATCCCCCCGGTGGACGCCACGATCGGCATCAACGCGGCCAGCACGACCAGCGAGGCGATGGTGCCCTCGAACGCGGTGATCACCAGCGCCGACAGCGATGCGGTGAACAGGTTCACCACCAGCCACGGCAGCCGCAACCGCGCCGTCTCGAACGCGCCGTCCGACAGGCTGCTGTCGTCGCCCACACCCGCCAGGCGCAGCATGTCTTCTTCGTGTTCCTCGTCCAGCACGTTCATCGCGTCGTCGATGGTGATCACCCCCACCAGCCGCCCCCCCGCGTCGACGACCGGACACGAGATCAGGTGATACTGGTTGAAGATATAGGCGACGTCCGCCTCGTCCGCCGTCGCCTCGACGGTGCGAAAGCTGTCCTCGCACAGCGTGTCCAGCCGCGCGCCGCGCGCCGCCGACAGCACGCGCCCCAGCGTGACGTAACCGACCGGCTGCATCCGGGGATCGACGAGGATCACGTGATAGAACTGGTCGGGCAGCACCGTCGCCCCGCGCAGATGGTCGATCGCCTCGCCCACCGTCCAGTGTTCGGGGGCCACCACCACCTCGCGCTGCATCAGCCGCCCGGCCGACCCTTCGGGAAAGGCCAGCGCCGCCTGCACCGCCACCCGGTCGGCCACGTCCAGCCCGTCAAGGATCACGCCCTGTTCCGGCGCGTCCAGATCCTCGAGGATGTCCACGATGTCGTCGCTGTCGAGTTCGCGCATCGCGCTGCGCACCACCGCTGCCGGCAGGGCCTCGATCACCTCTTCGCGGATCGCGTCGTCGATTTCCGAAAGCACCTCGCCGTCGATCCCCACCGACCACAGCGCCAGCAGCGCCCGCCGGTCCGGCCCCGCGATCTGCTCCAGCAGGTCCGCAATGTCGGCGGCGTGCAACGGCGCCATCAGGGATTCGATTCGCCCGACGTCGCCCGCCTCGACAGCGCCCAGAATCGCCGACACGCGCCGAAAATCCAGACCGTCGGTCTCCATCGCTGTCAGATCATCCGGCATGGGGCATCCTGCGTTTCCATGATCATAGGCCAAGCTGTTTCGCACAAACAGGGGAAATGGCCGGATTTTCCCACGGACGCAAACGGGTTACCCTCGCGCGAAAAGGAGCGTGCGATGGCCGATCTACTTCTGGGGCAGGTGCTGTCCTTCACCGGCGATCCGATGATCGACGGCCCCGAGGCGGCGCGGCTGGACGGTGCCGTTCTGCTGGACCACGGTCGAATCGCTGCCATCGGCGAAGCGGCCACCCTGCGCGCCGCCCATCCGCAAGCCCGTGTGACAGATTATGGCCGCGCGCTGATCTCGGCCGGGTTCATCGACGCGCATGTCCACTATCCGCAGACCGCGATCATCGCGAGTTGGGGCAAACGGCTGATCGACTGGCTCAACAGCTACACCTTCCCCGAAGAGATACGCTTTGCCGACCCCGCCTATGCGGCCGAGATCGCTGCGCGCTATCTCGACCTCGCGCTGGCCCACGGCACCACCAGCATGTGCACCTATGCCACCATCCACCCGGCGTCGGTCGAGGCGTTCTTTTCCGCCGCCCGCGGCCGCGGCCTGCGCGCATTTGCCGGCAAGACTTGCATGGATCGCAACGCACCCGACGGCCTGCGCGACACGGCGCAGTCGGCCTATGACGACTCGAAGCGGCTGCTTCAGGCGTGGCATGGCGTCGATCGGCTGTCCTACGTCATCACGCCACGGTTTTCGCCCACCTCGACGCCCGAACAGCTGCACGCGCTGGGGGCTTTGTGGGCCGAACACCCCGATTGCCTGATGCAGACACACCTGTCAGAGCAGACCGACGAGATCGCCTGGGTCAAGGATCTGTTTCCGCAGTCGCGCGACTACCTAGACACCTACGAGGCGCAAGGTCTGCTGCGTGCGGGGGCCGTCTATGGCCACGCCATCCACCTGACCGCCCGCGAAAAAGACCGGCTGGCCGAAGCGGGGGCATCGGTGGTGCATTGCCCGACCTCGAACACGTTCATCGGGTCGGGCCTGTTCGACATGACGCTGGCGCGCACCCTGCGCGTGGGCCTGGCGACCGATACCGGCGGCGGTTCCAGCTTTTCGATGCTGCGCACCATGGCCGCTGCCTACGAGGTGGCGCAATTGCGCGGGCAGGCCCTGCATCCGGCGCAGCTGTGGTGGCTGGCCACCGTCGGATCGGCCCGCGCTTTGCAGGCAGACGCCCGCATCGGCAACATCGCACCGGGAATGGAGGCCGATCTGGTGGTGCTGAACCTCGCCTCCACCCACGCCATCGAGCAGGCCACGCGGCGGGCGGACGACCTGTGGCAGGCGGTGTTTCCCACGATCATGCTGGGCGACGACCGGGCGATCGCCGCCGTCTGGATCGCCGGGCGGCCCCTTTCGCGCTGACCTGCACCCCGCATTTCGCTTGCAATGGCCGCCCTGCGGCAGAACATTCCCGGCATGACCGACCCCACGCCTCCCCGCATCAGCCTGCGCCTCGTATTCGGAGAGGACGCGATGCTGGGCCCCGGAAAGGCCGAACTGCTGGAAAGGATCCGCGACACCGGGTCGATCTCTGCGGCGGGGCGGCAGATGCAGATGAGCTACAAGCGCGCCTGGATGCTGGTCGAAACGCTGAACGCGATCTTTCGCGAACCGCTGGTGGACAGCACCCGCGGCGGCCCGAACGGGGGTGGTGCACGGCTGACTGCGGCAGGAGAAGCCGTTCTTGCGCAGTACCGCAGTCTGGAAGCGTTGGTCGAAACGACTGGCGCGTCGCAGATCCAGACGCTGCGCGCGATGTTGCGCGATATGCCCGACCAGAAATAACGCTTGCCGAACCGAGGTCGCACGGGTGATATGTTCGGCGGAACATATCACTTGACCCGGGGCATCAGCATGACCGTCCGTTCCCTGATCCGCGCCGCCACCCTGTCGTGTGCGTTGACCCTTCCTTCGGGTGCAACCGCACAGGACATCACCATCTTTGCCGCGGCCAGCCTCAAGAATGCGCTCGACGCCATCGCGGCCGATTGGCAGGCGGACACCGGAACGACCGTCACCGTATCCTACGGTGGCAGTCCGGCCTTGGCCCGGCAGATCCAGCAAGGCGCACCGGCCGACATCTTCATTTCGGCTTCGACCGCGTGGATGGATGCCCTGGCCGCCGAGGCGTTGATCCGGCCCGACACCCGCCGCGATCTGCTGGGCAACACGCTGGTCCTCGTCGCTGCCGGAACGGACGCAGAGCCTGTCGCCATCACACCCGGTCTCGACCTCGCCGGGATGCTGGGTGACGGCAAACTGTCGATGGCCCTCGTCGACTCGGTCCCCGCCGGCCAGTACGGCAAAGAGGCGCTCGTGTCGCTTGGCATCTGGCCGACGGTCGAGGCGTCGGTTGCCCAATCGGAAAACGTCCGTGCGGCACTGGCGCTGGTGGCGACGGGCGAGGCCCCCTTCGGGGTCGTTTACGCCTCCGATGCGATCGCCGACGACGAGGCCGACAACCGGGTCACCGTGGTCGGCACCTTCCCCGCCGACAGCCACGCACCGATCGTCTATCCGGCGGCGGTTCTTGCCGGTGCGACCACACCCCACGCCACAGCCTTCCTCGACGCGTTGTCGAGCGATGCCGCCACCCGCATTTTCGAGGGACAGGGCTTCACCGTTCTGAAATAACGCAAGGATGTCCGATGCCCTGACCGCCCTGATTGACACCCTGAGCCCCGACGAATGGCACGCCGTGACGCTGTCGCTGCGGGTGTCGTTCTGGGCGACCGTACTCAGCCTGCCGGTGGGGGTCGCCATCGCCTATGTGCTGGCGCGCCATGACTTCTGGGGCAAGTCGCTGTTGAACGGCCTTGTGCACCTGCCGCTGATCCTGCCGCCCGTGGTGACCGGATATCTGCTTTTGATCACCTTCGGTCGCCGCGGCCCGGCGGGGGAATTTCTGGAACAGTGCTGCGGCCTGATCTTCGCCTTTCGCTGGACAGGGGCAGCACTCGCGGCGGCGGTCATGGCGTTTCCGCTGATGGTGCGCGCCATCCGGCTGGCGGTCGAGGCGGTGGACCCGAAACTCGAACAGGCTGCCGCAACCCTCGGCGCCTCGCGCCCGTGGATTTTTCTGACCGTCACGCTGCCGCTGATCCTGCCCGGGATCATCGCCGGTGCCATTCTGGCGTTTGCCAAGGCGATGGGCGAATTCGGCGCGACCATCACCTTCGTCAGCAACATACCCGGCCAGACCCAAACCCTGCCATCGGCGATCTACGGCTTTCTGCAGGTGCCAGGTGGCGACGCGGCCGCGTTCCGGCTCGTCGTGATCTCCATCGCGCTGGCCATGCTGGCCCTTCTGGTGTCCGAATGGCTGAGCCGCGCCGTCGCGCGCCGGATCGCGGGCGCATGAGCCTGTCCGTCCGTCTTCACCACAGATTTCCAAGCTTCACGCTGGACGCGACCTTCGATGCCCCGCCGGGGGTCACGGCCCTGTTCGGCCGGTCCGGTTCCGGAAAGACGACCGTCATCAACGCCGTGGCCGGCCTGCTGCGCGCCGACATCGGGCACATCGCTCTCGAAGGGCGGGTGCTCTTCGACACCCAGACGCGTCGCAACCTGCCGCCCCACCGCCGGCGCATCGGCTATGTGTTTCAGGAAGGCCGCCTGTTCCCGCATCTGACCGTCCGGCAGAATCTGCTTTATGGTCGCTGGTTCTCTCGCACATCGGACGGCGTTCCCTTCGATCGGGTCGTCGATCTTCTCGGCATCGCCCCCCTGCTGGAACGCCGCCCCGCGGCGCTGTCGGGTGGCGAAAAGCAGCGCGTCGCCATTGGCCGCGCCCTGCTGTCCAATCCAGGCCTTCTGTTGATGGACGAACCCCTTGCGGCGCTCGACGACGCACGCAAGGCCGAAATCCTGCCCTACCTCGAACGCCTGCGCGACCAGACGGCGACGCCGATCCTCTATGTCAGCCATTCAATGGCCGAGGTGGCCCGACTGGCGACCACGCTGGTCGTCATGGACGCCGGCCGCGTCCTGCGCACCGGCCCTGCCAGCGCGATCCTGTCCGACCCCGATGCCGCCCCCCTGTTCGGCCTGCGCGAAGCCGGTGCCTATCTGACGGCCCGCATCGCCGCGCACGAAGCGGACGGCCTGACAAGTCTTTACACGTCCGCGGGCCCCATGCTGCTGCCGCGCATCGACGCGGCGCCCGGCACCGCGCTGCGGGTGCGCGTCCATGCGCAAGACGTGATCCTGTCGCGCGACCGGCCCGTCGGCCTGTCTGCCCTCAACATCCTGCCCGCCACCGTGACCACGCTGCGCCTGGGCGACGGCCCCGGGGCGCTGGTGCAACTGCAGGCGGGGTCCGACCTGCTGCTGGCCCGCATCACCCGACGTTCTGCCGCGGCACTGACCCTCGCCCCCGGCACGCCCGTCTTCGCCATCCTCAAATCCGTCTCGGTCGCCCGCGACGACGTGGGCACTGGCCAGGCGCCGCCCCCCCCTAGACGAACCGCCGCCGCGCCCCATCTGTTCTCCACCCCGAAACCCGAGGACACCGTGACCAAGGAAGACCCCGCACGCGCCGTCCCCACAGGCCGCCTGACCCGCCTCTTGCACATGGGCGGCATCGCGGGGGGCGTCGCGGGCGGCATCGTTGCAGGCGGGCTGCGGCAACTCGCCGCCGGGCAGCGCCCCGATCTGGCGCAACTGGCGCTGACCCCCGCCAACGCCCTGCGCGTGACCCAAGGCCTGTCGCACATGCGGGGCGCGGCGCTGAAGCTCGGTCAGATGCTGTCAATGGACACTGGGGTCGTCCTGCCCCCCGACCTGACGCGCATCCTTGCCAGCCTGCGCGACGATGCGCGCCATATGCCGCCCAAACAGCTGCAGACGATGCTCAACGCCGAATGGGGCAGCGGCTGGCGCGCCCGCTTCACCCGGTTCGACGTTCGCCCATTCGCCGCTGCGTCGATCGGGCAGGTGCACCGCGCCACCACGGCCGACGGGCGTGACCTCGCGATCAAGGTGCAATACCCCGGCGTGCGCGCCAGCATCGACAGCGACATCGACAACATGGCGGGTTTTCTGCGCCTGCCCGGCCTGACACCGCAGGGGATGGACCTGAACCCCCTGCTGGCCGAGGCGAAACGACAGCTGCACGACGAGGCCGACTACGAAACCGAAGCGGCGCACCTGTCGCGCTTCCATGCGTGGCTGACCGAATCAGACCGCTTTGCCGTCCCGGCGCTGCACGCCGACCTAAGCACGCCACAAGTGCTGGCGATGACCTACATGCCCGGCCAACCGATCGACACCCTCGCCGAGGCCGATCAGACCACCCGCGACCACACCGCCGCCGCGCTGATCGAACTGACCCTGCGCGAGCTGTTCGAGTTTGGCGCCATGCAGACCGACCCCAACCTGGCGAACTACCGCCATGATCCGGCCACCGGCAGAATCGTGCTTCTCGACTACGGCGCCGTCCGCACCATCGCGCCCGAAACCGCGGCGGCCTTCCGCGCGCTGATGACGGCGGGCCTCGACGCCGACCGCGAGGCAACCGCGTCCGCCATGCTGCGGATCGGCTATTTCGGCCCGCAGACGGCGGTGCACCACCGCGACCTGATCCTGCGCATGTTCGAGACGGCGATGGTCCCGCTGCGCGATCCGCACCCGTTCGATTTCGGCACCTCCAACCTGCTGGACCGCCTGCGCCACATAGGGCTGGCGATCGGCACCGACCGCGATCTGCTGCATGTGCCACCTGCGCAGACCCTGTTCCTGCACCGCAAGATCGGCGGGATGTATCTGCTCGCGACCAAACTGCGCGCCCGCGTCGCCCTGCGCCCGCTTCTCGATCGCTATCGCTGATCCGGCAGGCAGACGGTCGAGCGGGTCAGGAACCGCCTCTCGCGCCCGTTGTCGAGACTGAACATGCCGCCCCGGCCCTTGACCACATCGATGATCAGGTCGGTGTGCTGCCACACCGCGAACTGGCTCTTCGAGATGTAGAACGGCATTCCGCCGATCTCTCCCAATTGCACATCCTGATCGCCAACCAGCAGATCGCCCGCCGGATAGCACATCGGCGACGACCCGTCACAGCAGCCGCCCGACTGGTGAAACATCACCGGCCCGTGGTCGGCCACGATCTCGGCCAACAGCGCCAGTGCCTCGGGCGTCGCAGAAACCTTGTCCACATGCTCACC
>JANNNU010000160.1:0-2295 GCA_031398695.1 Paracoccaceae bacterium | reverse complement strand
CTTCGCGCACCACGGCCTCGTTCCGGGCGGCCGTCTCGGCTGGATCGGCCTGCGCAGCGGTCGCCAGCGCCAAGACGGCACCCACGTGAAGCACGGCGCGCATGACGGGTTGAGAGAGGATGTTTTTCATGAGTTTTCTCCTGTTTGGAAGGGTTTGGTGGGCATCGAACGCAGCCCGCAGGTCACCCTTGCTGCCCTTGCGGGCGCACGGTGATTTCGTTCACGCCGACATTCTCGGGGCTTTCGATGATGTGGCGCACGAGGCGACCGATGTCGGTCGGCTGAAGGGCGATGGCGCGATAGGCGTCCATTAAGGCTTTCGTCCCGTCATGGGTGATCGAATTTGCCAGCTCGCTTTCGACGACGCCCGGGTTCACGCAAGTCACGCGGATATGCGGGTTCTCCTGTCGCAGCCCATCCGAAATCGCCCGCACCGCGAACTTCGTTCCGCAATAGACCGCCGCCGTAGGGACCGCGTTCAGCGCACCGATCGAGGCGATGTTGATGATCTGACCCGCGTTCTGCCGGTCCATTACCGGCAGCACGGCACCGATGCCCCAGAGGACGCCCTTGATGTTGACGTCGACCATCCGCTCCCACTCGTCCTGCTTGCCCGCCGACATCGGCGACAAAGGCATCACCCCGGCGTTGTTCACCAGCACGTCGATGCGGCCCCAGAGATCGAGAGCGGTGGCCGCAAAGGCCGCCATACCCTCGCGGCGGGTCACGTCCAGCGCGCGGGTCTCAGCGCAGCCGCCCGCCGCCTCGATATCGGCGGCGAGGGCGGAAAGGCGGTCCATGCGCCGGGCGCCGAGCAGTAGCCTGAAGCCCGGACCGCCGAGCGCCCGCGCAATGCCCGTGCCAATGCCGCTTGATGCCCCGGTGATGAGAACGACCTTGTCCATCTCCAGCTCCTTGGTTTTCGTCGTGTGGCTGGAAGGTGGCGATGCTTGGCTGTCGCGTGTAGGCTGCGAAAACTTGATGCCATGGTTAACGAAACTGGACAGTCATGATGGACCTCAACCTTCTGCCGGTATTCCTTGCCGTCGCCGACGCACAAAGTTTCCAGGCCGCCGCCGACCGGATGGGCGTGACGCGGTCTGCCGTCAGTCAGGCCATCCAGCGGCTTGAAGATCGGCTGGGGACGGCGCTTGTGGTGCGCACCACCCGTTCCGTGCGCCTGACGGAGGCGGGCATGGTGCTGATCGACGCGCTGCAAGCACCGCTGGCCGACATTGGCCGCGCGCTGGAACATGCAGAGCCGGGCGATGCGCCGCGCGGCCACCTGAAGCTGACTGCGACCTCGATCGCCGAGCCCTTTCTGTCAGGTCCGCTCCTCGCCGAGTTCATCGAACGCCATCCGCACCTGACCGTCGATGTGACCGTAACGGATGACGAGTTCGACATTGTGGCGCATGGATTCGATGCGGGGGTCAGGCTGGGCGCAGTGATCGAACGGGACATGATCGCGATCCCGCTTGGCGGCGATCAGAGGGAACGGGCCGCCGCATCGCCCGCTTGCCTCGCGCGCCATGGTGCGCCGACCCATCCGCGCGAGTTGGTCAATTACCCCTGCATCGGCTGGCGGCGCGCCCCCGACCTGGCCCCCTATCGTTGGGAATTCGTCGAGGACGGCCAGCCGTTCGATGTCGCCGTGAACCCGAAGTTCACCACGAACGACCTGCGCCTGATGCTGCGGATGGCCGTTGCCGGGGCCGGGATCACCTTTGCCCCCGAGGATTGCCTGCGCGCGCACTTCGACGATGGGTCGCTGGTTCCGCTGCTGGCAGAGTTCCTGCCCCTGTTTCCAGGCTTCTTTCTCTACTTCCCGCAGCGGCGAAACATGGCACCTAAGTTGCGGGCGCTGGTCGATCATGTCAGGCGCTTCAAGGCGGGGCGTGACGATCTGGCGACCCGAACTGCCGCCACGGCACCATGACCCCGCCCCGGGCGGCTTATCCGGGGATTGCGCTTACCATATCGTCTACAAACCGGCGCGGCGTCTTTCCCAGCGTCCGCTTGAACGCCGCCGTGAACGCACTTTCCGAGGCGTAGCCGACCTCGGCCGCCGCCTCGGCCACGGTCGAGCCATCCCGATCCAGCCGCTTGGCGGCCCACAGCATCCGCCACAGGGTCATGTAGCCCATCGGCGTTTGCCCGACGAGCCGCGCAAAGCGGACCGCGAAGGCCGTGCGCGACAGACCGGCACGCTCGGCCAGGCTCGCCACCGTCCAGGGGCCGGACAGGTCCTGATGCATGGCGGCAAGTGCGCGGCGCAGAAACGGGTCGGCAAGG
>JANNNU010000159.1:0-2349 GCA_031398695.1 Paracoccaceae bacterium | reverse complement strand
CCTTGCCGACCCGTTTCTGCGCCGCGCACTTGCCGCCATGCATCAGGACCTGTCCGGCCCCTGGACGGTGGCGAGCCTGGCCGAGCGTGCCGGTCTGTCGCGCACGGCCTTCGCGGTCCGCTTTGCGCGGCTCGTCGGGCAGACGCCGATGGGCTACATGACCCTGTGGCGGATGCTGTGGGCCGCCAAGCGGCTGGATCGGGATGGCTCGACCGTGGCCGAGGCGGCGGCCGAGGTCGGATACGCCTCGGAAAGTGCGTTCACGGCGGCGTTCAAGCGGACGCTGGGAAAGACGCCGCGCAGGTTTGTAGACGACACGATGACTGCAATCCCCAGGTGAGCGCCCGGCGGCGGACTTACGATGCCTGGACCGCGCGGGTCGGCTCGTAGTCGCGTGGCGCCTTGAAGCGTCGGGTATGTTCGACAAGCGCCCGCAACTTGGGGGCCATGTTGCGCCGCTGTGGGAAGTAAAGAAAGAAGCCCGGGAACGGGGGCAGGAATTCTGCCAAGAGTGGAACCAGAGACCCGTCGTCAAAGTGCGCGCGCAGGCAGTCTTCCGGCGCAAAGGTGATCCCGGCACCGGCAATGGCCATTCTGAGCATCAGACTCAGGTCATTCGTGGTGAACTTCGGGTTCACGGCGACGTCGAAGGCGCGACCATCCTCGACGAACTCCCAGCGATAGGGTGCCAATTCGGGCGCGCGCCGCCAGCCGATGCACGGATGATTGACCAAATCCCGCGGATGGGCCGGCGCACCATGGCGTGCCAGGCAGGCCGGCGACGCCGCGGCGCGTTCCCTCTGGTCGCCGCCAAGGGGGACCGCAATCATGTCCTTTTCGATCACCGCACCCAACCTGACTCCGGCATCGAAGCCGTGCGCGACGATGTCGAACTCGTCATCGGTCACGGTCACGTCAACGGTCAGGTGCGGATGGCGCCCAACGAACTCTGCCAAAAACGGCCCCGACAGAAACGGTTCGGCAATCGAGGTCGCCGTTAGTTTCAGGTGCCCGCGCGGCGTATCGCGCGTCTCTGTGGTCTCGAGCGCGCGGCCGATCTCGGCCAGCGGCGTCTGCAGCGCGTCGAGCAGCGCCACGCCCGCCTCCGTCAGGCGCACAGAGCGGGTGGTGCGCAGGACCAGCGCCGTCCCCAGCCGGTCTTCGAGCCGACGGATGCCCTGACTGACAGCTGAACGCGTCACGCCCAACCGGTCGGCGGCAGCCTGAAAACTCTGCGCCTTGGCGACGGCAAGGAACAGCGGCAAGAGGTTCAGGTCCATTGCGATTGTCCAGTTTCGCTAACCATAGCATTAAGATCGATCGGCCTACAAGCGACAGCCAAGGGTTGCCACCTTCCAGCCACACGAAGAAAACGAAGGAGCTGGACATGGACAAGGTCGTTCTCATCACCGGGGCATCAAGCGGCATTGGCGCGGGCATTGCGCGGGCGCTTGGCGGTCCAGGTGTCAAACTGTTACTCGGCGCCCGGCGCATGGACCGCCTTTCCGCCCTCGCCGCCGATATCGATGCGGCCGGCGGCTACGCCAAGACACGCAGGCTGGACGTGACAAGCCGCGAGGATATGGCGGCCTTTGCCGCCACCGCTCTCGATCTTTGGGGCCGTATCGACGTGCTGGTGAACAACGCCGGGGTGATGCCTTTGTCGCCGATGTCGGCGGGCAAGCATGACGAGTGGGAGCGCATGGTCGACGTCAACATCAAGGGCGTCCTCTGGGGCATTGGCGCCGTGCTGCCGGCGATGGACCGCCAGAACGCGGGTCAGATCATCAACATCGCCTCGATCGGTGCGCTGAACGCGGTCCCGACGGCGGCGGTCTATTGCGGAACGAAGTTCGCGGTGCGCGCGATTTCCGACGGGCTGCGACAGGAGAACCCGCATATCCGCGTGACGTGCGTGAACCCGGGCGTCGTCGAAAGCGAACTGGCCGATTCGATCACCCATGACGCAACGAAAGCCTTCATGGACGCCTATCGCGCCATCGCTCTTCAGCCGTCCGACATCGGTCGCCTCGTGCGCCATATCATCGAAAGCCCCGAGAACGTCGGCGTGAACGAAATCACCGTGCGCCCGCAAGGGCAGCAAGGATGACCGGCAGGCTGCGTTCGATGCCCGTCATACCCTACCAAACAGGAGAAAACCCATGAAAAACATCCTCTCTCAACCCGTCATGCGCGCCGTGCTTCACCTGGGTGCCGTCTTGGCGCTGGCGACCGCTGCGCAGGCCGATCCAGCCGAGACGGCCGCCCGGAACGAGGCCGTGGTGCGCGAAGCCTTCGCGCGATGGGCGCAGGGCGGCAGCGTCTTCGACGGTTTGCTCGCGCCCGACG
>JANNNU010000084.1:0-49408 GCA_031398695.1 Paracoccaceae bacterium | reverse complement strand
CGACGGGCCTTCGCCATGCTTGTCGACCTTGATGGTCAACACGCGCATCACGTCGTCATGCAGGCGCATCAGGCGTTCCATTTCCTGCACGGCGGCCGAGGGCGCATCCGACTTCAGGAAGGCATAGTGCCCCTTGCGGTTCTTGTTGATCTTGTAGGCCATCGTCTTGACGCCCCAGTACTCATGTTCGACGATGCTGCCACCGTTGTCTGTGATCACTGTGGAAAAGTGTTCGATCAGCGCCTCGGCCTGCGTGTTCGACAGGTCCTGACGCGAGATGAAAACATGCTCGTAAAGCGGCATGTGGTCTCCGTTCGTTTTCAGGGCGCATTTCATAGGACGGGCGATGTCTTTCCGCGGCCCGTCCACGAGAGCCTGCGCCGGTTCATGGAATTGCGGAAAGATGACGCGTTATACAGAAGAAGGGCAGCCGTGCAAGGCCCGGATCAGGCGTCTTGCGCCATGAAGGCCATAATCGTCTCGAGTTTGTCGGTGTAGAGGCGCGCGTTCACCGCAACCAGATTGTAGGCGTCAGGAAACTGGTTGTCGCGGGCGACGGGCACGAACCCGTGGTCAAGCAGAAAGGCAAGAATGTCAATGGAACTGGCACAGCCCTCAAACATCTTCTTGTCGTAAAGCTCCGTGTAGATCGCATCGACCGAGCTTTGCAGAAACGCCCGGCCCTGTGAAAACACGTCCATCTGCGCGCCTTCGACGTCGATCCAGATGGCGCTGCGCCGCGCCCCGGCGGCGGCCATCGCCGTATCCAGCGTCTGCATCGGAACCGTCAGTTCGATCTGCTCGACCGGGCTCTGCTGGCGCTGTTTCAACGAGGCCCATTCCTTGTACCGTGCCTTCACCGGCACAAAGAAACGTGCCGTTCCGTTGCGGTCGCCCAGCGCCACGTTCCGAAACTCGATCGGCTTGTCCGAATGCAGAGCGGCCGCCTCGGCGCAGACCTCGGGGTTGGCCTCGTAGGCAAAAGCGCGTCGCCCGGCGCGTTCGGCCACGAACCTCACGCTGGCCTCGGCATGGTGCGCACCGATTTCGATCAGGTCATCCGCGCCGTCCGACAACAGGAAAAACAGATCGCGAAGGCGATCGACCCGTTGCTTTCTCAGCTTGCGTTGCCCAAGGGGGCTGCCGGTCGATGCTTTGGTCGGGATTTCTGCAAACAGTTGGCGCGCATAAAGGGCGGCTATCGTAAAACTTGTCATGCGATCCACCCCGCTGTCCCCGTTCTGACGCGATAGCGCGACGTTCCGATCGCTTCAAGTCCGCACACAGGTGTCGTTCAGTGTTCAGCCGCAAACACCCGCTGTTCGGGTCTGCGGACTTGAGCAGTGGGTCATGCGCGTGCAAGTGAGGCAGGTGAATTCTGAACAACCGGAGATACCGAATGAATCGTCTTTCCATCCTTGCCGCCGTGGCAGCGATTGCCGCCGCGCCGGCATTTGCCGCCCCGGAAAAGTACACGCTCGACAGCAGCCATGCCCAGATCGTGTTCACCTATAACCACCTTGGCTATTCGACCGGCTACGGAATGTTCTCCGGCTTTGCCGGTGAAGTAAATTACGATGCCGCTGAACCCGCAGCCTCGACCGTCAGCGTGTCGTTCCCGGTCAAATCGATGCTGACCGGCTGGGAAGCCCGGTTCGAGCATTTCATGTCCGCCGACTTCTTTGATGCCGCCGACGACGAGATGGTCACCTTCACCTCGACCGCCGTCGAAGTCACCGGCGAGAAGACCGGCAAGATCACCGGTGATCTGACCCTGAACGGCGTGACGAAGCCCGTCGTGCTGGACGCGGTGCTGACCACCGAAGGCCCGTATCCGTTGCCGCCCTTTGAAGGAAAGCCGGCGATCGGCTTCAATGCCACCACCACCCTGCTGCGCAGCGACTTCAACCTTGGCAACTTCGCGCCGTTCATCAGCGATGAAGTGCAGGTCGAGATGTCGTTCGAGGCGATGAAGCTCGACTGACCCGACCCTTTCGACCAAAGCGGCGCCGCCCGGAGCGATCCGGGCGGTGTCTTGTATTAGGGCTGCCGGTCGGCGGTGACCGCGACCGACACCTTGACGTTGAACCCGACCGAGGCCGCATCCGGGTAAGACGGCCCCATCTTGTAGGCCCGGCGGTCCACCTCGGTTTCACCCGACATCGTGGCCCGCCCATCGGTGATGGTCATGGTGAACGGCAGGGCAAGCGGCAGCGTTTCCCCGCGCAGCGCAAGCGTGCCGGTCGCCACATAATCGGTCGGTCCCGCCCCGGGCGCTATCGTTGCGTCGAACACCGCGACGGGATGGGTCAGAACGTCGAAGAACTCGGTTTCCTTCGCCTGCTTGGTGACCGAACCCAAGATGACGCTCGTGGTGTCGATGGAGACGGTCACCTGGCCGGTCCGGCTGGCCTCGTCGAACTGGATGTCGGCCTGCCACGCCGAAAACGTGCCATCCACATCCGTCCCCATCTGCGCGACGGTGAAGGTGATCGTACCCTGATCGACCCGCCAGTTGCCCCCGCCTGCGACCGGCGCTGCGGCAGCGATCGGCGTCGCCACCGGTTCGACCAGCGACCACGCCAAGCCGGCCCCGGCCGCGTAGACCAGCAAGGCGGTCAGGGCGGGCGCCAGGCCGTGCCCGGTGCGGTGCGGCCCCGTCACCGCTGGCGCGGATGTACCGCGCCACATGCGCAGCAGCGTTGCGTCCTTGTCGATCAGGTGGTGCTTCAGGGCGCCCACGATGTGCAGCGCGATCGAGGCGATCAGCAGTTTGGTGAAAACCCAGTGCAGCGATCCGGCAATCGCCGCGACGGCATCCGAGACAGGCACGAACGGCAGACCCTGACCCAACGGCCACAGGATCGGCGCATAGCCTGCGAGCGCCGCATGATGCACCCAGCCCGTCAGGGGCACGGCGATCAAGGACAGGTACAGCACCCAGTGCACGACCCCGGCCAGCGCCATTTCGACCTTTCGGTCGGGATGCAGGGCCACCGGGCGCGGCTGCGTCAGCGCCCAGGCCACGCGCGCCAGCGCGACAAAGAACACGGCCACGCCCACCGTCTTGTGCAGCGAAAAGAGTTGCGCCTTCTGCGCCAGGGCCTCGGCCGTGTCGTAGGGCAGACGTTCGGCCACAAGACCCAACACGATGTTGGTCAGGATCAGCAACGCCGTCAGCCAGTGCAGGCTGCGCGCCACGCTGCCATAGCGCGAAAGGGTATTGGTCAGCGGCATGGAGAACTCCGTTGGTTGGCTTCACCACCTCCTAGCATGCCGCAACGCGGCGACAGAGAGATGTCGGCGCACAGACCCTGTGCAGCGGGTGCGCAGGCTTGGTGACGCCGCGGCGCATCCCCAAAAGGCGCAACAGGTTGCAGCCATGCCACCGCCACGCTAATGCAATCCGACATCACGGAGGAACACATGAGCCGCGCATTCGTCTTTCCGGGGCAGGGCACCCAGACCATCGGCATGGGCCGCGCCCTTGCAGATGCTTATCCTGCGGCCCGTGCCGTGTTCGATGCGGTGGATGACGCGCTGGACGAAAAACTGTCGGCGCTGATCTGGGACGGCGACATCGCGGAACTGACGCTGACGCAGCACGCACAACCGGCGCTGATGGCCACGTCGATGGCCGCGCTTGCTGCGCTGACGGCCGAAGGTCTGGGCATGGACCATGTCGCGCTGGTCGCCGGACATTCACTGGGAGAGTATTCGGCCCTGTGCGCGGCCGGGGCGATCAGCCTCGCCGACACCGCCCGGCTGCTGCGCATCCGCGGCGAGGCGATGCAGCATGCGGTGCCCGTCGGCGTCGGGGCGATGGCCGCGATTCTGGGGCTGGATCTGCAGACTGCCACCGAGGTCGCGGCCGAGGCTGCGCAAGGCGAGGTGTGTCAGGCCGCAAACGACAACGACCCGGCTCAGGTGGTCCTGTCTGGCCACCGGGCGGCCATAGAACGCGCCATCGACATCGCAAAGGCCCGAGGTGCCAAGCGCGCGCTGCTGCTGCCGGTGTCCGCCCCGTTCCATTGCGGTTTGATGCAACCGGCCGCCGCCGTGATGTCCGAGGCTTTGGCCGGCGTGGTCATCCGTGCGCCCTGCGTTCCGGTCGTGGTCAACGTGCGGGCCGAGGCGGTGACCGAACCCGACAAGATCCATGCGCTTTTGGTGGCACAGATCACCGGGTCCGTCCGGTGGCGCGAGTCGGTGCAGTGGATGGCGGGCGCGGGTGTCGACGACTTCTGGGAAGTCGGTCAGGGCAAGGTTCTGTCGGGCCTGATCAAGCGGATCGCGCCCGGCGTCGCGACCCGTGCCATCGACACGCCCAACGATATCGCATCCGCCAAAGCCTAGCACCTTGGGTGCCAGACGTTGCGGCAACCATTGGCAGAGCCCGCCACTTGGCCTTTTGAACAGGTGGCATCGACGGGCCTGCGCTGCTATGACGCCCAGAAAAAGCGGTTTGGGGGGACATCATGTTTGATCTGACGGGAAAATGTGCGCTGGTGACCGGCGCATCGGGCGGCATCGGCGCCGAAGTGGCGCGTGCCCTGCATGGCGCGGGCGCGACGGTGGGCTTGTCCGGAACGCGCGTCGAACCGCTGCAGGCGTTGGCTGACGCTTTGGGCGCGCGCGCCCATGTGCTGCCGTGCGACCTGTCGGACGCCGTGGCGGCCGAAGCCCTGGTGAAACAGGCCGCCGACGCAATGGGCGCTGTCGATATCCTTGTGAACAATGCTGGCATCACCCGCGACGGTCTGATGATGCGAATGTCGGACGACGACTGGCTGGCGGTGATCGAGGTCAACCTGAACTCGACCTTCCGCCTCTGCCGCGCCGCGCTGCGTGGCATGATGAAGGCACGCTGGGGCCGGATCATCAACGTGACGTCCGTCGTGGCTCAGGCGGGCAACCCCGGACAGGTCAACTATGCCGCCGCAAAGGCCGGCATAACGGGGATGTCCAAAAGCCTCGCGCAAGAGGTGGGCAGCCGCGGAATCACCGTCAATTGCGTGGCTCCGGGTCTGGTCGAAACCCCGATGACGGCCAAGCTCAACGACGAGCAACGCGGCAAGATCCTCGCCGGCGTTCCGGTCGGGCGCGTGGCCCATCCGCAGGAAATCGCCGCCGGCGTGCTGTATCTGGCGTCGATCGAAGCGGCCTATGTCACCGGGGCCACGCTGGACATCAACGGCGGCGGCGATATGCTGTGATTGCGCTGTTGCTTTGGGCCTGACCGCTTGCTATAGGCCCGCGACAACGCCGCTGGCTGATCGGGCAGGGCGGGCGAAATGGAATGCCGGATCGTCGGCGCAACGGTAAAAGAGGAACTGACATGAGCGACATCGCGGACCGCGTGAAAAAGATCGTCGTTGAGCATCTGGGCGTCGAAGCCGACAAGGTTGTCGAGAACGCCTCGTTCATCGACGATCTGGGCGCGGACAGCCTCGACACCGTTGAACTGGTGATGGCTTTCGAAGAAGAATTCGGCATCGAGATCCCCGATGATGCGGCCGAAACCATCCAGACCTTCGGCGACGCCGTGAAGTTCATCACCGAAGCCGCCTAATAACCATCAGGCCTGGCGGTCAAAGGGCATCCCTCGGGGTGCCCTTTTGCATTTCCGGTTGCGCGTGTCCGCCCTTCGCGACAGGTTCTGCGCAACAGCGAAAGGATGCGCGATGACCCAGTTCAACCAACCGCTCGGCGGCAATGACATGCCGCGGTTCGGCGGGCCGGCCACGATGATGCGCCTGCCCGCGCAGACCGATGCGACCGGGCTCGACGTCGCGTTCGTCGGTGTGCCGATGGACCACGGCACGTCGAACCGTCCCGGCACGCGATTGGGCCCCCGGCAGATCCGCGACGAATCCCGGATGCTGCGCCCGTTCAACATGGCGACCGGCGCGGCACCGTTCGATCATCTGCAGGTGGCCGACATCGGCGACGTGCCGATCAACACTTTTGATCTGAAAAAGACGGTCGACATCATCGCGGGCTTCCACCGGACGGTGCTGGCGGCCGGCGCGATCCCGTTGACGATGGGCGGCGATCACACGCTGACCTGGCCGATCCTGCGCGCCATGCGGGAAAAGCATGGTCCGTTGGCGTTGATCCATGTCGATGCCCATGCCGACATCAACGACACGATGTTCGGTGAAAAGGTCGCCCACGGCTGCCCCTTCCGCCGTGCGTGGGAAGAGGATTGCCTGATCAACGAAAAGGTTTTTCAGATCGGCTTACGCGGCACGGGCTATAGCCCCGACGATTTCGACTGGGGCCGCGACCGGGGCTGGACCGTGGTGCAGGCCGAAGCGTGCTGGCACAAATCGCTGACCCCTCTGATGCAGACGGTCCGCCAAAAGATCGGCGATGCGCCGTGCTATATCTCGTATGACATCGACAGCCTCGATCCTGCCTTTGCGCCCGGGACCGGCACGGTGGAACCTGGTGGATTGTCGATCTGGCAGGGGCTGGAAATCGTGCGCGGATGTGCCGGGCTGAACATCGTCGGCGGCGATCTGGTCGAAGTGTCGCCACCTTACGACCCGTCCGGCAACACCGCCCTGATCGGCGCAAACCTGCTTTACGAAATGCTGTGCGTGTTGCCCGGCGTGCCGCAGCGGTCGCGAGCCTAGCCGTCGATGGCGGTCCAGCGCTGCTCGTTCGCTTCGATCGCGGCGATGCGCTCGGCGGTTCTGGGATGGCTCAGCAACCAGGCGGGCGTCCCAGCCCCGCGCGCGCCGGTCAGCGCCTCGAGCTTGCTGAACAGGCTTTTCTGCGGCCCGGTGCCGATGCCGGATTTCAGCAGCAACGCACTGGCATAGGCATCCGCCTCGAATTCGTCGCGGCGCGACATCCGGGCCATCAGCGCGCTGGAAATGAAGTTGGCGATCAGAACCCCGAGCCCCGGCAGAAACCGGTTCAACAGCGCAGACAGCATCACGAACACCGCATTCTGACCGGTGAAGTCGATCATCCGGCGGCGTGAATGCCCCAACGCCACGTGACCCAGTTCATGTGCGATCACGCTGGCCAGTTCGTCGGCCGAAACCTCGCCGCGCATCTTGCGGTTGAGAAATCCGCGCGTGATGAAGATCCGGCCATCGGGTGCCGCCAGTCCGTTCACCGGCTCGACCTCGAACACGTGCACCTTGATGTGCGGCAGATCCAGCGCCTGCGCCATCTGGTCGGCCAGACGCAACACCGCAGGATCGGTCAACGGCTGGCTTTGCGCGTCCAGCATCTTCTGCGTGCGCCAGACCGAAAAGCGCATCATCAGGAAGGCATACACTACGGCCAGCAGGATCGGGGTGAGCTTGAGCATACCGTAAATATGGAGCGGGGCAGGGCCGGCGGAAAGGGCTTTCACGCGGATGTTTGCGAAGCCCGCGCCGCTGGCGTCAGCGCAACGCCTTGATCCCCAGCGCCAGACCTTGCAGCGTCATTGGCACCATGTGTGGAATGATGCCCCGGATCAGCCGGGTGGACGGGCTGTGTGCCCAGTGTGCCTCGGGCACCGGATTGATCCACACATGGCGCGGCCATTGGGCACAGGCGCGTTGCAGCCAGACTTGCCCGCTTTCGGCATTCCAGTGTTCGTTCGCGCCGCCCGGATGCAGGATTTCATACGGGCTCATCGACGCGTCACCAACAAAGATGCACTTGTAGTCGCTGCCATAGGTGCGCAGGACGTCCCACGTCGGGGTCTGGTCGTCCCAGCGGCGGCGGTTGTCGCGCCAAACGCCCTCGTACAGGCAATTGTGAAAATAGAGGGTCACCAGCTGTCTGAATTCGGCGCGAGCCGCCGAAAACAGCTCTTCCATCACCGTGACGTAGGGGTCCATCGACCCCCCGATGTCGAGAAACAACAGCACCTTCACCGCATTGCGCCGTTCCGGGCGGGTCTGCACGTCGAGCCAGCCACGCTCGGCGGTCGCCCGGATCGTGCCGTCCAGGTCCAACTCTTGCGCAGCGCCGTCGCGTGCCCATTTGCGCAAACTGCGCAGCGCGAGCTTGATGTTGCGGGTGCCAAGTTCGACCGAGCCATCCAGATTGCGAAACTCTCGCTTGTCCCAGACCTTGACCGCGCGCTGATGGCGGCTGTGGTCCTGCCCGATCCTGACCCCTTCGGGGTTGTAGCCCTGCGCGCCGAACGGAGACGTCCCGGCGGTGCCCACCCATTTCGAGCCGCCCTCATGCCGCCCTTGCTGTTCGGCCAGCCGCGCGCGCAAGGCGTCCATCAGAGCGTCGAACCCACCCAGCGCTGCGACCGCCGCGCGTTCTTCGGAGGTCAGATGGTGCTCGGTGAACTTTTCCAGCCACTGGGCCGGCAGATCCAGGGCGTCGAGCACATCTTGCGCCGAGATCGCTTCCAATCCCTTGAAGGCCTGCGCGAATGCCCGGTCGAACCGGTCCAGATGGCGTTCGTCCTTCACCATCGCCGTGCGCGCAAGGTAGTAGAACCCGGTCACGTCATACGTCACCAATCCCGCCGCCACGCCTTCCAGAAAGGCTAGGTATTCCCGCAGGCTGACCGGAACGCCCGCCGCTCGAACTGCCTGAAAGAACGGCAGAAACATCGCCCTCAGCCCAGAAAATTGCGATCGACGACGATCGTAACCAGCATTCCCAGCAGCGTGAAGGCGATGCCAAAGCCCATGCCATAGTGCAGGGCATCCATGGTCTTGCCGCCCCGGCGCAACGCGGTTCCGGCCCCGATGGCCATGCCGGACAGTGCGGCAAAGATGGTAATCATGGCGTCCTCTCGACGGGACCGACCATGGCCCCTAGCTTCGGCTTCCCCGCGCGGCAAGCGCGGCGATTTCCGACATGCGCGCCCGCACCTGCGGCTCTGCGCCAAAGCCATACCGCGCCCAGCCCTGACTGTCGAGCCGCACCGCCCGTGCCGCGTCGTCGCGGCCCGTCGCCTCGAACGCCTCTGCCTTGACGAGCATCAGCGTGGCCAGCAGCGACGCGTTCTCGGCCCGGGTGACCACGGGGATGGCGCGGTCGACGAACTGGATGGCCTGCTCGGGCTGACCGGCAGCCAACGCCAGCGCGGCCATCTGCATGTCGACATGGGCGGCATGGATCGCCGCCCCCGGCAAGCTGCGATAGATCCGCCCGGCTTCGGTGAACGCTGCGACGGCCACCTGCGGGTTGGTGGCGGCGTTGACGCGACCCTTGGCGAAATAGGCGAACCCCAGCCGACCATCCCGCCACCCCTGCGCCTTGGCAAGCGCCAGCATCGCATCCGCCCCGGCCGCGCGCGCTGCGGCCCCCTTGCCGAACGCCTGCGCAACGGCGGCATTCCAGGACCGCGGTGCAATCGGCCCGGGTCGCGTGCCGGCAAACTGCCCCGCCGGGTTCAAGCGCGCAAGCAGGGCCGGAAGCCGCGCGGCCACTTCGGCCTCGTTCATGCCGTTCGACAGTTCGGGCGCATAGTGCAGTTTCAGCATCAACATGTCGAAGCCGGTCAGCACGGTGTTGAAATTGTCATCGTTGAACACCGAATCCGACAGCCGATACAGATCGTTCAGCGGCCCCATCGCCTGCGCGACCTCTTCGTGCAGGCAATCGCGCACTTCTTGCGGGCTGGTGTCAGACGGCACGAAGATCGACACGGCCTCGCGCCTCGACAGCGTGGCCCAATCCACGTAAGCGGTGTTGCGGCGGGTGCGGTATTCGGCCAGCGTCATCGCGCGGGGCACCACAAAGCAGGCTGCCGTCGGCACGACGCGGTTCATTTCGGCGCGCGGATAGAACTGGATCGTGATGGATGCCGGACGGCCGGACTCCGCCATCCGCATGTCAAGCCCCGCCTCGTTGCGAAAGCGGGTGATTAGCCTTGCCAGATCGGTGCGTGCCGTGGCGGGAACATCCCCGGTAATCGCCACGGTGATCGGCCCGTCGAAGCGGCTGAGTGCTGGCAGGGTCCGGCCGCTTTCCATCCGAAACTCGAGGTCCAGAAAGTCGGCGGCAATCTCGGTGTTGCTGCGCACGGGCAGGCTGGCCGCGACGGTCGCAAAGCCCTGGGCCGCAGGCCGTGCCAGCGTGCGTACAGTGGGGTCGACGAAATTCTTGGACACTTCTTGCGACGGCAGGGGCGCACAGGCCACCACGGCACACAGGGCGAAAACCGAAATCAGGCGCATGAGCTTGGCAGCTTTACATCTCGGGAAAAGGCGCGGGCGCCTTCTCGGTTGCAGCGCGTCGGGCAGAATGAACCGCGCCTCCCCAGGCACGCCCCATCCGACCCGGTGCCCCGCGTCCGTCGATCAAGGCCCCCGGCGAGCAGCGCGGGGGCGGTCGCGTCATGATGGTTCCGCCATGGGCACAGCAGAGCGCCCGGCATTTTCGACCCGCGCTAGCCTGGCAAGGGGCAGCGGGCTGACATCACGTTGCTTCCAATGATCAACCGAACGTCGGGTTCACCGGGTTCGACTAGAATAACAGGGAGTGTCGGTAACGGGGCGTGTTCATGTCAATCTCAAGGAATTGAACGACTGTCCTGGCTCTACCCATGGACGAGGAACGACGTGCTTACACAGCAAGTTGTCCACAACTATCACTAAACATTTCATTATATGTCTAGAATCTGCATTTCCGTGACCACTTATGGCAAGACTGTGGCCAAACCTCGGCAAAAACGTCCGATTCGGTGAATCAGCTGCATCGCCTGTGCCTACCGGCCCGCCCGCGCCATGAAGGCCAGGCGCTCGAAAAGATGGACGTCCTGCTCATTCTTCAGCAGGGCACCGTGCAGGCGCGGCAGCATCGTTTTCCCGTCCCGTTTCAGGTCGTCGGGCCCCAGATCCTCGGCCAGCAGCAGCTTCAGCCAGTCGAGAACCTCGCTGGTCGACGGCTTTTTCTTCAGACCGGGCGTGTCGCGCAATTCCATGAACTGCGTCAGGGCCGTCGTCAGAAGGGCGGGCTTGATGTCGGGGAAATGGACGCGAACGATGGCGGCCAACGTGTCGGCATCCGGAAATCGGATGTAGTGAAAGAAGCACCGGCGCAGGAAGGCGTCCGGAAGGTCCTTTTCGTTGTTCGAGGTGATGATCACGACCGGTCGCTGCCGCGCCCGGATGGTTTCGCCGGTCTCGTAGACGTGAAACTCCATCCGGTCCAGTTCCTGCAACAGGTCGTTGGGAAACTCGATGTCGGCCTTGTCGATCTCGTCGATCAGCAAGACCACACGGGCCGGCGCATCGAACGCCTGCCACAATTTGCCGCGCCGGATGTAGTTTGACACGTCATGCACCCGCGCGTCACCCAGTTGGCTGTCGCGCAGACGCGAAACGGCGTCGTATTCGTATAATCCCTGCTGTGCCTTGGTGGTCGACTTCACGTGCCACTCGATCAGCGGCAGTCCCAGCGCGCTCGAAACCTGCCGCGCAAGCTCGGTCTTGCCGGTCCCCGGCTCGCCCTTGACCAGCAGCGGGCGCTGCAGCGTCACGGCGGCGTTCACGGCCACCGTCAGATCCTCGGTCGCAACAAAACGGTCGGTCGTGGCGAATTTCATCGGTTCATCAAGCCTCTGCGCGGGGATGCCCGTACCGTATCCGGCTGATGAAATTGTCGCAACCGCTAGTGACAAGCCTTTTGCTTTGGGCTAGAGGGACGGCAATCAGGAGTGCGCCATGACAGATGCCCACCTGTCGGCGCCATCCGACGACCAGGAGAGAGCGCCGATGAAAGCCGAAGTCTTTCTGCCCGACGACTATCACCCCGCCGAAAGCGAACCCTTCATGAATGATCGGCAGCTGGAATATTTCCGGCGCAAGCTGATCGTGTGGAAGCAGGAGCTGCTGAACCAGTCGGCGGAAACCATCGACAATCTGCAGGACTCGGGCCGCAACGTGCCAGACATCGCCGACCGTGCCTCCGAAGAGACCGACCGGGCGCTGGAACTGCGCACGCGCGACCGCCAGCGCAAGCTGGTCAGCAAGATCGACGCGGCGCTGCGGCGCATTGAGAACGGCGAGTACGGCTATTGCGAAATGTCGGGCGAGCCGATCAGCCTGAAGCGGCTGGATGCGCGTCCGATCGCCACGATGACGCTGGAAGCGCAGGAAAAGCACGAGCGTCGCGAAAAGGTGCACCGCGAAGACTGAGGTGGGCCGCGTTGCGCGCCCGCCCGCAGAACGTCTGACGCATGCCGGGCATGACGTCCGGCGTTTTCGCGGTCGGAGGGAACGATGACGCTGACCGGACGCCAGGTCACTGTGCTGGGCGCCGGTGTCGCGGGGCTTGCGGTGGCCCGTGCGCTGGCGTTGCGCGGGGCGTCGGTCACGGTGCTGGAGCAGGCCGATGCAATCCGCGAGGTGGGTGCGGGGTTGCAGGTGTCACCAAACGGTGCCGCCGTGCTGCGCGCGCTTGGTTTGCAGGCCGAGATCGACGCCTGTTCGATCCGAGGCGCTGCGGTGCAGCTGAAAGACGGTTTCACCGGTGACACCGTGCTGCGGCTGGACCTCGCGCAACTTCGGCCGGGCAGGGATTACCACTTTGTCCACCGTGCCGACCTGATTGCAATGCTGGCCAACGCTGCACGGGCTGCGGGCGTGGACATTCGCCTGCTGCAAAAGGTCGTCGACGTGCGACTGGACCAACCGCGGCCTGTGGTGGTCACCGGCGCGGTAGACATCGAAACCGATCTGCTGATCGGCGCGGACGGGCTGCATTCACTGACACGGCAGGCGCTGAACGGGCGCACCGCACCGATCTTTACCCGGCAGGTCGCGTGGCGGGCCCTGATTGCGTGCGAGCCGGGCGCCGCACCTGTGGCTGAGGTTTACATGGGCCCCGGCCGCCATCTGGTCAGCTATCCACTGCGCGGCGGACGGTTGCGCAACATCGTGGCGGTCGAAGAGCGCGACAGGTGGGTCGAGGAAAGCTGGTCGTTGCGCGATGACCCGGTCGAGATGCGTCTGGCGTTCCAGGAGTTTTCGCCGTCGGTGCGCAAATGGCTCGATCAGGTGGAGGATGTCTGGCTTTGGGGCCTGTTTCGCCATCCGGTCGCACCGGTGTGGCAGCGCGCCCTGCGCGGCGGGGGCGTCGCGATTCTGGGCGACGCGGCGCATCCGACGCTGCCGTTTCTGGCGCAGGGCGCGTCGATGGCGCTGGAGGATACCTGGGTTCTGGCACGGTCGCTGGCGGATGCCGACACGCTGGACGCGGGCCTGGCCGCCTATCAGTCCGCCCGGATCGCGCGCGTCCGGCGCATCGTTGCCGCTGCCGATGGCAACGCCAAGGCGTATCACTTGCGGGGTCTGTCGCGCAGCGTGGCACATGCGGCCCTGAGGCTGGGCGGTGCGGTGGCCCCGGGTCTGGCCCTGCGCCGGTTCGACTGGCTCTATGACCACGACGTCACCGCATAGCGTCAATGCTACCGCGGCGGCTGGGATGCGACGGGCGTCAGAACAGGATAACCGTCCAGAACCCGCCCCCGACAAAGACCAGCGGCACGATCCACCAACCCGCCATCGACCCGGTCACGTCATCGCCCTCGGCGCGGTCGGATCGTGTCATCTTCAGCCACGACGGTTTGCGGCATGGTCGGTGCCAGGTGTCAGACTTACGCAATCTCATGAGTCTTGTGCTCCACCAGGGTCGCGTTGATGGCCAAAACGCGCGTGACCAGTTTGCGCGCCAGTTCACCGACTAGAGCCTGCCGGGCAAACCGGGCATTCATGTGGCGTTTTTTGGGCTCAAAGTTCGAAAAGAGCGCGCCAATGTCGTCATGCGCCGGGGTCGCTACACAAGATGAGCCCGACTCGGCCCAGCAGGATCCTGTGATGGCGCCCTCCGAAAAAACGAGTTCATGCTGGTCGAACAGCAAGTGCACATAGGTCACCGCAGCGGGCGCCTCGACCACCGCGATGCCCGGCGCTTGCGCCAGATGCCGTGCGGCAATCAGAACCTCGCGGTCGCCAACCATTTGCGCCGCGATCGACGAGCGGATCAGACACCGCTGATGCGGCGAAAGCAGCAGCGGCCGAAACGGCAGATCGAACCCCAGCGCACCGCGCGCGATGCGGATCGGCCGCAGATACGGCTTCGCGATCATCTGCGAGATCGTCACGCTGCGTTGGCCGGCGCGCAGCAAGGGCCGGAACCCGCGGTCGACCGTCACAACCTGATCCCCTGCGCCCAGCGTTTCGACCGGCACTTCACCCTGCCGCGTCAGGATCATCGTGCCGGCGACGAAACATGACACCGGATCAAGACCGTTCCATCTGGTTATCGAAGGACCCTGTGACATACCTTTGTCCCCGTGCCATGTGCGCCTGTTGATCGTCACACGTGACGAGCCGGTTCCTGCGCTGATCCATCGACCAATCCCCTGCTTGCGGCGAAGACGGGCGCTGATGCAGCGCTCGGCGGCCTGACAACTCTACACACGCATAGGTTGTAAAAACCAATAAATTCTTCAACCCGGCAATCACCAGTTGCGAACAACTGCCGAAACAAGCGTCAACAACTCCAGATAGATTTCAGGCCTAACCCGAGCGTGGCAGCCAAGCCTTATGAATCTCTTAACGTAGATGGCTAAAAAAAGGTCCCGGGCAAACGCGCGGGACCTTTGGAAGTCGCGATGTGTCGGCAGGTTGCCGCGCAGACCGTCAGGCCTTGGCGAGGTTTCGCAACACGTAGTGCAGGACGCCGCCATGTTCGACGTATTCGATTTCGATCTCGGTATCGATCCGGCACTTGATCGGAATCACTCGCACCGTGCCGTCTGCCGCGGTGATCGTGCATTGCACCACCGACAACGGCTTCAGGTCGCCGGCCAGGCCGGAAATCGACACCACCTCATCACCCTTGAGCCCCAGCGACTTGCGCGTCATGCCGTCGGTGAACTCGAACGGGATGACCCCCATGCCCACAAGGTTGGACCGGTGGATCCGCTCGAAGCTTTCGGCGATCACCGCTTTTACTCCCAGCAACGCCGTGCCCTTCGCGGCCCAGTCGCGGCTCGATCCCGCGCCGTATTCGATGCCGCCAAAGATCACCAGCGGCACCCCGGCGTCCTGATAGGCCATCGAGGCGTCGAAGATCGAGGTTTGCGCCCCGTCCGGCCCCAGCGTATAGCCGCCCTCGACCCCGTCGAGCATCTCGTTCTTGATGCGGATGTTGGCGAATGTGCCGCGCATCATCACCTCGTGGTTGCCGCGGCGCGACCCATAGCTGTTGAACTCTGACACCGGGACTTGCCGCTCGGCCAGATACTTGCCTGCGGGGGTTCCCGCCTTGAACGAACCGGCAGGCGAGATGTGGTCCGTCGTGATCATGTCGCCCAGGAGCGCCAGGACGCGCGCGCCCGTGATGTCGGCGATCACGCCGGGGTCCTTTGGCATCCCCTTGAAATAGGGCGGATTCTGGATGTAGGTCGAGCTGACCGGCCAGTCGTAGGTTTCGCTGTCGGTGATCTCGACCGCCTGCCACTTCGCATCGCCCTTGAACACGTCGGCATATTTCTTCTGGAACGCGGCGCGCGTCACGGTCGCCTCGACCAACTCGGCGATTTCGTGGTTGGTCGGCCAGACATCCTTGAGATAGACCGGCCCGTCGGTGCCCATCCCCAACGGTTCGTTGGTGATGTCGATGTTCATGTCGCCGGCCAGGGCATAGGCCACGACCAGAGGCGGCGAGGCGAGGTAGTTCGCCCGCACATCCGGGCTGATCCGGCCTTCGAAGTTGCGATTGCCCGAAAGGACGGCGGTTGCCACCAGATCGCCTTCGGAAATCGCCGCGCTGATCGCGGGGTCCAACGGCCCCGAGTTGCCGATGCAGGTGGTGCAGCCGTACCCGACCAGGTTGAACCCCACCGCGTCGAGGTCCTCTTGCAGACCGGCCGCGTTCAGGTATTCGCTGACGACCTGGCTGCCGGGCGCCAGCGACGTTTTCACCCAAGGCTTCGAGGTCAGCCCCAGCGCGCGGGCCTTGCGCGCCACCAGACCCGCCCCGATCATAACGTAAGGGTTCGACGTGTTGGTGCACGACGTGATCGACGCGATCACGACCTTGCCCGACGACATGGTGAAATCATGGCCTTCGACCGCAACGTCGGTCCCCAGCGGGCGCTTGAAGCCCGCCGTCATCTCTTTGGCGAACGCCGCCTTGGCGTCGGTCAGCGGCAGGAAATCCTGCGGCCGCTTGGGGCCAGAAATCGCGGGAACGATGGTGCCCATGTCGAGATGCAGGGTGCTGGTGTAGATCGGATCATACGACGCATCGCGCCACATGCCGTTGGCCTTGGCATAGGCTTCGACCAGCGCGATGCGCGCCTCGTCTCGGCCGGTGTTGCGCAGATAGCGGATCGTCTCGCCGTCGATCGGGAAAAACCCACAAGTTGCGCCGTATTCGGGAGCCATGTTGGCGATCGTCGCGCGGTCGGCCAAGGGCAGGCGGTCCAGCCCGTCACCGTAGAATTCGACGAACTTGTTGACCACGCCGTGTTTGCGCAGCATCTGAACGACCTTCAGCACCAGATCGGTCGCCGTGGTGCCCTCGACCATCGCGCCGGTCAGCTTGAAGCCCACAACCTCGGGGATCAGCATCGACACCGGTTGCCCCAGCATGGCGGCTTCTGCTTCGATCCCGCCGACGCCCCAGCCGAGGACGGCCAGCCCGTTGACCATCGTGGTGTGACTGTCGGTGCCGACCAGCGTGTCTGGATAGGCGACCTCTGCCCCGGTCTGATCCTTGTCGGTCCAGACGGTCTGCGCGAGGTATTCAAGGTTGACCTGATGGCAGATCCCGGTGCCCGGCGGCACCACGCGGAAGTTGTCGAACGCCTTCTGCCCCCATTTCAGGAACACGTAGCGTTCCATGTTGCGCTCGTATTCGCGGTCCACGTTGGCCTGAAACGCGCTCGGCGTGCCGAATTCGTCGATCATCACCGAATGGTCGATCACCAGATCGACGGGCGCCAACGGGTTGATCTGCTGCGCCTTTCCGCCCAAGCCCAGAATGCCGTCGCGCATTGCGGCAAGGTCCACCACTGCCGGAACCCCGGTGAAATCCTGCATCAGCACGCGCGCCGGACGATAGGCTATCTCGCGCGGGTTCTGGCCGCCTTGCGCGCCCCACACGGCAAAGGCCCGGATATCATCCAGCGACACCGTCTTGCCGTCCTCGAACCGCAGCATGTTTTCCAGAACCACCTTGAGGCTGGCGGGCAGTCGGGCAAAATCGCCCAGACCCGCAGCCTGCGCGGCCGGGATCGAGTAGTAGGCGACGCTCGCCCCGCCCGCAGTCAAGGTCTGGCGGGTCTTTGCGCTGTCGTGTCCGACGGTGACGGTCATGGCGTGGCTCCTTGGGAAATCGAAAAGGCGGGGCTGGCTTGGCGCTGTTGTGCCCGAAACGGGGGTGGGGGTGCAAGCGAATCGTCGGCATTGTATGCAATTGTATGCCGAATATCTAGACGGAGAGGATGATGTGGAGGATGGGTCAAAACGCTACAGTCCCTCGCAAAACCTTGATTGGCACCTTCCACCGGATATGGCTAGAACGGGGGACCAGACGAGGGATGAATTCATATGACGCGACCGATCGTAAGGGCAGCCGTTGGCCTGTGGCTGGCCTGTGCGGCACCACTGGCTGCGCAGACCAGCCCTGCGGTTGTGGTCGAGCTTTACACCTCGCAGGGTTGCTCGTCATGCCCGCCGGCCGATGCCTTTCTGGCAAGTCTGGCAGATGATCCGGCGGTCATCGCCCTGGCCCTGCATGTCGACTATTGGGATTACATCGGCTGGACCGACAGTTTCGCCTCGCCGGCCTTCACGGCCCGGCAAAAGGCCTATGCCCACGCCGAAGGCAGCAAGACGATCTACACGCCCCAGTTCATCATCGGCGGAAAAGATCGCGTTGTCGGGCATTCGCCGGGCGAGGTTGCGGCAAAGATCGTCGACGTGATGCAGAAGGGCGGCAAGGTGCATTTGTGGCTGGAACGCGAAGGCGATCTGGTTTCGATCCGCGCCGTCGCCGTCAAACCGTTGTCGCGCGATATGCAGGTACAACTTGTGCGCTATCGGCCCAGTGAAGTCGTGGACATCGAAAGTGGCGAAAACGCCGGCCACAAGATCGCCTACCACAATGTCGTCACATCCTGGACGCCGCTGGGAGACTGGGACGGGCTGAGCGACTTTGTCACGCAGGCGCCTGCGGTAGGGGACCAGCCGATCGTCGTGATCGTGCAGTCCGCCGGCCATGGCCCGATCCTGGCCGCCGCGCGTATCCCGTAACGCGTGTTGCCTGACCGGCCCTCGCGCTTCAAGGTTGCGGGGAAACTTATTTCCAGCGCCGGTGAATCCAGAACCACTGCCCGGGCGTGTCGCCGATGCGGGCTTCCAGCGATCTTGTGACGGCCTCCGTCATCTCCAGCGCCGTGCCGCGCGGAATTGGCGCCTCGACCCGCACGTCGAAATCGAGGCCGTTTTTCTGCCGCGTCGCATAGACCGGTATCATCGGCGCGTCATAGCGCAAGGCCAGTTGCGCGGCAGACAGCGACGTGCGCGCCGGACGACCCAGGAATGTCACGGGCACGCCATCGGACGCGTACAGGTCGAAGAACAACGCCATGATCCCGCCGCCGCGCAGATGCCGCAAAAACCCGGCGAGCCCGCTGCGGCCCTTGGGCAGGTTCGGTCCGCCCATCGAATTCAGCGTCTCGATGTAATGGGTGTTGAAATACCGGTTCGACATCGGCCGGTACAGCGCACCGACCTGCAGACCCTGACCCAGCAACGATGCCCGGGCCGCTTCGTAGTTTCCGAAATGCGCGGTCAACAGCAGCACGGGGCGACCGGCTTGTTGCGCCTCGCGCAAGGCCTGCATTCCCGGCCCCTGCGGCACCAAACGCGCCATGCGCGCCTTGAACGGCGTCGCCGAGTAATTCTCGATCAGGGCGCGTCCCACGTTGTCCAACGCCTCGGCGGCGATGATCTGCCGCTGGCGTTCCGGCAGCCCGGGATAGATCAGCGCCAGATTGTCGAGCGCGCGCCGTCGGTACCCGGCGACCGGGCCTATGACCCGACACAGCAGCCATCCCATCGCCGGGATGCGCGTTGCATAGGGCAGCAGCAGCGCAAGCCCGATCACACCGCGCAACACCAGATTCAACAGAAAATCTCCCGCGCGGAACGGCGCGGAGTCAGCGGTGGGTCTGTAAGTCGGGGCAGACATCGGCAGCCTTCACGCAAGCACCCGCGCCGCAGGCGGTTTCGGGGCGGTTTCGCTGCGCCAGACATAAAGCCCTGCCACCACGATCACAACCGCGCCGATCACCGTCCACAGATCCGGGTATTCACCGTAAAGTCCGATGCCCCAGGCGGTGGCGAACAGGATCCCGGTGTAGGTGAAGGGCGCCACCACCGACGCTTCGGCCAGGGTGAAGGCGCGGATCAGGCAAAGCTGCGCACCGGCGCCCAGCACGCCGACCAGCCCGAACTTCCACAGGTCATCGAGGGCGATCGGCTGCCAGACCAACGGCAAAAAGGCCGAAGTCGCGATGGTACCGAACGCGGCGGCCCAGATCATCGACGCCCAATGGCTTTCCCGGGCGCCGACATGCCGCGTCAGCAGCGCACTGATCGCATAGCAGACGGCGGCGCCCAACGGCATCAGTGCGGCGGCGCTGAACACCGCCGTTCCTGGCCGGATCACGATCAGCGCACCGATCATCGCGCCCGCCACCCCAAGCAACCGGGGCACCGTCAACCGCTCTCCCAGAAACAGCGCAGCGCCCAGCGTGATCAGCACTGGGTTGGTGTCGGTCAGGGCCGTCGCCTCGGCCAGACCGATGTGGTTGAGCGACAGAAAGAAGAAGGTGGTCGCCCCAAGCTGCGTGGCCGACCGCCAGACATGCGTGCCGGGATAGCGAGTGCGCGCCGCCTGGGCCAGTCGCGGCCCCAGAACGATCATCACAAGCACAAGCTGGCCGGTGAACCGCGCCCACACGACCTGAGGTGCCGGATAGTCCGCCACCATCCCTTTGGCGAGCGCGTCCATCGAGGTGAAGATCAGAATGGCGAGCAGCATCAGAAGGATGCCGCGCGAGGTCGAACTGTACGAGGAAAAGCGGCGCGGCATCGGGCATCCTTGGGGCAGCGCCCGACCCTAGTGCGGGGGGACGGCCGCGGCAAGCCGGTCACTCCTCCTCTGTCACCAACACGACCTCGCCGTTTGCCTCCAACCCGCGCACTGCGAGGACGATGGCCGACATCGCCTCGTCAGCTTCCTTCTCCTTGACCTTGCCGCGTTGTTCGATGTCTTCGCGCAGCGCCTGCGCCATGCGCTGCGACATGTTTGCCAACAGAAATTCGGCCGTTTCCGCCTGGGCGGGCACCGCCTGCGCGGCGGCCAGCGCGGTAACGAGGACCGGCTGTTCGACCGCCCGGATCAGCTTGGGCACATCGCGCGCCAGCAGTCGCGCAGGGATGTGCACGAAGGTGAAGATCGCCCGCCGCACCTTTTCGGCAAATCCCGCGTCCTCTTGCTCGAGCCCGCGCAACACATCGTCGCGCGTCCCGGCCGTCGCGACGTTTAGGATGGCGCCGACCCGTTCTACCGGACCGACGTCAAAGGCCTTGGGCGGTCGCTGGTCAAGTTGCAGTGCCAGCGATTTTCCGATCCGGTGCACGGTGTCGGGATCGACGTTGCCAGTCTGCGACACCGCATAGGCGATGCGACGCGCCTGATCGCCCGGCAGTTTTCCCAGCAGTTGGGCCGCCTTTGGGACCGGCAGCTTCGACAGCAACACCGCCGCCACTTCGGTGCTTTCCTGTTGCAGGACGGGCAGCAGATCGTCGACCTCCAGCGTCACGAAGTGTTCCCAAGGGTCCGCGCGCGTGATCCCGCTGGCAAGACGCCGCAGCCGGCTGGCCGCATTGGGCGAAATATGCGCACCCATCATGGCGAGCGCACCATCCAGCCCGCCTGGGAACGACAGACCGAGCTGCTCGAGTTCGCCCACAAACTCTTCCACGACCGCCCCGAGGGTGGTGCGGTCGATCCGGCGCATCTGCCCCATCTGTTCGGCCAGCGCGGCCTGCACCTGATCGGAAAGAGACGACAGCGAAATCGCGGCGCCTTCCGACATCAGATACCTGACGATGACCGCAGCCTTCTCGCGCGACGACAGCGCGCGGGGTGTCCCCCGTGTCACGGCCACCAAACGCTGTGCCGACGTCACCTTGGCAAGCGCGCTTCCGTTCTGTGCCATTCTGGCCCCCGATTCCTGCAACAGGGCCAGGATGACAGACGGCGGTTAACCGGGACTGAACGGTGTCAGGCCGACACGTCGACGCAGGTGTTCTTTGCCGTGTCGAGGATTTGGCCCGCCGGGCAAGCCCGGGCATGGTCGCACGCGCCGGGGTAGCTGCTTTGCTGGGCGATCGTTGCGGTGGGCAGCAGGCAGACGCAGAAGGCAAACAGACGAATGGTCATCGCGATCTCCTTGTTGGCTCATCAGGAAACAATATCACGCGCCACCGGGCCTGCGCGCAATTTTCCGTTGTGACGTCACATCACTGTTCCGTGACGTCAGCCCTTGCCGAAAACGCGGGCAAAAATGGTTTCCACGTGCTTCGTGTGATACCCCAGATCGAATTTCTCTGCGATCTCGGCCGCAGACAATGCGGCAGTCACCTCGGGGTCGGCAAGCAGTTCGGTCTGGAAGTCTGCCCCCGCCTCCCACACTTTCATCGCGTTGCGCTGCACCAGACGGTATGCGTCCTCGCGGTTCACTCCGGCCTGGGTCAACGCCAGCAGCACGCGCTGGCTCATCACCAGACCGCGAAACTTGTTCATGTTCGCAGCCATGTTCGCCGGATAGATCACCAGCTTTTCGACGACCCCCGCCAGGCGGTGCAAGGCGAAATCCAGCGTGATCGTGGTATCGGGTCCAATCGCCCGTTCGACCGAACTGTGCGAGATGTCCCGTTCATGCCACAGCGCCACGTTTTCCAGCGCCGGCACCACGGCCATCCGGACCAACCGCGCGAGGCCGGTCAGATTTTCCGTCAGCACGGGATTGCGCTTGTGCGGCATGGCCGAGCTGCCCTTCTGACCCGGCGAGAAAAACTCTTCCGCCTCCAGAACTTCGGTGCGCTGCATGTGGCGAAATTCGATGGCGATGTTCTCGATGCTGCTGGCGATCACCCCCAGCGTCGCGAAATACATCGCATGCCGGTCGCGCGGGATCACCTGGGTGCTGATCGGCTCCGGCTCCAGCCCCAGCGCCGCGCACACATGGGCCTCGACGCTTGGATCGATGTTCGCGAACGTGCCGACGGCGCCGGAAATCGCCCCTGTCGCCACCTCGGCGCGCGCTGCGACCAGCCTCGCGCGCCCGCGCGCCATTTCGGCATAGAACCGCGCGAAGGTCAGGCCCATCGTCGTCGGTTCGGCGTGGATGCCATGGCTGCGACCGATGCGAACGGTGTCCTTGTGCTCGAACGCGCGCGTCCTGAGCGCCGCCAGCACGCGGTCCATCCCGGCCAGCAAAAGGTCCGTCGCCCGCACAAGCTGAATGTTGAAGGTCGTGTCCAGCACATCCGAGCTGGTCATGCCCTGATGCACGAACCGTGCGGTGTCCTGACCGATGATCTCGGCAAGGTGGGTCAGAAAAGCGATGACGTCGTGCTTCGTCACAGCCTCGATCTCGTCGATCCGCGCCACGTCGAACGTCACGTCCTTGGCCCGCCAGACGGCCTGTGCGTTTTCCAGCGGGATCACGCCCAAGGCCGCTTGCGCGTCGCAGGCATGCGCCTCGATCTCGAACCAGATGCGAAACTTGGTTTCGGGCGACCACAGGGCAACCATCTCGGGGCGGGAATAGCGCGGGATCATGGAGCGACCTTTTTGACGGAAACAGGATGTGTGGCGACCGGTATTGGGCAGATGGGGCGCATTGCGCTTAGACCGCAGTCGCGGCAAGGGCAAGCGTTGCCGCATCGGGTTCGGCGTGGCGGCTCGACCACCGGGCGGTCAATTCACCTTGCGGATCGGCCGAAACGGCAGCGGGGCGACAGGAACGCCATCCTCCAGCAGCTTACGTGCCTCGTCGATCCGCGCTTCCCCATAGATCGAGCGTGACGGAAGATCGCCCTCGTGCATCGCGCGGGCCTCTGCGACGAAGTTAAGGCCGACATAGTCCGCGTTTTCCTCGACCTCGCGGCGCAGAGCGGCCAAGGCCGCCTCGGCGTCCGTGTCCACCGTGCGCAACGGACCGGCCGCCTGTGCGCGGGTGGCCGCACGGCCGGGGCCATCAGGGCTTTCTCCACCCGGGTCGAACCGCAGACTGGACAGGCGACGTGCCCTGCCTGCGCCAAGCTGTCAAACGCGGCCGCAGATTGGAACCAGCTGTCAAAGCGGTGACCGTCCGGGCAATTCAAAGCAAAACTGATCATGACATGACGGTCCCACAGCGTTCGCCCGAGTGCAAGCCCGCGCCCTGAACGCAGCAAACTCTGATCCGCAAACCTTTCCGCCGTCAGGACGCCGGCGGCACGTTCAGAGCCACGTCGGGCAGCGCGACAAGACCTGGCGTGTCGGCGATAGCCGCCAGAAGCACGCGCAATTCCGGCTCGGCCACCTTGCGGGCGGCACGGGTCGCGTCGAACCATTTGCGACGACGTTCGCCACGTTCGGGAAACTTGGCGCGCAGGCGCGCGACGCGTAGGGCGAAAACCGTCACGATGATCGGTTGCGTGAGCCCCGGCTTCAACACCTTGTCATAACTGTAAATCCCTAACGGCGCCTCACAGACGCCGCCTTCGACGCCGGCTTCTTCCCAAGCCTCGGCGAGGGCAGATCCTGCGCCGGTTAGGCCGTCGTGAGGCCATCCCTTGGGGATGACCCAACGTCCGGTTTCGCGACTCGTGATCAAAAGGACCTGAACCTGACCCCGGTGCATGCGCCAGCACAGCGCACCCGACTGGCCGCTGGCGGTACTGTCTGTTTCGACGAACGTTGCGACACCGGCTCGATTTTTCAAAACGTCATTCTTTATGGTGACCGCCAAGATCTGTGAAAACCAACAAGTCAAAAAAGTTGTCTAGTTGTCCAATTGTCTCATGCTCCGCCGGCAATGCCCAGACGGAAAGCGGGGTTTTCCACCGAAAAGGAAGCCCGTTCCGTCCGGTCGCGCGCATTGCCCGGGCTACATGACCCATTACCAACGCAGGAAACGGGATTTCGTTGCATGACGGCGATCTTTATCGGCTCAGAGATCTATCGCGGCTCGTCCTACGGGATGAGACATCCGTTGCGGGTGCCTCGCGTGTCGACCGTGATCGACCTTGGTCGCGCGCTTGGCTGGCTGCCGGCTGCACGCTACCGCACCGCCCCGCGCGCCAAGGCGGCCGCGCTGACGGTCTGGCACACACCAGCCTACATCGACGCCCTGCAACAAGCCGAGGCCGAGGGCAGTGTCTCTGCCGATATCCGCAATCGCCATGGCCTTGGAACGCTGTCCAACCCGGTCTTTGCGCAAATGTTCTCGCGCCCGGCGACGGGCGTGGGTGGCGTGATGCTGGCGGCAGAGTTGCTGGCCGCGGGGCAGGCGACGGCCGTGCACGTCCCGGGTGGCGGGACCCACCATGGTCTTCCCGACCGGGCGAACGGCTTTTGCTATCTGAATGATTGCGTCCTCGGGATACTTGCCCTCCGACGGGCCGGGTTTCAGCGAATCGCCTACCTCGACATCGATGCGCATCATCCCGACGGGGTCGAGGCCGCGTTCGCCACCGATCCGGACGTGCTGATGATTTCGACCCACGAGGAAAACCGCTGGCCGTTCCGTGGCGCCCTGACCGATGTGGGCGTCGGCAATCTGTTCAACCTGCCGGTGCCAGCGGGGTTCAACGATACCGAGATGCAGGCGGTTACCGACCGGTTGATCCTGCCGCGGATTGCCGCTCACCGGCCCGACGTGATCGTGTTGCAGTGCGGGGCAGATGCGCTGACCGAAGACCCCCTTGCGCGGCTGAGCCTGTCGAACAACGCGCACCGGTCCGTGCTGGCCGCGATCCGGCCGCTTGCACTCCGTTTGCTGGTGCTGGGTGGGGGCGGCTACAATCCGTGGTCGGTCGGCCGGCTCTGGACCGCGCTATGGGCTGATCTGGGCGGGTATGCGGTGCCCGACGACTTGCCCGACGCGGCGCGGTCGGTGCTGTCGGCGCTGACATGGAATGGGGGCGGTCGTCCGCCGCCGGCGCCGCATCTGCTGAACACCCTGGCCGACCCGCCGCGTCCGGGGCCGATATCGCAGGATGTGGCCGATCGCCTGACGACGTTGGCGCGTCGATGATCCGGGCCTTTCTTGCCCTGCCGGTTCCGCCCGACATCCAGGAGGCGCTGGAGATCCAGCAGGATTTGTTGCCCTTGCCGCGCTGCGCCGACCCCGACCAGTTCCACATCACGACGTCTTTCTGGGCGACACCCCCGATCGGGTGCTGGAGGCGGCGCATGACGGTTTTGCCACCTTGCGCAGCCCCGGTCTTGCCCTGACGTTCAACGGCTTCGGTCTGGTTGGCGGCACCAGACCGCGCGGGGCTTTCGCGGCGCTTGCCCCCAACCCGCAGCTTGACCACCTGCAGGCCCGCGCCCACCGCCGCGCAGTCGAGGCGGGCTGCGCGCTGACGCGACAACGCTTCGTCCCGCATGTCACGTTGGGGCACTTTCCGCCGCCGGCCCCGCCCGAGGCGCAACGGCTGGAGCGTGCGGTGGCGTTGACTCCCTTCACGACGCGATCCTTCGTGGTCACGGAGATGCACCTGATCCAGTCGACGCTGTCGCCTAAAGGGGCACGACACGACCTGCTCGCCCGCTATGCGTTGTCGGACGTGCCGTTCTTCTGACCGTTTGGCGGCGTGGCGGGCAGCAGGGCCAGAATGCGCGTCACGATCCCTTCTATCCCGTCGTCCGGTGGCAGGGCGAGACGCGCGGCCGTCGCCAGTTCGGCCTGCCGCGCGGCGTCGAGCCCGGCGAGCGCGGCCACCAGGCCGGTCCGGCCGACCGCGATGGCAGCGCCCGCCCTAGCCAGCGCAGCAGCAGGGGCGGCAAAGTTTTCCATATGCGGGCCGTGCACGATCGCGGAACCGGCACCACAGGGCTCGTATGGTGTATGTCCTCCCAACGGCACAAAGCTGCCGCCGATGATCGTCACGCCTGCCATACGGTACCACAGCGCCATCTCGCCCATCGTGTCGGCCAGAAACACCGGCACATCGACCGTCGGCGGCGGCGCAGCCCCTTCGGACCGGCGCGCGAAGGCCAGCCCGGCTGCCGCGATGACGCCCGCCACCTCGGTGCCACGTCGCGCATGGCGGGGGGCGAGGATCAGCAGATCGAACTGCGCCCGTGCTGCCGCGAAGGCATGCAGGATCAGCGCCTCTTCGCCCGGATGCGTCGATGCCGCCAACAGCACTCGGTCCCGCGGCAGGTCGTGCCCGCGTTCGGCCGGTGGCATCGTCGCATCGGACGGTCCGGCGGACTTCAGCATGACTACGGGACCAAGCCGATCCTCGGCCAGACCGAGTGCCACCAGCCGCTCCGCTGACGCGTCATCCTGTGCAGAAACCAGCGTCAGCCGCCCCAAGGTCGTCCGCATCAAACCGGGTGCAAGGCGCGCCCATCGTCTTGCGGATCGTGACGACATCCGCGCGCCCACCAGCGCAACCGGCACAGCGGCCGACTGTACCGCCGCAAGCCGTGCCGGCCACAGCTCGTTCTCGATCACGATCAGCAGCGCGGGCTGCCACCGGCGCAAAAGCCGCGCGGTCGCTGCCCGCGTGTCGAACGGCGCCAGCGCTGCATGGACTCCCGGCACCCCCCACGACCGCGCCAAATCCACCCCGGTCCCGGTGTTTGCCGTTACCAGAACCGTCAGCCCGGGCCGTTCCGCGCTGATCCGTCGCACCAGGCGTAAGGCGGACGCCAACTCGCCGTTGCTGGCACCGTGCAGCCACACTGCAGGCCGACCGGGATCGGCCCCGTCGATCCGCGTCGCCTGCGGTCGTGCGACCCGGCCGAACCGTTGCGCCAGCGCACCCGACGCCACGCGCCCGCCCAGGCGCTGCACCAGAGTCAGCACCGTCAGGAACGGCACGAGTGCCGCCATCGCCGCCCTGTAAAGGATCACCTGCCGCCCCTCGATCTGGAAGGTGCCGCCCCAAAAGGCAGCATCCGGCACACGGCCGACTGAAGTCTGTCCGATCGGCGGTGTGTCATAAAACCTTCACATGCCAGAGGCCAGACTGTCACAATGGGCGTCTATCCGGACGCCAACGCAAACGGAGGCTCCGACCTTGCTCGACGTCAAGAACGTGACCCGCATGTTTGGCCAAAAGGCCGCCGTTGACAACATCTCTTTCACGATCGACCGTTCGGCGTTTGTCGGGATCATTGGTCGGTCCGGTGCGGGAAAGTCCACGTTTCTGCGCATGATGAACCGCTTGACCGACGCGACGTCGGGCATTCTGGCGTTCGAAGGTCGCAACGTCCTGACGTTGAACGGCACCGAGATGCGGGCGTGGCAGGGCCAGTGCGCGATGATCTTTCAGCAGTTCAACCTCGTGCCGCGGATGGATGTTGCCTCGAACGTGATGCACGGCGTGCTGAACCGCCGCTCGACGCTCGCCACCATGTTCAATTTGTGGTCCGAGGCCGATATCACCAAGGCGCTGTCGATCCTCGACCGTCTCGGCATCGCCGAACAGGCCCCGAAACGGGCGGAGGCGCTGTCGGGCGGCCAGCAGCAGCGCGTCGCCATCGCCCGCGCCCTGATGCAGGACCCCAAGGTGATCCTTGCGGACGAACCCATCGCAAGCCTCGACCCGATGAACGCGCAGATCGTGATGGACACCCTGCGCCGCATCCATGACGAGGACGGCCGCATGGTCATCGCCAACCTGCACACCCTCGACACCGCGCGCCGCTATTGCGACCGGGTGATCGGCATGCGTGACGGGCGAATCGTGTTCGACGGAACGCCCGACCAACTCACCACCGGCGTCGCCCGCGACATCTACGGCGCCGACGCCAGCTTCAACGAGGCGGCGACCTCGACCGCCATCGACACCGGCCCGGCAGACACGACCTACGCGGCGTCCCTGCTGGCCTGACCCCCACCACCCCTTTCCACCCCGGCCCCTCGGGGCCATTTGAACCGGAGAAGACCATGAAAAAGCTGCTTGCCCTTCTGGCTGCCACCACCACGATGGCGACCCCCGTCCTGGCCCAGGACGCGATCACTGAATTCAACATCGGCATCCTTGGTGGCGAAAACGCCCAGGACCGCCTGAACTCGTCGGAATGCTTCCGCGCCAAAGTCGAAGAGATGCTGGGCGTTCCAGTCAAGGTCTTTACCCCCGCCGACTATGACGGCGTGATCCAGGGCCTGCTCGGCGGCACCATCGACTATGCCGGTCTTGGCGCTTCGGGCTATGCCAAGATCTACCTGACCGACCCTGAAGCGGTGGACGTGCAGCTCACCACCCAGAACGTCGACGGCACCACCGGCTACTACTCGATCGGTTTCGCCCGCAAGGACAGCGGCATCACCTCGATCGAAACCGCCAAGGGCAAGACCTTCGCCTTCGCCGACCCGAACTCGACCTCGGGCTATCTGGTCCCCGCCGCCGAACTGCAGGGCGCTCTGGGTAAGCTGGAAGACTACTTCGCCGAAGTGAAATTCTCGGGCGGTCACGAGCAGACCATTGTCGGCGTCGCCAACGGCGACATCGAGGCCGGCGTTTCGTGGGCTGACGGCCTCGGTAACTGGGAAGACGGCTACACCAACGGCGCGTTCCGCAAGGCCGCCGACTCCGGCCTCGTCGACATGAATGAGATCGTCGAAATCTGGCGCTCGAAGCTGATCCCGAATGGCCCCTTTGTGATCCGCCGCTCGCTGCCGCAGGACGTGAAGGACAAGATGAATACCCTCGTCGCCGACATGTGGGAAACCGACCCGACCTGCGGCTACGCTCTTGCCGCCGGTGAAGCCAAGGACTTCGTTCCGGTGACCCACGCCGACTTCGAAGGCATCGTCGAAGCCCGCAAACTGCAAGAAGCCCAATAAGCTTTTCATGACGTGTCGCCGGGCTCCCTTCGCGGGGGCCCGGCATTTTTCTGGCGACGGGGAACATGATGGCGAACATCGCACTGGGACAGACCGGCAGCACACCCCCTGCTCTGCACGACGCGACCGAGGCCTATCTCGCGATGAACCGCCGCAAGCGGATGTATGGCGGGATCCTGCTGCTGCTTTTCATTGTTGTCATGGCCTCTGGCTGGCGTATCTCCGAAGAGCGTAACGCGGGCGACTTCCTGCCCGGAATAAGCCAGCTCCTTGATTTCCCCTCCGAAGTACTTTCCGAAGCTTGGACAAACCGCGCCAACATCCCGGCCTATTTCGTCGAATTCTTCCCCTCGCTGATCGAGACGATCAACATCGCCGCCGTGTCCACCCTCGTCGGCGCACTGATCGCCGCCTTCCTGTCGCTCTTGGCCTCGCGCGGCATCGCCCGCTGGCCCCGGCTGATCCCGGTGTTCCGCCGCATCATGGACGCGCTGCGCGCCATCCCCGAAATCGTGATCGCCCTCGTGCTGATCTACATCCTCGGCGGCGGCCCGGTGCCCGCGGTGATCGCCATCGCCTTCCACACCGGTGGTGCTCTGGGCAAGCTCTTCTCAGAGGTGGGCGAGAACGCCGATCTCAAACCGATCGAGGGGTTGACCTCGGTCGGCGCGAGCTGGGGCCAGAAGATGTGGCTGGGAGTCATCCCGCAGGTCGCACCTAATTGGCTCAGCTACACCATGTTGCGGTTCGAGATCAACGTGCGCGCCTCGGCCATCCTCGGCTTTGTTGGTGAAGGCGGCATTGGGCATGACCTGAAACTCGCGATGCAGTGGGGACAGGGCCGGTATGACCAGGTCGTAGCAATCTTCCTGCTGCTGTTCGTGACCATCGTGATCATTGACCGGATTTCCGATTACTACCGCGCCAAGATCGTAAAGGGGAACTGAGATGGTCACCGTATCGACGAACACCCCCGACAGCGCCCTTGCGCAGGGCCTGTTCCGCAGCTTCCGCAAGCGCCAGATAATCTCGTTCGCCGTGCCTGGCGTCATCTTGCTTTATCTCGTCTACGCGTTCTTCGCCTTTGATGTACCCGGCCTTGCGTCCCGTGCCCGTCTCGACAACGCCGCGATCCTGTTATCCGATTTCTGGTCGCACAAGACCCACGTGACGCGCGACAACCGCACCGGCGAGATCGAGGTCGCCATCGAGGGCGAGGCCAAAGGCATGTATGCCCCCGGCACCTATCCCGACTGGGTGCGGATCGAAGGTGACGTGACGACGATCGACCTTGGCGACGGCAACATCGTGACGTACGACGCCGACGGCGCACGCATGGTGATCCCGGACTACGGCCTGATCGACATTCGTCCGGTCGATGGCAAGCTGGTGATGGATGCGCCGCAGCCGATCCCCGATTGGATCTCCGTGTCTGACAACCGCATTTCCGTTACCGCCGACGCGGGCCGCTTCAACTACTCGCGCTCCAAGGTGGAAACCTTCAAGTATCAGGCGGGATGGGAGTTGTTCTTCTTCACCCTCGACAGCCCGTTCTACGGCAAGGGCCTGGGCGAACTGGCCGGCATGGCCGTCGCCGGCGACCGGGTGGACCCGGCACGCAGCAACGCCGCCTACATGGTTTCCGAATTCTGGAACAACAAGATGTGGCGCCACCGCGACGTGATGTGGGCGATCTTCGAGACGATCCTGATGGCCTTTCTCGGCACGATGGGGGCCGCTATCGTCGCCCTTCCGCTGGGTTTTCTCGCCGCCTCGAACTTCCAGCCGCTGGCCCCGGTGCGCTTTGCCTTCCGCCGGGTGTTCGACTTCATCCGCGGGGTGGACGGGTTGATCTGGACCATCATCCTCAGCCGCGCGTTCGGGCCGGGCCCGATGACCGGGGCGTTGGCGATCCTGATCACCGACGCCGGCACGTTCGGCAAGACCTTCTCGGAGGCGCTCGAAAACATTGACGAAAAGCAGGTTGAAGGCGTTCGCTCCACCGGGGCCAACGCGCTGCAGCGGGCGCGTTTGGGGGTGATCCCGCAGGTCACCCCAATTTTGCTCAGTCAGGTGTTGTATTATCTCGAATCCAACACCCGCAGCGCGACCGTCATCGGCGCGATCGTGGGCGGTGGGATCGGCTTGCTGCTGACGCAGGCGATCACCACCCAGAAGGACTGGGAAGAGGTCGCCTATTATATGGTGCTGATCGTGCTGATGGTGATGATCATGGACAGCCTGTCAGGCTGGCTGCGGCGGCGCCTGATCAAGGGCGATGGAGGCGGGCATTGACCTCCGCCCTCGGTAGAGATTAACAGATCGTGGATTTGACGCTATCAAGCCGTTGGAAAGACGGGATTGTTTTTTGTCCCTAGTCGGGACATAACAGGATGCCATGCCCAAACTCTCCCCCACCACCCCCCTTATCCACCCCGATTGCCAGATTACCGACAGCAGCTTCGGGGCTTTCGTCGAAATCGGCCGGGGCAGCCGCGTCGCCCACTCGACGTTCCAGGACTACGCTTATTGCGATCGCCTCTCCGACATCGCGAACACCACGGTCGGCAAGTTTTCCAACATCGCGGCGCTGACGCGGATCGGACCGACCGATCACCCGATGGGCAATGCGAGCCTGCACCATTTTCTGTATCGGTCGTCGTACTATTGGGACGACGCGCAGGACGATCCCGAATTCTTTGCCCGCCGCCAGGCGCGCCGCACGAACCTGGGGCCGGATTGCTGGATCGGACATGGTGCGGTCATCCGGCCCGACGTGAACATCGGCGCTGGCGCGGTGGTGGCGGCTGGGGCGGTGGTGACCAAGGACGTGGCACCCTACATGATCGTCGCCGGAGTTCCCGCCACGCCCCTGCGCGAAAGGTTTGCGCGCGGGATCGCCGACCGGATGCAGGCTCTGGCCTGGTGGGACTGGCCGCATGACCGCCTGCGGGCGAGCCTTGACGATTTCCGCCGCCTGCCCGCCGAAGCGTTTCTGGAACGATACGGCGGCTGACTATTCTGCCGCGATCCGCAGCGCTTGCGGTTGCGCCACGAACCGCCGCCCGGCCTCGCCCGCAAGATAGGTCAACCGCCCGCCGCAGATCGTCGCCTCGATCGTGCGGGACGCTTCTTCCACGACCACCAGATCGGCGCGCAGCCCGGGTTCCAGCCGTCCGCGATCCGGCATCCGCAGGATTTCGGCCGGGTTCGACGAGATCATGGCCCAGGCCTGCGGCAAGGTGCACAGACCCTTGTCCACCAGCGTCCATGCCGCCAACGGCAGGGCCGGAATGTGGTAATCCGACACCAGCGCATCGCACAGCCCTTCGGCGATCAGGTCGGCTGCGGCGATGTTGCCAGCCTGGCTGCGGCCCCGCACTACGTTAGGCGCGCCCATGATCACCGGGTTCATCATGGCATGTGCGGCCGCTGCAGCCCGGCGGGACAGGGGAAACTCGGCGATCCGCGCGCCGATCATCGAATAGAACTCGCGCGTTTCACCGTCGGGGTCGTCGTGGCTGCCGTAAGCGACGCCCATGGCATCGAACGCCTCGGCCAGCGTGCACAACTGGCGCGGCACCTCGCGGGCGCGAGATTTGGCACGGTCCAGCGTTTCGGCCATGTCGGTCGCGGTGCGCCCGACCTTGCGCGCCCAGGCGGCAAAGTTGGACGGATCCATGCGCGACATCGCATAACCTTCCTCGAGATGGTCGTTGAACACGACGTAAGGAACCTTGTGGCGCCGGACCGCCTCGAGGAGTTGCGGCACGGCTTCGACCAGATGCGTTTCGGCGCGGATCTGTACGCGCAGATCGGTCAGCGCGCGCGGACGGTAGGCGTCCATCGCCTCGAGCAGGGCTATGGCCGCCGCGGGGCTGCGGTGGCCGCCTTCCCAGCTCCACCCTTGGGCAAAGAATGCGGTCGTCACCCCATGCGCGGCCGCTTCGCGGTCGGCCGAGGCGAGCCCGACGCCCAGCGGAAACGGTGCCGACGGTCGCGGCAGGATGTGGCGTTCGAACCCGTCGCCGTGCAGGTCTATGATGCCGGGCAAGATCAGATACCCCGAAAGGTCTACCTCTGGCAGGGGCCCCCGCGCGATCTTGCCTTCGGCCAGACCGATCGACCGGCGTTGCAACGCGCCATCCCGCAGGATTTGCGCGCCGGTCAGACGCAAAGGGGGAAGGGGCAGGTTCATGCGCGAATCCGACGGGTTACATCAAGGTGGGGTTGTGGATAAGCCCGTAACGCAACGTCCGTGTGACGGATCACTCGGGGGCTACGGTCAATTCGACGCGATCACCGGCAAACCAGGTGGTCCCGTATTCGATCGGGTTTCCGGCGGCGTCGTGATTGACTGCCAGTGAGCGCAGAATCGGCGCGCCTTCCGACAGCCGCAGTTGCAAGGCGAGCGTCGCGCGCGCATTGACTGCCGTCAGGCGGGTCGAGGCGCGGGTGTAGTCTGGCACGCCGCAGGCGGCCAGCGCGACCGTGACCGAACCGGTCCGCTGCATCTCTGTCAAAAGACCGGGCAGGGGAGCGGCCGGAAACACCGACCGAAATGCGGCGATCGCCAGACCATCGACCAGTGACAGGCCTTCGATGACATGGACCTGCGTGCCGGGTTCCAGCTGCAGGGCTTCGGCCTCCAGCTTGTCGCAAGCCCGGGTTTCCAGCCGCAGGATCTGGCGGGACGGCGTGCGCCCCGACGCCGCGACATTCTGGTGAAAGCGCACGCGCCGGCCCAGGGGATAGGTCTGCGGCTCTGCGGTGACGAACACGCCGGCACCACGGCGCGCGTGCAGCAAGCCGGTTTCGGTCAGGCTGGCAAGCGCATGACGGACCGTATGCCGGTTGACGCCGAACCGGGCGGCGAGTTGCGCCTCGGTCGGCAAGCGGTCCCCGGGGCGGTAGTGACCTGCCGAAATCTCGGCCAGCAGGGTGTCGGCAATGGATTTCCACAGGGGGGCGCGCGGCATGTCACGAAAGTTTCTTGCAAGAGGTGTTGCGGGAAACGGGCGAGTCGGCTATTTACTTGTCTAGTTGTATAGTACGTTAGACATCTCCGCAAGCAGTCGAGACTCGCATGACCGATGACGCCCCAACCTCGCACGCCGCCGCTCCCGGGGTCGATGCCGGTCCCAGTGCCGACCAGCGCCGAAAGGTCTGGATCGGCGTGCTGGCCCGCGCGCCCTCCGTCAGGGTGGCGGCGTTGATGCCCGAACTGCCGGACCACGCCGTGCTGCGCCCCGCCGAAGTGGGGGCGGTGATGGTGCGCGGACGCATCGGGGCGGTCGGAGCGCCGTTCAATCTGGGAGAGATGAGCGTGACGCGGTGTTCGGTGCGGCTTGCGGGCGGCGCTGTCGGCCACGGCTACGTGCAGGGACGCGACAAGGATCATGCACGGCGGGCGGCTATCGTGGATGCGCTGATGCAGACGGCGGCGGCCCCGGCCATGCAGGCCGGTGTCCTCGACCCACTGGTCGCCGAAGAGACCGCCCGGCGACAAACCAGGGCCGAGAAAGCCGCGGCGACCAAGGTCGACTTCTTTACTCTGGTGCGCGGAGAGGACAAATGAGCCTTGATCTGAACGCGATGACCGGCGGTTTTTCGGATGCCCCGGTCCAGTCGGCTCGGGCGTTTCGTGCCGCGCTGGATGCCCTGTCGCGCCCCGGTCTGATCGTGACGCTGGCCGGGGCCGAGCCGCCCGCGCCGCTGTCGGTCGCGGCGGGCGTGTTGCTGCTGACCCTGGCCGATGGCACAACGCCCGTGCATCTGGCGGGCGGCTGGGATTGCGCGCTGGTCCGCGACTGGGTCACGTTTCATTGTGGTGCGCCCCTGGTGCGGCACGACGCCGCGATGTTCGCGGTGGGCGATTGGGCTGCCTTGCAGCCGGTCGACCGCTTTGCCATCGGGCGGGCGGACTATCCCGACCGCGCCGCGACGCTGATTGTCGAAATGGCGGCGCTGTCGGATCAGGGCGCACGGCTGACCGGGCCGGGCATCGCAACGTCGGCACACCTGTCCTTGCCCGAGATTGCCGCGTTTCAGGACAACCGGGCACTGTTCCCGCTGGGGTTCGATACGTTCCTGACCAGTGGCGACCGGCTGGCCGGTCTGCCGCGTTCGACCCGCGTGGAGGCGATCTGATGTATGTAGCCGTCAAGGGTGGCGAGCGGGCCATCGACAACGCACACGCGTTTCTGGCCGAAGAGCGGCGGGGCGACACGGGGGTGGCCGAGCTTTCGGTGCCGCAGATCCGCGAGCAGTTGAAACTGGCCGTCAACCGGGTGATGGCCGAAGGGTCGCTGTTCGACCCCGACCTTGCAGCCCTTGCGATCAAACAGGCGCGCGGTGACCTGATCGAGGCGGTGTTCCTGATCCGCGCCTACCGCACCACACTGCCGCGTCTGGGGGCGTCGAAACCGATCGACACCGCGGCTATGGCCTGCGTCCGGCGCATTTCGGCGACGTTCAAGGACGCACCGGGCGGGCAGGTGCTGGGGCCGACGTTCGATTACACGCATCGCCTGCTGGATTTCAAACTGCTGGCCGAGGGGGGCGATCCGCAGGCCATGCGCGCGCCCGCGACGCCGGCCACCGTTCCGCACATCACCGAATTCCTGAACCGCGACGGCATGATCGAAGCGGACGCGCCCGGGGACGACACCCCGCCGGACCTGACGCGAGAGCCGATGGAACTGCCGGCCAGCCGCGCGCTGCGCCTGCAAGCGATCACCCGGGGAGACGAAGGCTTCATCCTGTCGATGGCCTATTCGACTCAGCGCGGCTACGGGCGCACGCACGCCTTTGTCGGGGAGTTGCGGATCGGAACCGTGGCGGTCGAGATGGACATCCCCGAGTTGGGCTTCGCGGTCGAGATCGGCGAGATCGAGATCACCGAGTGCGAGACCGTGAACCAGTTCATGGGATCAAGGACCGAGCCGCCGCAGTTCACCCGCGGCTACGGTCTGGTCTTCGGTCAGTCGGAGCGCAAGGCCATCGCGATGTCCTTGGTGGACCGCGCGTTGCGCTGGAAGGAGTTGGGCGAGGATTTCACCGGCGCGCCGGCACAGGACGAGGAATTCGTGCTGATGCATGCCGACAACATACAGGCGACCGGGTTTCTCGAGCATATCAAGCTGCCGCATTACGTCGATTTCCAGGCGGAACTGGAAATGGTGCGGCACCTGCGCGCCGAGGCCGAAGCCGCAGCACAGCTACGGCGGGAGGCAGCGGAATGATGCGCTGGCGTCTGCGTGTGCGGCGTCGGGCAGGAGCCTCCGGCGGGGATATTTGTGCCAAGATGAAAGGGGCAGGGGCATGACCGAACAGGCCTACAACTTTGCCTATCTGGACGAGCAGACCAAGCGGATGATCCGCCGCGCGATCCTGAAGGGGGTGGCGGTGCCCGGCTATCAGGTGCCATTCGCCAGCCGCGAGATGCCGATGCCCTATGGCTGGGGCACGGGTGGGGTTCAGGTGACGGCGGCCTGCCTCGTGCCGGAGGATGTGCTGAAGGTGATCGACCAGGGGGCGGATGACACGACCAATGCCGTCTCGATCCGCAAGTTCTTTCAGCGCACGGCGGGGGTTGCGGTGACCGAGGCCACGACCGAGGCGAGCCTGATCCAGACCCGCCACCGGATCCCCGAGACGCCGCTGACCGAAGGGCAGATCCTCGTCTATCAGGTGCCGATCCCCGAGCCGTTGCGGTTTCTAGAGCCGCGCGAGACCGAGACGCGCAAGATGCACGAGCTCGAAGAATACGGGCTGATGCACGTGAAGCTTTATGAGGACATCGCGCGGCACGGGCAGATCGCGACCTCGTACGCCTATCCGGTCAAGGTAGAGGGGCGCTATGTGATGGATCCCTCGCCGATCCCGAAGTTCGACAATCCCAAACTGTCGGGCTCTGCAGCGTTGCAGTTGTTCGGTGCGGGGCGCGAGCAGCGCATCTATGCCGTGCCGCCCCATACCGAGGTCGTCAGCCTCGATTTCGACGACCATCCGTTCGTGGCGTCGAAGGCCCCGCATGACTGCGATCTGTGCGGAGCGGATGCGAGTTATCTGGATGAGGTCATCATCGACGATGCGGGCGGGCGGATGTTCGTCTGCTCTGACACCGACTTTTGTGCCGGACGCCGCGCCGAGGGCCACACGGGACGGCTGGGAGAGGCAGCATGAGGGACGGATCGCTGGATGTGCCGCTGTTGTCGGTGCGGGGATTGTCGAAGTTCTACGGGCCGCGGATCGGCTGCGCGGACGTCACGTTCGACCTGTACCCCGGCGAGGTGCTGGGGATCGTGGGCGAAAGCGGGTCGGGAAAATCGACGTTGCTGTCGTGTCTGGCGGGTCATCTGGCGCCCGACCGGGGAGAGGTGGTGTTTCAGACCGCGACCGGCCCGCGCGACACGCTGACGATGACCGAACCGGACCGTCGCCGTCTGGCGCGCACCGACTGGGCCTTCGTCCATCAAAACCCGCGCGACGGGTTGCGGATGGGGGTCAGCGCCGGCGGCAATGTGGGCGAGCGCCTGATGGCGGTGGGTGCCCGGCACTACGGCGACATCCGCGACAAGGCGCTGGACTGGCTGAGCCGGGTCGAGATTGCCGCCGACCGGATCGACGACCGGCCAAAGGCGTTTTCCGGTGGCATGCAGCAGCGCTTGCAGATCGCGCGCAATCTGGTGACCGGGCCAAGGCTGGTGTTCATGGATGAGCCGACCGGGGGGCTTGACGTGTCGGTGCAGGCGCGGCTTCTGGACCTGCTGCGCGGCCTGGTGCGCGAAATGGGGTTGTCCGCCATCATCGTCACGCACGATCTGGCCGTCGTGCGGTTGCTGGCGGACCGTCTGATGGTGATGAAGGGCGGGCATGTGGTCGAGCAGGGCCTGACCGATCAGGTGTTGGATGACCCGCAGCATGGGTATACGCAATTGCTGGTGTCGTCTGTCTTGCAGGTGTGAATGATGATCGTGGCCTACCGCTCGGAAAATGGCAAATTGGTCCCGCTGGCAAAAGGGCAGCCGCTGGAAGCGGCCCTATGGGTCGATCTTTACAAACCCCTGCCGGGACAGGAAGATCTGGTCAGTTCGCTTGGAATCGAGGTGCCGACGCTGGCGGACATGGAAGAGATCGAAATCTCGAACCGTCTCTACCGCGAAAACGGCGTGGATTACATGACGGTCGTGCTGCCCGGGATGGCGGATACGAAACAGCCGATCTCGGGGCCGGTGACGTTCATCGTGACCAAGGATCGGCTCGTCACCGTGCGCCATCATGTGCCACGCCCGTTCGAGACCTATTCGGAACGGGCGGACAAGGTCGGACCGGGTTGCGATTGTGCGGAGCGGATCTTTCTGGGGTTGATCGAAGAGATCATCGGTCGACTGGCCGACCTTCTGGAAGGGTCGGGTAAGGCGCTGGAGGATGTGACCCGTTCGGTGTTTGCATCTGAACACCACAAGAAGACCGCCGCAGGATTGCAGGGGGCGCTGGAACGCGTCGGCCGCGAAAGCGATCTGGTCGCCCGCATCCGGCTGTCGCTGCTGACGCTGGAGCGCGCGGTCAGTTTCTTTGGTCAGACGCTGGCGGAAAAACCGGTGGGCGAGACGTTGCGTCCGGTCGTCAAGGGTATGATGCGCGATCTGCAGGCGTTGGAGGTGCACGGCGACTATTTGTCCACTCGCGTGGCGCAGGCGACGGATGCGACACTTGGTATGATCAACCTGCTGCAGAACACCGCCGTGCGGATCGTGTCGGTCGTGGCGGTGCTGTTTCTGCCGCCGACCCTGATCGCCAGCATCTACGGGATGAACTTTGCGCGGATGCCGGAACTCGCACAGCCCTGGGGCTATCCGATGGCGCTGGGTCTGATGATCGCTTCGGCTTTGGCGACCTATTCGTTTTTCAGATGGAAGAACTGGCTATGACACCCTTTTCAGGCATCGAGGTCAAAGACCTTGGCAAAAGTTTCACGCTGCACAATCAGGGTGGCACGGTGATCCCGGTGATGGCCGGGGGGGCGTTGTCGGTGGCTGCGGGCGAATGCGTCGGGCTTGTCGGGGCGTCGGGGGCGGGCAAGTCGACGTTGATGAGGATGATCTGGGGCAACTATCTGGCGCAATCGGGGTCCATCATGGTCGGCGGCGTGGACGTGGCCAGCGCCGAGCCGCGCCAGATTATCGCGTTGCGCCGCCAGACCTTGGGCTATGTCAGCCAGTTTTTGCGGGTCGTGCCCCGCGTGCCCACGGTCGATGTGGTGGCTGAACCGTTGCGGGTCCTGGGCATGCCCGCCGACCGCGCGCGGGCACGGGCCGAAGAGTTGCTGGCGCGTCTGAACATCCCGCAACGGCTGTGGGGCCTGTCGCCCACCACGTTTTCGGGCGGCGAACAGCAGCGCGTCAACATCGCGCGCGGCTTTGCCCATCCCTATCCGGCGCTGCTGCTGGACGAGCCGACGGCGAGCCTTGACGCCGCAAACCGCGAGGTGGTGCTGTCGCTTATCGAAGGGGCCAAGGCGCGCGGGGCGGCGATCCTGGGGATCTTCCATGACGAAGGCGCGCGCGAGCGGGTGTGCGACCGGGTGGTCGATGTGACGGCCTTCACGCCGAAAGCAGCCTGAGGTGGGCGTGTTCGCGGTCGTCGGCCCGTCGGGCGCGGGCAAGGATACCCTGCTGGCCGGCGCGCTGGCCGCACGGCCCGATCTGACTTTGGTACGCCGCACGATCACGCGGCCGACCGAAGCGGGGGGCGAGGCGTTTGACGGCGTCACCGATGCCGAATTCGCCCGGCGCAAGGCGGCGGGGGTATTCGCGCTGGACTGGCAGGCGCACGGGCTGCGCTATGGCATTCCCGCCGCGCAGATCGATCCGGCGCGCGACGTGCTGTTCAACGGCAGCCGCGCGGCCCTGCCGGACGCGCAGGCGCGGTTTCCTGGGTTGGTGGTGATCGTCGTAACCGCGCCTGTGGCGGTTCTGGCGTCGCGGTTAGCGGCGCGGGGACGCGAGACGGAAAGCCAAATCGCGGCCCGTCTGGAACGGTCGGCTTACGAGGTGCCGGCCGGTCCGCTGGTCCGGCAGGTCGTCAACGATGGTACGGTAGAACAGGGCGTCGCGCGGTTGCTGGCCGCCCTGCAGGCCGATCCGCGTCAGCCAAGCAGGGCATAGCGGTGCAGGACACGGAACATCCCGTCCGCGCCCTGACCGAACAGCGCAAGATCGGACAGCACGAACGGTCTTGGCAGCAGCGGGTCAAGATGCGGGCGCAAGGCGCGCAAGGTCGCCGCGCTGTCGGCGGGCGGCAGCGATCCTGTGAGGGTCAGGTGAAACTGGAATTCGTCCATCACATAGGGATATCCCCACCGCGCCAGCAGCGCGCGCTGGCGTTGCGTCAACCGGTCGGGCTTTCGGCGTGCGATTTCCTGCGGGCTGGGGGGCGCGCGGAAGGGATCGAGCGTCATCACCACATCCGCAGCCAGCGCGGCCAGTGCAGTCGTGTCACCCAGCGGGGTCAACGCGACGAAGCCATGCAGGTCGACGAGGCTCAGGCCCGGCAATTGCACGGGGCCCAACCGCGCCGCCAGCGCCGTGACCGCCAGACGCAAGCCCGCCTCGTCCGTGCCGGGGGCCAGATGGAACGGCGGCTTGATCGTGCCATGAAACCCGTATTTGCGCGGGGTGTCGGTCAGCGCGGCTGCTGGTTGCGGCAAGCCGTCGATCACGGGATGGTCGCGCGTCTGTGCCATGTCGGCATCCCAACCGAGCCACGACGCCGCGAAATCCGCGAAAGCCCCCGATGCGGGCGCAAAGTAGATCGCGTATCGTTGCAAACCGTCCATCCTTCTGCAGCTAACCGGATCGGGTCACAGGGCTGTGACACGGCCCGTTCAAGACATCCCATCGCCGATCCGGCGTCAAGTTCAGGACCTCCGCCATGACCGAGACCATCCTCGCCAACGCCACGCTCGTCTTGCCGACCGAGGTGATCCGCGGCAGCCTGCATCTTTCAGCCGGTCGCATCGCCGCCATCGGCACCGGAGCCGCGGTCGGGGCAGGGGCCATGGATTGCGGCGGCGATCTGGTGATGCCCGGCCTGATCGAACTGCACACCGACAATCTGGAACGGCACATGCAACCGCGCCCCCAGGTCGACTGGCCCCATGCCGCCGCCATCATCGCGCATGATGCGGAACTGGCGTCGGTCGGCATCACCACGGTGTTCGATGCCCTGCGCGTCGGATCGGTGCTGTCGAACGAAAAGACCGGCAATGGCGAATATGCGCGGCAGGTGGCGGATGAAATCCTGTCGTTGCGGGCAGCCGACGTGCTGCGGATCAGCCATTTCCTGCACCTGCGCGCCGAGATCTGTTCGGAAACCCTGGTGGCGGAAATGGCCAAGTTCGGCCCCGCCGACCGGATCGGCATCGTCAGCCTTATGGATCACACCCCCGGCCAGCGTCAGTTCCGCGATGTGGGTCAGCTGCGCAAATACGTGATGGGCAAACACGGAGCGACCGAAGCCGACTTCCAGCAGCACATCGCCCATCTGACCGCAATCTCCGACCGTCTGGGCGAGTTGCATGAAAAGACGGCGGTGACCGAGGCGCGGCGCTATGGTGCGGTGCTGGCCAGCCACGACGACACGACGCCCGATCACGTGACGACCTCTGCCGGGTATGGTGCCCATTTTGCCGAGTTTCCGACCACGACCGAGGCAGCCGCGGCGTGCCGCGCCGCCGGGATCAAAGTCATGATGGGGGCGCCGAACCTGATCCGGGGCGGATCGCATTCCGGCAACGTGGCGGCGCAGGCGCTGGCCGAGGCAGATCTGCTCGACATCGTGTCTTCCGACTATGTGCCGTCGGCGTTGCTGTCGGGGGCCTTGATGCTGGGCGATCTGTGGGGTGACATGGCGCGCGGGATTGGGACGGTCACGCAGGCTCCGGCAGTGGCGGCCGGTCTGACGGACCGCGGGCAATTAAACATCGGCGCGCGCGCAGACGTGATCCGGGTGGCGCGAGTCGGATCGGCCGGCGCGTTGCGCGGCACGTGGGTGCAAGGGCAGCGCGTGGCCTGACCTCAGGCCCAGAACGGTCCCGTCTTCTGCAGGGATTTCCACGACCGGCGCGCAGCAGCCATCGCGGCGGTTTCCTCGGCGGTGACTGCAACCTCGCCGGTCAGCGTGCGGGCCAGCGCAAGGTCGTTCAGCAAGCCCAGATTGTCTTGCAAGCCACGGAGATGGCCCAAGAAGCGTTCGCGTTGGCCACCCGGCCAGAAGGGCGCGAAGAATTCAGACAGATAGCGAAGCGTCTTCAAGTCTTTTCGCAACTCGTGTCGCGGTTCGGGCGCCAGGGCTGACAGATCCGCACCGTGGCCTAGGCAGCCCTGCCATGACTTGCCCAACGCCCTGCGGCCCAGTCGGTCCAGCCCGCGCCGGTGCCAGCGCTGCGCGCGCTTGCCACTGCGCTGCCAATCCTCGCCAGCGAGCCGCCGTTGCAGCGCATCCGCAAATCCCGACGCGTTCAAGGCGACCAGTTCCGCGCGAACCTCGGCCCGGATCCGGTCCGCATCCGCAGCGAGCCCCGCCACCGCTTGCGGATCGACACAGCCCGCCAGCAGCACGTCGGCATCGCGCAAGCGCCCTAGACACCGAAACAGCACACGTGCCTGCCCGGCCATTTCCCGCCGCGCGGCGGGGTCAATCACCGGCGAAAACCCTGCCAGGGCCGACCGGAACCGTCGCAGCGCCACACGGGCACGGTGCGGCCCCTCGGGGTCGTCCTCGGTCATCACCAGGTCGAACTGCGTGGCGAATGCGCTGCCGCACATCTCAGCGATCCGGCGAAAACCGGCTTCCGGGGTCATGCTCGGCTTCAGTTTTCCGGGTTGCTCTGGCACCTGTCCGCTCCGCTGGGTCGGCGCGAGCATAGCGAATTCCGCCGGTGCGTCGAGCCTTTGCGCAAAGCGTCGCATTTGGTCAACGGGTTGGCGAAAGCGCAGCGGACATCGCCGCCTCGCTGCGGCAGGGTTTGCGCAAACCGCTGGGGGCACCGCCATGAAGATCGTCAAACTGGAAACCTTCACCACGCCGTTCGTCGGCTTTGTCCGCGCCACGGCGGAAACCGGTGCGATCGGCTGGGGCCAGGTGTCGACCTATCATGCCGACATTACCTGCACGGTGTTCCATCGCCAGATCGCGCCCCATGCCCTGGGCACCGACGCGCTGGATTTTGCCGACACCCTGCTGCGGATCAATGAACGGGAGCACAAGTTTCCGGGCAGCTATTTGCGCAGGGCCATGACGGGGCTTGATACCGCGCTGTGGGATTTGCGCGGACGGCTCGAAGGCCTGCCGGTCGCGAGTTTGATCGGTGGCTCGCCAGGGCCGGTGCGCGCCTACGCCAGTTCGATGAAGCGCGACATCACCCCCGAAGACGAGGCCGCGCGGTTCATGCGACTGCGCGACGATCACGGGTTTACCGCATTCAAGTGGCGGGTGGGCGCGGAATGCGGGCGCGATCAGGATGAATGGCCGGGGCGCACCGAAGCGGTTGTTCCGATCGTTTCCAAGGCGTTGGGGGACGGGATTGAGAAACTGGTGGATGGCAATTCATGCTATTCACCGCGGCGCGCCGTCGAGGTGGGCTGGCTTCTGGAAGACAACGGCATCGGACATTTCGAAGAACCGTGCCCGTATTGGGAGTTCGAGCAGACCCGCGTCGTGCGAGAAACGCTGAACTTGGACGTAGCCGGGGGCGAGCAGGATTGCGAGTTCACCGCCTTTCGCAGTATGATCAACGAACATGTGGTCGATATCGTGCAGCCCGACGTGATGTATCTGGGAGGGATGCACCGCACGTTGCTGGTCTGCCGGATGGCTGCGGCCAAGGGTCTGCCGATCACGCCGCACGCGGCCAATCTGGGGCTGGTGACGATGTGCACCATGCATCTGCTGCGCGCGATCCCGAATGCTGGCAAGTATCTTGAGTTTTCCATCGAAGGCCCGGACTACTATCCGTGGCAGGAAGGCCTGTTTCTGGACAATCCCTATGCGATCACCGACGGCCACGCGACGGTTACCGATGCGCCCGGCTGGGGGGTCGAGATCAACCCCGACTGGCTTGACCGCGCCCAGTATCAGGTGTCGGAGCTGGCATGAAGACCATCCTTATCACCGGCGCTGGCTCGGGCATTGGTCGCGCCACCGCGCGGGCCTTCACCGTCGCAGGCTGGCAGGTCGGTCTGATCGGCCGCCGGGTTGAGGCGCTGGAGGAAACCGGCGGGGGACTGGTGCTGCCCTGCGACGTGACCGATCCGGCAGCGGTCGAGGCGACGTTCGCCCGGGCCATCGGGGAATGGGGCCGGCTGGACGTTCTTTTCAACAACGCCGGCAGGTCCGCCCCCGCAGCCCCGATCGACGAAATTCCGGTCGCGACATGGCTCGAGGTGAACGCGGTCAACATCACCGGCATGTTCCTGTGTGCCCGCGCGGCGTTCGGCCAGATGCGTCGCCAGACCCCGCAGGGCGGGCGCATCATCAACAATGGCTCGATCTCGGCGCTTGTGCCGCGGCCCGGCTCGGTCCCCTACACCATGTCGAAACATGCCGTCACGGGGTTGACGCGCACCCTTGGGCTTGACGGGCGGGTGTTCGACATCGCCTGCGGGCAGATCGACATCGGCAACGCGTTGACCGAGATGGCCGCTCGGTTTCCCGGCGGCGTGCCGCAGGCGGACGGCAGCATTCGGGCCGAGCCGGTGATGGATGTGGCCCATGTGGCCGACACGGTGCTGCACATGGCAACCCTGCCGCTGAATGTGACCATGCCCTTTGTCACACTCATGGCACGCGACATGCCCTATATCGGGCGCGGATAGCCCGCCAAACCCCTTTGCAAGGACCAACCATGACCCAGCATATGCCTGCATTTTCCGCCCTTGGCCGCTTTTGGCGCGGAAACCTGCACACCCATTCCACCCGGTCCGACGGCGTTCTGTCGCCCGAAGAGGTGTGCCGTCGCTATGCCGCCGAGGGGTATGACTTTCTGGCCCTGACCGACCATTTCGTGGGACTGTGGGGATATCCGATCGTGGATACCGTGCCGATGCGCACCAACCGCTTTACCACCATCCTTGGTGCGGAGCTGCATTCCGGCGCGATGGCCAATGGCGAGTTGTGGCACATTCTGGCGGTCGGCCTGCCCGCCGATTTCGCCCCGTCGAACAGCCCGCACTTCGTGCCCGTGGCGGGCCAGGAGACCGGACCCGAGATCGCCGCCCGCGCTGTCGCCGCCGGGGCCTTTGTCGCGATCGCGCATCCGCAATGGTCCGGCCTGACGCTGGCCGACGCGCGGTCGATCACCGCGGCCCACGCGGTCGAGGTCTATAACCACGGTTGCGCCACCGGGGCGGATCGGGCGGACGGGTTTGCCATCGCGGACCTGTTACTGACCGAAGGGCGCCGGCTGACGATGGTGGCAACGGACGACGCGCATTTCTCCGAGCCCGACCATTTCGGCGGCTGGGTGATGGTCAAGGCCGAAGACAACACACCCGAAGCCCTGCTGGCCAGCCTCAAGGCCGGCACGTTCTATTCCTCGCAAGGGCCCGAGTTGCGGGATGTGCGGGTTGAAGGCAAACGGGTGGTCGTCGAAAGCTCCGCTGTCGTGTCGGTGATCGTGCAAGGCGCGGGGACGGGGGCCAAGGCGGTGCACGGACAGTCGATGACCCAAGCCGAGGTTGCGACCGAGCGGTTGAACGACAGCCCGTGGCTGCGGGTCACCGTGATCGACGCGGCGGGACGGCGGGCGTGGTCGAACCCGATGTGGCGCTAGGCTGGTCCGGCCCGCCCGGGTCTTCGGGTCAGGTTCGGTCGTTGTCGGGTGCCAGCGCGGTGAAATGCTTGTGCGCGATACGATACATCCGGCGATAGACCTTCGCCGTGCGATTGCGCAGGTTCATCGCGGCATAGATCGGCTGGGTGACCTCTGGCACGTCCTCGACAAAGCCGAACTGACCGCCCTCGACCAACTTGCGGGCTGTCTCGCCCAGAACGAACCCCGATCCGCCCAGCGTGGACAGCAACGAGGCAATGATGCTGCTTTGCCCTGCCGCGAGCGGCGCGCCCAGAAATTCGGGCAAAAGCTGCCGGTGCGCCTCTTCGAACGCGGGCGAAAAGCCGCCCCGGATATAAGTCGCGGGGTCGATCTGGCTGCGCATGCGTGCAGTCGTGGAAACCAGCCGATAGCCGATCTCGCCGACCGAGGCGAAGTGCAGATCGGGATGCGGCTTCGGCGAATAAAGGATCGCGAAATCCAGTGCGCCGCGGGTCAGGTCGGCGCACATCTGGGCCGAGTAGTCGGGCTCGATATAAAGCGCGAGATGCGGCAGGTTGCGCCGCACGCCTGCCACCAGCTTGCCGATCTGCCCGGGCGCCAGATCGTTCTGGATGCCCAGACGCAGGGTGACGGCGCCGTTGCCCGACGGTTCTACCGCGCGTTTCGCTTCGGTCCAGTCCGCGCGCAGCATCCTTGCGTGGGGCTCGAACCGCAGACCCTCGGGCGACAGTTCGGTCCCGGCGCGCGACCGGACAAACAGACGCGCGCCCACCGACCCCTCCAGTGTGACGACCCGGGCCGAGACGGTGGACTGCGTCACGCCCAGCCGTTCGGCCGTTCGGTTGAAGCTGCGGGTTTCAACGAGATCCAGAAAGGTTTCCAATAGTTCGATCTGCATGCGCTGCCTCCTAATCGTTTTCTTTGATCAATAGCTCGGATTTGCGCCAATTGAAACCGTTGCCCTGTCGCTCGATAGTGAAATCAGTAAGACGGGGGACGACATGGCCGATTTGCCGACTCAGGCGCGCGTGGTGATCATCGGGGGCGGGGCGGTCGGGGCGTCGGCGCTTTATCATCTGTGCAAGGCCGGATGGACCGACTGCGTCCTGTTGGAGAAGAACGAGCTGACGGCCGGGTCCACCTGGCACGCGGCGGGCAATGTGCCGACTTTCAGCGCAAGCTGGTCGATCATGAACATGCAGCGCTATTCGGCCGCGCTCTACCGTGATCTGGGCGCGGCGGTCGATTATCCGATGAACTACCATGTCACGGGATCGGTCCGGCTGGGCCACAGCAAGGAACGCCTGCAAGAGTTTCGCCGCGTGGTCGGGATGGGTCGCTATCAGGGTATGGACCTTGATATCCTGACGCCCGACGACATGCGCGGCCGCTATCCTTTCCTTGAAACCCACGATCTGACCGGGGCGCTGTATGACCCCTATGACGGCGACATCGACCCCGCGCAGCTGACGCAGGCTCTGGCCAAGGGCGCGCGGATGCTGGGTGCGCATATCGAGCGGTTCTGCCCGGTCGAGTCGGTGCTGCGCGATGGCGACGAGTGGGTGTTGACTACGCCCAAGGGCGAGATCCGGTGCGAAAAGGTGGTGAACGCGGCGGGATATTATGCGCGCGAGGTCGGCAAGATGTTCGGCCGCGATTTGCCGATGATGGTAATGAGCCACCAGTACATGCTGTTCGACACCATCCCCGAGCTGGCCGCGTGGTCTGCCGAGGTGGGCCACAAGCTGCCGCTGCTGCGCGACGTGGATTCCTCCTATTACTTGCGGCAGGAAAAGAACGGCTTCAACCTTGGCCCCTACGAGGCTGACTGTCGGGCGCATTGGGCGACGCCGGACGATCCCTTTCCGAAGGATTTCAGCTTTCAGCTGTTCCCCGACGATCTGGAGCGGTTGGAATGGCACATCGCCGATGCGATGGCCCGTGTGCCGCTGCTGGAAAAGGCCGCACTGACCAAGGTGATCAACGGCCCGATCCCCTACACCCCCGACGGCAATCCCCTGATCGGGCCGATGCCGGGCGTGCCCAACGCGTATGAGGCGTGCGTGTTCACGTTTGGCATCTGTCAGGCGGGCGGGGCGGGCAAGGTGCTGGCGGAATGGGTGACCGAAGGCGGCACCGAGTGGGACATGTGGTCGTGCGACCCGCGCCGGTTCACCGGGTTCGAGACGCCGGAGTATTGCGTGGCCAAGGGGATGGAGGTCTATGGCCACGAATACGGCATGCACTTCCCGATGGCCCGCTGGCCGGCCACACCCGACATGAAACTGTCTCCGGTGCATGACCGGATCAAGGCACTGGGCGGCGTAATGGCATCCTACAACGGCTGGGAGCGGGCCGAGTGGTTTGCGCAGCCGGGTGACGACACGTCATGGCACGCTGCACAGACGTGGGACCGCACGGGCCCGTGGGAGGGGCGGATCGCGGCCGAATGTGGCGCCGTGCGCGACGGGGTCGGTGTGCTGGACCTGCCCGGTTTCACGCGGCTGCGGCTGGTCGGGCCGGGGGCGCGGGCGCATCTCGACCGTTTGACCGCCAGCAAGCTGCCGCCGCCGGGAAAGATCGGGCTGGCCTATTTTCCGGATGCGCGCGGCCGGATCGTGACCGAGATGACGGTGCTGCCCGGCAGCGACAGCGACATCGGCGTCATCACCGCGAGCGTCGCGCAAAGCCATGACGCCGACCTGCTGCGGGCGGGGTTGCCTGACGGCGTGGTGATCGAGGATTGGACTGATGACGTGCACTGCTTTGTCGTCACCGGCCCCGCCTCGCGCAACCTGCTGGCCCGGTTGACCGACGCGGACCTGACGCTGCCCTGGCTGAGCCTGCTCGACGGTGTTCGCGTCGCGGGGTGCGACGTCGCGCTGATCCGCGTGAGCTTCGCCGGAGAGCTGGGCTGGGAGGTGCATTGCGCCCGCGCGGACGCCCCCGCGATCTACGACGCCTTGCACGCGGGCGGGGCGGTGCCGTTCGGGATGCGGGCGCTGAACAGCCTGCGAATCGAGAAGGGTTATCGCGCCTGGAAGGGCGACCTGTCGACCGATTATTCGCTGCTGGAAGGCGGGCTCGATCGGTTCGTGGACTGGAGCAAGGACTTTCCCGGCAAGGCGGCGCTGGCGGCGCAAAAGCAGGCCGGGGTGACCAAGCGGTTCGTCAGCCTGAAGGTGGCGCTTGGCCCGTGCGATCCACCCTACATGGCCAACCTGTGGTCGGGGGACGCGATCGTGGGCGAGGTGACGTCGGCGGCCTATGGTCACCGGGTGGGGCATGTGGTGGCCCTGGGGATGCTGCGGGCCGATCTGGCGGTGCCGGGGGCCCTGCTGGAGGTCGAGGTGTTCGGGAACCGCCTTGCGGCCGAGGTCGTGGGGTATGGCGCGCAATGGGATGCAAAGAACGAGCGCATTCGCGCGTGACGCGCGGCGGACCGGGGGGTTTCACACCCCCCGGACCCCCTGTGG
>JANNNU010000015.1:0-2369 GCA_031398695.1 Paracoccaceae bacterium | reverse complement strand
TTGTCCTTGGTCTGGCTGGAAAATTTCGGGTCCGGCACCTTGACTGACAAGACACAGGTCAGCCCTTCGCGGGCATCATCGCCGGTGAAATCGACCTTCTCTTTCTTGGCGATCCCCGACGACTGCGCATAGGCGTTGATGCACCGCGTCAGCGCCCCGCGAAAGCCCGCCAGATGCGTGCCGCCATCGCGTTGCGGGATGTTGTTGGTGAACGGCAGCACCATCTCGTTGTAGCTGTCGTTCCACCACATCGCGACCTCGACGGAAATCCCGCCACGATCCCCGAGGATATAGATCGGCTCGGGCATCACCGACGTCTTGGACCGGTCGAGGTATTTCACATATTCCTTGACGCCGCCCTCGTAGAACAGCTCGGTGCGCAGCGGTTCGGCAGGCCGTTCATCCTCGATGATGATCCTGACACCCGAGTTCAGGAACGCCAATTCCCGCAGCCGGTTTTCCAGCGTCTTGAAGCTGTAGTCGAGGTTCGAGAACGTCCCTTCGGGAATGTTCGACTTGGCCGAGGCCAGAAACCGCACCTGAGTACCGCGCATCCCGGGCGCGGGGCCGACGGGATAGACGTGCACCACGCAATCGCCATGCTCGAACCGGGCGCGATACTCGGTTTCATCACGCCAGACGGTCAGCTCCAGCCATTCCGACAGCGCGTTGACCACCGAAACGCCCACCCCATGCAAGCCGCCCGACACCTTGTAGGCGTTGCCGCTGTCATCCGTGTTGTTGAATTTGCCGCCCGCGTGCAGCTGGGTCATGATGACCTCTGCCGCCGAAACACCCTCTTCCTGATGGATGTCCACCGGAATGCCGCGCCCGTTGTCGCGCACCGAAACAGAACTGTCGGCATGGATTTTCACGGTGACAGCCGTGGCATGACCGGCCAGCGCCTCGTCGATGCCGTTGTCCACGACCTCATAGACCATGTGATGCAGGCCCGACCCGTCGTCGGTGTCACCGATATACATGCCGGGCCGTTTGCGAACAGCCTCCAACCCCTTGAGAACCTTTATGGAATCGGCGCCGTATTCTTCGGGCTTTTTTGCCGCTGCGGTCATGGTCTGAAACCCCTTGCCTTGTGTGCCATTCTTAGCGGTTCAAGCCGGGATTGTCACGCCGATGACACAAGATATTGCGTCAGGTCAGCGCGATCCCGACGCCGACCGCGATCAGCAAAAGACCCGAGATCTGGTTCATGCGCTGCAACCTTTTTGGCGTTGCCAGCAAGGCCCGCGCCCGGTCCAGAAACAGTGCCAGCACCAGGTTTCCCGCCAGCGGAACGAGAACCGAAATGGCGATGATCCCGCCGATATCCGGACCGTTGACCTTCGTCAGGTCAAAGAACCCCGGCAGCACCCCCATGTAGAACAGGATCGCCTTGGGGTTGCCGAACGCGGCCGCCACGCCAGTCGCAAAACCGGCCCACAGGCCGGGCCGGGCCAGCGCCGTATCGGCCGTGGGAACCCCCGCCGCCTTGCGCAACAGCAAAACGCCCATCCCGACAAAGGTCGCCGCCGCTACCCAGTGCAGCGCTGTCAGAAACCCGCCGTAGACCGACAGGATCCACGACAGCCCAAAGATCGCTGCCAGCGGCCAGACGGCGTCGCCCAGCGTCACGCCCAACGCCAGCGGCCAGGCGGCAGCGAACCCGCCCGACAGCGCGCGCGCCATCAGCGCCACCCAGACCGGCCCGGGCACGGCCCAGAGCGCCGCCATCGCCCCGGCGTAAAGCAACGCCTGCTGCAGGGTGATTGTCACGACGAAATCCTCGACTCGCCGCCGGTTTCGGCGACACTCACCATCTGCCCACGCCCGCCAAGACTGTCGAACAACTCCGGTTCGGTGCCGGTCATCAACGCCTGCGCCCCGAGTCCGCAGATCTCGTCGTAAAGAGCCGCCCGCCGCGCCGCGTCCAGATGCGCCGCCACCTCGTCCAGCAGCAGGATCGGTGCGCGCCCCAGATCGGTCGCCAAGGCCCGCGCATTCGCCATAAGCAGACTGATCAAGAGCGCCTTCTGTTCGCCGGTCGAACACTGGTCCGCCGCCACACCCTTGGCCGCATAGACCGCCGCAAGGTCCGCCCGGTGTGGCCCGGTCAACGTCCGCCCCGCCGCCATGTCGCGCCGGCGTCCCTCGGCCAGCGCCTCGATCAGCGGCCCCGGCACCTCGCCCTCGGCCCCGGTCACCGCCAGATCGGCGCGCGGAAAGGCCGTTTCCGCCCCCCGCTGTGCGGCCTCCAGCCGGTCCAGCGCCGCCTGCCGGTTGGCCACGATCCGCGCGCCGAAGGCCGCCATCTGCGCCTCGAGCGCGCCATACCAATGCGCATCTGCCACCTGATCCCGCAGCAGCCGGTT
>JANNNU010000003.1:0-24114 GCA_031398695.1 Paracoccaceae bacterium | reverse complement strand
CGGGTGGCGGTTGGGACAGCACCGCGCGGTCCATGCAGGAAGTGCTGCAGTCCGAAGGCATCTCGCCCAGCGTGCAGGTGCAAAACGTTCCGGGCGCGGGCGGCACCGTTGGTCTGGCTCAGTTCGTATCGACCGCCGCGGGTGACCCGGCTCAGCTGATCGTCGGCGGCTATGTGATGGTCGGCGCGATCCTGACCAATGCCTCGCCGGTGTCGCTGGCCGACGTGACGCCGATTGCCCGGCTGACCGGTGAAGCCGTCGCCATCGCCGTGCCGGCATCGTCGCCGCTGCAGACGATCGGTGATCTGGTCGACGCGATGAAGGCCGATCCGGGTGCCGTGTCCTGGGCGGGCGGTTCCGCCGGCGGGGTCGATCACATCACGGTGGGCCTGCTGGCCAAAGCGGCTGGCATCGATCCGACCAAGATCAACTACGTCGCCTTCTCGGGCGGCGGGGAAGCCTTGGCCGCCATCCTCGGCAATCAGGTCACCGCGGGCATCTCGGGCGTCGGGGAATTCCTGCCGCAGGTCGAAGCCGGAACCATGCGCATCCTCGCCGTGTCGACCGCCGACCGCTGGGTCGGTACCGATGCGCCGACGCTGAAGGAGTCTGGCTACGACGTCGAGGTGCAGAACTGGCGCATGGTCGCCGCCGCTCCGGGTTTGACCGAAGAACAGAAGGCCGCCGTGACCGCCGACATCGACAAGCTGGCGACGTCGGCTGGCTGGCAGTCGATGCTGGAAACCAAGGGCTGGGCCGACACCTATCTGTCGGGCACGGACTTTGACGCGCAGCTGGCCAAAGAGGTCGAAGCGACGACGGCCATCCTCAAGGACATCGGCCTCGTGAAATGACCGGACTCCCCGGAACCGGACGCCGCCCCGATGGGGCGGCGTTCATCATCGCCGTGCTGCTGGGCGGCCTCGGGGGGTTGCTGGTCCGCGAAGGCGGCCTGTTTCCCGACCGGGCGGGCTATGCCGGCGTCGGCCCGGGTGGCATGCCGTTTGCGGTCGGTTGGGTGCTGGTCGTCCTTGCAGTCTGGACGGCGATCGACGCGCTGCGCGGCAAACCCGACGCGCGAGAGCCGATCGAGATCCTGCCCGTTCTGTGGATCCTCGGCGGCCTCGCCCTTCAGATCGCCTTGCTCAAGCCCGCAGGCTTCATGGTCGCCTCGGGCCTTCTGTTCGCTTGCACCGCCTTTGCCTTCGGCAAGCGCAACCTGCTGATCACCATCCCGGTCGGTCTGGTGTTCGCGCTGGCTGTCTACGGCGTGTTCGATGCCCTGCTGCAACTGAATCTGCCCGGTGGGCCCGTTGAAACCCTGATTTTCGGGGGCTGATCCGATGACGACATTCGATTTCCTGCTGCAAGGCCTGTCGGTTGCCATGAACCCGATGATCCTGCTGTATTGCCTGATCGGGGTCGTTTTGGGCACCGCCGTTGGCGTTCTGCCGGGCATCGGCCCGGCGCTGACCGTGGCTCTGCTGCTGCCCGTCACCTACGGCCTCGACCCCGCAGGATCGCTGATCATGTTCGCTGGCATCTATTACGGCGGCATGTATGGCGGCTCGACGACGTCGATCCTTTTGAACACGCCCGGAGAATCTGCCTCGATCGTCACAGCACTCGAAGGCATCAAGATGGCCCGCAAGGGGCGCGGCGGCCCGGCGCTGGCAACCGCCGCCATCGGGTCGTTCGTCGCCGGCCTGATCGCCACTCTCGCGCTCGCGTTCCTCGCCCCCTACGTCGTGAAACTCGCTTTGATCTTCGGACCGCGCGAATACTTCGGCCTAATGGTGCTGGCCTTCGTCACCGTCTCGGCGGCGTTCGGAGATTCCACGCTCAAGGGCCTGACCTCCCTTTTCATCGGCCTGGCGCTGGCCTGCATCGGCATCGACCAGTTGACCGGGCAGGCGCGTTTGTCGTTCGGCGTCCCGCAGCTTCTGGACGGAATCGAGGTGACCACCCTCGCCGTCGCCATGTTCGCCTTGGGCGAGGCGCTGTTCGTCGCAGCGCAAGGTCCCCGAGGGGCCGAGGTGGTCGAGGCGGTCAAGGGATCGGTCTGGATGAGCCGCGACGACTGGAAACGCTCGTGGAAGCCTTGGCTGCGCGGCACCGCGGTGGGCTTTCCCATCGGCGCCATGCCCGCAGGCGGCGCCGAGATCGGCACCTTCCTGTCCTACTCGATGGAAAAACGCCTCGCCCGCAACCCCGAAGAATTCGGCCACGGCGCCATCGAAGGTGTCGCGGGCCCCGAGGCGGCCAACAACGCATCGGCTGCCGGAACGCTCGTGCCGCTTCTCACCCTCGGCCTGCCCACATCAGCCACTGCGGCGATCCTGTTGGCCGGGTTTCAACAGTTCGGCCTGCAACCCGGGCCTTTGCTGTTCATCACCGCACCGCAATTGGTGTGGGGGCTGATCGCGAGCCTTCTGATCGCCAACTGCATGCTCTTGGTGCTGAACCTGCCGCTGGTCGGTCTGTGGGTCAAACTGCTGACCATCCCGCGCCCATGGCTCTATTCTGGCATCCTGCTGTTCGCCACCCTTGGGACCATCGGCGCCAATCCCTCGCCGGTCGAATTGACGATGCTTCTGGTGTTCGGCCTGATGGGCTTCGGGATGCGGGTGTTCGGCTATCCGATCGCGCCCGTGGTGGTCGGCCTGATCCTCGGCCCGATGGCGGAACAGCAGTTGCGCCGCGCGCTGGCGATTGCCCAGGGCGACTGGACGACGCTGGTGCAAAGCCCGATCGCGGCGATCCTGTTGCTGCTGGCCACGGCCGCGCTGGTTCTGCCGATCATCCTGCGGGCCATGGGCAAAGGCCGCGTCCTGTCGGCCGTGGCGGCCGACGAAGATTGACCGGCGGCGGTTACGCCGTCGCCGGGATCAATTCGTCGCAGTTGACCGCAAACCGCGTGATCGCGATCTGGCCGAACGATGTGATCATCGGCACGTCCACCGCATCGCGCCCTTCGACCATCTTGACGCGGCCGATGCGGGGAGTGTTGTGACGGGCGTCGATGGTCCGCCATGTGCCGCCGATATAGACCTCGACCCATGCACAGAAATCGCCCGGTCCGGCATAGGGCACACCGATGTCCCCCAGATAGCCGCTGACATACCGGGCCGGAATGTTCAGCGCGCGGCACAGCGTGATCGTCAGGTGCGCAAAGTCGCGGCACACCCCGCGCCGTTCGTGAAACGCGTCCACCGCGGTCTTGAACGCGCTGGCATAGTTGTAGCCGAACGTGATGTGGGTGTGGACGAAATCGAGCACCGCCTGCACGCGCGACCAGTCTTCGGGCAGGTGACCAAACCGCTGCCAAGCCTCGGTCATCATCACGTCCGACTGGCAATAGCGGCTTGGCGCCAGAAACTGCAGAACGTCATGCGGCAACTGCTGCACCGGGGTCATCCGGGCCGCCGTGTCGATGAATTCAGGTCGGCCGTGATCCTCGACCGTAGCCTTCCATTGCAGGCGCAACGGGCCGCTCGCCTCGGCGACCCGGATGCGACGGTTGCCGAAACTGTCGGTGAACTCGCTCAGACCCGTGAACGGCGACAACGACAGGCCGGTTTGCGAGACGACACGCGCCTCTTCCTCGGGTCTCAGGCTCAGCGCCAGCAACAAGGCGGCATCGCCATAGCGGTCAATGGAAATCTCGAACCCGATCTGGATCCTCATGGGGCGGCCTCGCTTCTTGCATAGTTTGCGATCAAGAGCCGAGATGCGAAACGGTTCCACCCGTCTGCGAAATTTTCGTGTGTGGACGCTGCCGCAGCGCCCGGTTACTGCAGCACTGCGTGGATCGCCGCGGTCACCTCGTCGCGAAAATAAGGCTTCGCGATGAACAGGGCACCCTCCGGCAAGACGCCGGCACCGGGTTTTTCCTTGCCCGATGTGACGATGATCTTTACCGGCGGCCACCGGTCGCGCACGATCGCAGACAGTCGCAGGCCATCGGTCGATCCGGGCATGTTCACGTCGGTGAAGATGACGGCGATCTCAGGGACGGACTCGAGCTTGGCCAGCGCCTCGTCGGCATTCCTCGCGTCGAACACGTCAAAGCCCGCGTCGCGCAGGTCTTCGACAATGGACCAAAGCAGCAGAGCTTCGTCCTCCACGACCAGGATAACAGATGCTGAATTGGCCATCACGTCGCCTTCACTCAGGAATGTCTTGCATTGTAGGGCCCGCCATCGGCGCGACCAGAATGCACTCAACGCCGCCGAGATGATAATCGATCCGCACGGATCCACCAAAATCAGCCGCCAACACGCGCTCTACCAGAAAGCTGCCAAAGCCGCGACGGGTGGGGGGGCCGACCGGCGGGCCGCCCGACTCTTTCCATCGCCACGTCAGGTTTGCCAGGCCGTCGCTTGCCGCCGCATCCCACGACCAGTCGATCGCCACGACCCCGTCCTGCGACGAGAGAGCACCGTATTTCAATGAATTGGTGCCCAGTTCGTTCACGGCCAGCGCAAGCGACAGCGCCATCTTTGGCGTCAGCGGCACCGGCGGACCGTCGATTTGGATCTGTTGCGACGGAAAGACCGCCGCCGTGCTGGCAATGACCTGATTGATCGAGGCATCCGTCCAGCGCGTGTCGTTCAGGATGTCATGCGCCTTTGCCAGCGCCCGCAACCGATCGCTCAGCACGCGGCGTCCGGTCTCGATGTCGGTGTTGCGCAGCGTCTGCGACGCAATGGCCGCGACCATCGCCAGTATATTCTTGATGCGATGCTCCAGCTCATGGGTCAACATCTTCTGCCGCGATTCCGACTCCTTCCGGCCGGAAATGTCCTGAACGACGCCGAACATCTTCACCGGTTTGCCCGTCGTGTCGTAGACGAAGTCGATGTTGCGCGACAGCCAGCGGACCTCGCCAGTGTCGGGGCGGCGGATGCGGTATTCGACATTGGGCTGCGCCGTGCCGCTTTGCCGGGTCGCCTCGGTCGAGCGGACGTCGCGATCCTCGGGGATCACGATCGACTCGAGAACGCTGATATGCACGCTCTCGCGCTCGGTAAGCCCCCAGACATCCCAGAACCCGTCGGTGCCGTAGACGGTGCCCGTCGCGATATCCAGCTCAAGCGCCGAAATACCCGCCGCGTTCTGCGACAACTGCAGGCGGCGTTCGCTTTCCGACAGCTTTTGCGCGAACACCTTTTGGTCGTGGATATCAGTGTTCGTGCCGATCCACTGCGTGATCTCGCCTTCGGTCGAACGGATCGGAATGGCGCGCGCGATGTGCCAGCGAAAATTGCCGTCATGGCGGCGGACCCGAAATTCGGTCTCGTAGAAAAAGCCCGTGTCCAATGCCTGCTGCCAGGCGTCGGCCGTTCTTGCAACGTCGTCTGGATGCACCACTGACACCCACCGGCCGCCATCCAGTTCGCCAGCTTGCACGCCGGTATACTCGTAGACCCTCGGGTTGAACCAGTTCAGCACGCCGCTCGCTTCGGATGTCCAGACATGGTTCGGCATCGACTCGGCAAAGGTGCGAAAGCGCATTTCACTTTGCCGCAACGCATCTTCGGCAATCAGCCGGTCTGTGACATCGACGCCCTGCACGAAGATGCCGATCACCTCGCCGGTCGGGTTGCGCACAGGCTGATACACCAGATCGACGAAACGGTCTTCCTCGGGCGCGCTGGGGGTGCGCTGAATGCTGGCCTGCAAGGCCGTCCCGACAAAGCGCTCGCCGGATGTGTAAACCTGATCTAGAAGTTCGATGAACCCCTGTCCGACGATTTCCGGCAAGGCAGAGCGGACCGGCAAGCCCAGCACATCGCGGTGCCCGACCAGTTGCATGTAGGCTGCGTTCGTCAGCTCAAAGATATGGTCCGGGCCCGACAGCATGGCCATGAACCCGGGCGCCTGATCGAACATCTGGCGTTGGCGGTCGCGTTCACTGGACCGCCACCGTTCGACAGCGACCCGTTCCGTCGTCTCGACCACGATCGCGATCACCCCGGCTGGCTTGCCGGCCTCGTCGAGAAGCGGCGAATAGTCGAGGTTCATCCAGACCTGCTCGGGCTTGCCGGAACGATAGAGGGTCAGATCCTGGTCACGGTAGGCCAGTGTTCCGCCGCCCAGGCAAACCTCCATCACATGCCGGTTGAAGCTGGCCACCTCTGGCCACCCTTCCTGCACGTTCGAGCCCAGCAGGGAGGGATGCCGGTTCGACGCAAAGACGGAATAGGCATCGTTGTAAATCATCACGCCCGTGGGCCCCCAAAGGATGACCATCGGCACATCGGACCGCAGCACGATCGATACCGACGTCTTGAGGGATTGCGGCCATTGCCGAATCGGGCCAAGCGGCGACTTCGACCAGTCCAGCTTTTCGATCAAAAGTCCCAGCTTTCCTCCACCGGACAGAAAGGCGAAGTCCTGATCGCTGACCTTCGTCGACGGCATTTCTGTTCCTTGGCATCAGGCGGGTCGGACAAAGCACCGTTGGGCGATCACGCGTTCCAGCCGCACAGTGATCGACAGCACGTCATGAGGTGACGGTTTCTGGACGTTGCGCAAGCCAAAACTGGGCGATGCGCGCGCGATGCGGGTGCAATCGGCAAACGCCACGATACGCAAGCCGGGATAGTCGGTCTGACGTTTGCCAAGGAGCGCCCCGCTTGCGATCATCCGCACCATGACGACATCCGCGGTCAGGGTCATCCCCTGCCCAGATCGGCAAGATCGAGAACACTCCGATCAACGACGCCGCCGATGACGGCCTCGATGTTGATCGACAGCCGCGTCACCCTGATCGTCAGGTGATTGACGTCCGTCTTGCGGATTATCGTCATCCCGTCCGGCCCCAGGGATTGCAACGCCACCGATGCCGTTGCAAAGAACGAAGGATGGCGGGCGCGCAAGTGCAAGAGCCGCTTCGTAAGCCCGGCCTTCAGCCCGTCGAACCCGTCCAACAGGTCGGCGCCGCCCAGTCTTTTGAAGTCCACCGCAAGGCGGTTGTCAGGGTCGGTCAGGTAGAACGCGGCGGTTTCGGTGCCTTGATAGACGTCCGGGATCCCCGGCATCGCGAATTTCAGGACGGTCTGCGTCAGCGACAGCCGACGCGCCAGCAGGATCAACTTTTGCGCCTCGTCCGGTACGCTGCCGGACCACAGCCTGACGATCTGGCGCGCGAACATCATCCCCTGCTGTTCGGCATCGCCGTCGGGATGGGACCACGTCGTAACCAACTTGGCCTCGCGCATCGCTTTCTCGACATGCCCGGCCACGCGGTCTTCGACGTCCGCACGCCCCGGCTCCCACGCGGCAACCACGGTTTGCAGGATGTACCACGCCAGATTGGGGTCGATCGACGCGGACCCGTCAACCGTCTGCGTGGCCCGCCACAACGCCAGAAACGCCTCGGGCAGGTGACTGAGCGCCACTAGCCGCATCCGCGCATCTTCTGACCGTTTCGTGTCATGCGACGAGGTCAGGGTCAGCCCCCCCGGCATCGCCGACAGGCGCTGGTCCATCCACTGGTTGAACGCGCCCATCGACATCGTGGCGGCGTCCGGATCGGAGCCCACCTCATTGGCTGCCAGATAGCAGTTCCAGCGAAACCCTGCCGTATCCTCGTGCGACTTCGCCAAAAGCGCGCCGGTCACCTGCTGGAACCTGCTTTGCAGGGCGATAGACGATGCCGTCTGCGGGTGCATGATCCGGTCGGTCAGGGCGTGGACCACGCGATCACTGCGCAGCCCGGAACCCGCCGCGTCGCGCACCGCCTGCATCATCCGCGCATCGTCCGGCCTGTGCACCGTGGGGCTGAAATAGGTGCGATAACAAGGGAATGCGTACAGCAACGCCAATAGCGCCTCGCGCAAGGCCTCGTCCCCGGCATCGGCATCTTCGGCACCCGACAGGGCCTGACGCGCAAGGCCGATCAACTGGTGCAATTCTGCGGCCAGGTCATGCAGCATCACCTCGGTCTTGGCCGAGATCAGCGCCGTGTGAAAATCGCCCTGCTGCCCGGTGTGCCCCCGCCACGCCTCGTCCAGACGCGCCAGACCGCCGGAGTCCGTCAGAACGCGAGCGATGGCGCGCGCAGCTTCGTAGCCAGTGGTGCCCTGAACCGGCCAGTCGGGTAAGCTTTCGTCTCCGGTCAGGATCTTTTCGACCCAGATCGGCGTCGCATCCCCGACGCCCTGTCGCAACCGGTCCAGATACGCGGCCGGGTCAGCCAGCCCGTCGACGTGATCGACGCGCAGGCCCTGCACCTCGCCGGATGCAACGAGGTCGAAGATCAGGCTGTGGGTTTCGTCGAACACAACCTGATCCTCGACCCGCAGACCGATCAGACCGGTCACGTTGAAGAAACGCCGATGCGTGATGCCGTCGCGTTCGTTTTCCCAATGCACCAGCTTCCAGTGCTGCGCCTGCAGAATAGCGCGCAGCGCGTCGGGTTCGTCGCGTGCAAGCGTTGCCGGCATCGTCAGCGGGTTGAGCGGCACGCGGATGCTGCCTTCGGTCAGCACCGGACCGTCGGCATCGGCTTCGATGGCAATGCGCCCAGCTTGCAGCACCGCTTCCAGTGGTTCGTCCAGAAACGGCAAGACCAGCTTGCCCGCGGCCCAGTCGATATCGAAATGCTGACCGTAGCGGCTTTCGGGACCATGGCGCAGCACGTCGCACAGCCAGGGATTTTCAACAGAAAACGCCATGTGGTTCGGCACGATGTCGATGACGATGCCCAACCCGTGCGCCTTGGCTGCGGCGGCGAGTTGCGAAAACCCTGCACGGCCCCCCAGTTCGGGTTCGATCTGCGTCGGCAGAACGATGTCGTATCCATGCGTCGATCCACGCACCGCCGTGAAGGGCGGCGACAGGTAGAGGTGGCTGATGCCAAGATCGCGGAAGTAGGTAAGGTGCTTTTCAATGTCGGCAAAGGTCACGCCGCCGCGCAATTGGAGGCGATACGTCGCCGTGGGAAGCTTAATCAACGAGTCACCGCAAGGCTGAGGGCAAAGGGATCGGTCCCGACATCCCCTAATGAATAGATCAGCGTGCCGGTTCCCCGAACAGGTTCTGCGGAAGTTCCGAGATTGACCTGCAGAATCAGCGTGCCCGCGTTGAAGGGCCATGACACGGCCAGCGACCGCGCACCGGTGCGTGTGACGCCAGCCTGCCCCGCGCGCCCCGTCCGCCGACCGCTGGCCAGCAACGGAACCACGTGGGTCGCGCGCAGTCCAAGCCATGTCCGGGTCAGGTCTAGCCACCGCGCCATGTCCACCGGGTCACCCAGGAAAGGCCGCGAGGCGTTCAGCGTCGACAAGGCCATCGGGTCCGGCACCTCGTCGGCATCAGCCATCTGCGCAAACTCCGCCCGGCGACCGTCGCGGGTCAAGTCGGCCATCTCGCCCCTGAAATCGGCAAAGAACAGGAAAGGCGCACGCTCGCCCACCTCCTCGCCCATGAACAGCAGCGGGATGAATGGCGACAGCAGCAACAGCGCCATTGCGGTTTCGACCGCTGCCGGATCGGCCAGCGTGGTCAGACGGTCGCCCTGCGCACGGTTGCCGATCTGGTCGTGATTCTGGTTTGCGTTGACGAAGGCCGTCCAGGGCAGGTGGCCGGACGGCAGACCGGTAGGCGGCTCTTCGCCACGTTGCTGCCCTTGCCGCACCTGCCCCTGCCCCAGTGCCCGGATCAGGTCCGCCATCGGATCGACAGCCGCAGCCGCATAATAGCCCTGATCTTCGCCCGTCAGCAGAACATGGATGGCGTGATGATAATCGTCGTTCCATTCAGCGTCATACAAGCCCATTTCCCGCAGATACGGCAGGTTGCGCTCGTCCTCGGTGATCAGGTGCACGGGACGGCCAAGATCGAGCTTGCGCAGCGCCCGGGCCATCTCGACCAGAAATTCCGGCTCGCGCGTGTCGATGATCTGATGCACCGCATCGAAACGCAGACCGTCCAGGCGATATTCGGTCAGCCACATGACCGCGTTTTCCAGAAAGAACCGCCGCACGGGATCCTTGGAAAAGTCGATGCCGCGCCCCCAGGGCGTATGGCGTTCGGAGTCGAAGAACTCGGCCGGCTGCGGATTTCCGACGGAGCCGAAGTGGTTGTAGACGACGTCCAGAAACACCATCAGACCCAAGGACTGCGCGGTGTCGATCAGGAACCGCAGATCATCCGGCGTGCCGTAGGCGGGATGCGGGGCGTAGTGCAGCACGCCATCATACCCCCATCCGCGAGACCCGGCGAACTGCGCGACCGGCATCAACTCGATCGCGGTAATGCCCATCGCGGCCAAGTCGCGCATCCGCTCTGCAGCGGCGCGAAATGTGCCTTTTTCGGTGAACGTGCCGATGTGAAGCTCATAGATCACCGCCTCGTGCCAAGGCCCGCCCTGCCATGCCGCCGACCAGACGAACTGACCGGGGTCGACCAGCATGGACGCCCCCTCGACGCCATCAGCCTGCGCGCGCGACGCCGGATCGGCAACAGGTGTTCCGTCGACGACAAAAACATAGGTGTCACCGGCACGGGCCGTCAGCCGCGCGTGAAAGCCGCCGGACCCATCGCGCGCCATAGCCTGATCACGCCCGCCAAGCCGCACCAGCACCTCGTCTGCACCGGGTCGCCACAGGCTGAACCGCCATAACCCCTCGCCGTCCGGCACGGCGCCCCAGGAAAATCCGGACTGCGCCTGATCCGCCCGGATTGGCGCGCCTGTGTCGTGTGCCATGGACCTGCCCCTGTCGCTGTCATCGTCGGGACACGAACCTGACGCCGTCGGTTTTGTTCCCGAAATATCCGGATGACCGAACGGAAACCTGCGGCCTGCGCAAAATATGGTCATAGCGCTAAAAGGACGGGAACACGATCCGACTTCGACGGTTGCTGTCTTGCACAACCCGAAGGAGCCGCACCATGACTCTATCCCTCATGCCCGCCCAAGAGCAGGACAAGCAGCCCGGAACCGAGGCGCTGTTGACCCCCCAGTCGGATTTTTCCCCCCGCTTTCCCGGATCCGGGCGGCTTGCGGGCAAGACCGCCCTGATCACCGGCGGCGACAGCGGGATCGGACGCGCGACGGCCGTCCTGTTTGCGCGCGAAGGGGCGAATGTCGTGATCCACTACAAGGACGAACACGAGGATGCCGAGGTCACCATCGGCCTCGTGCGGGCCGAAGGCGTGCAGGGCATCGCCCTGTCGGGGGATCTGGGCGACAAATCCGAGGCGGACCACACGTTTCGCGCGGCCGTCGAAAAATTTGGCCGCATCCACATTCTGGTCAACAACGCGGCCGAACAGCATGTGCAGGAAAAGGTCGAGGATATCTCGGAAGAGCAACTGAAACGGACCTTCGCCACCAACATCTTCGGCCAATTCTATATGGTGCAGGCGGTCGTGCCGCAGATGACCAAGGGCGACGCGATCATCAACGTCACCTCCATCACCGCGTTTCGCGGGCAACCGAAGTTGATCGACTATTCGTCGACCAAAGGGGCGATCCTGTCGTTCACCCGCGCCTTGGCGTCCAACCTGTGCGACAGCGGCATCCGGGTGAATGCGGTGGCGCCCGGCCCGATCTGGACCCCGCTGATCCCGGCCTCGTTCCCGGCAGACGAGGTGGCCGAATTCGGAACGGGAACGCCGATGGGTCGGCCGGGCCAGCCGAACGAGGTTGCCTCGTGCATCCTGTTCCTGGCTTGTGAAGACGGCAGCTATCTGACGGGCCAGACCCTGCACCCCAACGGTGGCGAAATGGTCGGTGCCTGACACGCCTGACGGCGCAAGACGTAAAGGCTTGGGCGTCTATCGGCCGTTCTTTCGGAACGATAGCGCACGCGCGGCGTTATCGTTCCGATCAAGGAGCACCCGATGCAAAAGTATCCGCCCATGACCGACACGCAGCGCCGCGCGGCTGCCGCCTTGGAAGAACAACCCTACAGCGTCGATCCGGAAGCCACCCCGACCGTCGACCCCAACGCAGCAGGCCCAAAGCGCCGGCACCGGCAGGCCGGACAGGATCTGGACGACCCGCAAGACGACGTCAAACCAGCCGACTGACCGCGCTTCAGCCGGCAGCGGCGAACGGTTTGCTCAGCCATGGCGATCGTGCAAGGCCAAAGCGCCATGGCCGGTCCACCGCCTTCGTGATCCCGATGCGCGGGCCGCAGATGACCGTGCCATTGACGGCGTTCGGTACAGCAAGTCCGAACTCGGCACCTTCGAATGGTCTGCCGCCGTCGGCGAGTGTGATCCCCAACGCCTGCCCCAACCGCCCCGGACCGGCACAAAGCAGCCGCAGGTCCGTCAGACCGCGCCGCTCGACCATCGCCTCGATCCCGATCTCGGGTTCGATCGCGCGGATCAGGACTGCCTCGCCGGGCCCCGCAACGACGTTCAGACAAAGGTGCAGCCCATACGACCGGTAGACATACGCATGCCCCGCGGGCCCGAACATCGCGGCATTGCGGGCCGTCTGTCCCCGAAAGCTGTGCGACGCGGGATCATCCAAGGCGTAAGCCTCGGTTTCGACGATCGTGCCACCTGACCCGCGTACGACCAGCCGGGCCCCGACCAGACGACGGGCAAGCTCGGTGACGGGAACATCGCACTCAAACCCCTCCGGCACCACTGGCTCCGTTTTGCGTGTGGCGCGGATGTCGCCGCAGCTCCGTCCTTTTTTACCGAAACCGGCGCATCGCCGCCGGGGCAGCCGCAACACGATCGCGGCCCGGGAACCGGCGCGCGCGCGGCAAGTTGGTCTGGCAGCGGACCGGTCTCGCGTCCGTCTTTCAGATACCATCAGGAGTGACCCGATGAAAACCGCAAACCTCGAAAGCCTTTTCCATGACGGGCTGCGCGACATTTACTATGCCGAACGCAAAATCCTCAAGACGCTGCCCAAGATGGCACGCGCCGCGCAGTCGCCCGAGTTGAAGTCGGCGTTCGAAGCGCACAAGGCCGAAACCGAAATCCAGATCGAACGTCTGCAGCAGATCTTCGAATTGATGGGCAAGCGCGCCCAAGCAAAGACCTGCCCGGCGATCGACGGGATCGTGGAAGAGGGCGAAGAGGTCATCGACGGGTACAAGGGCAGCCCGGCCTTGGACGCTGGTCTGGTTTACACGGCGCAGGCGGTCGAACACTACGAGATCGCGCGCTACAGCGGGTTGTCGAATTGGGCCACGCTGCTGGGAATGAGCGAAGCGGCAGGCCTGCTGCAGCAGACGCTGGCCGAGGAAACCGCGACCGACAAGGCCTTATCGGCGTTGGCCAAGGCATCGGTCAACAAGGCCGCGATCCAAGACGCCGCCTGATCCGCGCCACAGAAGGAACGAAAGGGCTGCCATTGGCAGCCCTTTTATGTTGCCGGGGTGTCAAATCCCCTGCCGCGACCATGGCAGGGGATGACCCGGCTACAGGGTCTTGACGAGGTCGCACACGCGAAAGGCGCGCATGTCTTCGGAATCGACCGCCGCTCCGGCAAGGCCGGTGTTGGGCGCGGGCGCATCGGACGGGTCGGCGCTTTGCACCTCTTGTCCGGCGATGGACCCGGTCACGGTCGTGCTGTCGTTCTGGCCTTCCGGCACCGGGGTGCCGTCATTCTCGACCGCGGCCGTCTGATCGTCTGCAGCACCCGTCAGCCCGCCCGTGGTCGCGCCGTCTGCCAAATCTGCCGCGGTCGTTCCGGGGGCTTCGTCGGTGCTGCCTTCCTGCAAGGATGGCGCCGACGCGCTTTGACCTTGAAGTTCGGCACAGCGGGCCAGCACTGCGGCACGGTCGTCTTCGCTGAGCCCGGTCCAGTGGGCACGAATCTCGTACTCCGGGCGCGGGGTCAGCAGCGTGGCATCGCTGAAAAATCCAGCGCCGACGTTGTCCCACCAATTTTCTGCGGCAGGGGTGTCATCGTTCACGGTTTGCGCGCCGGCCGTAGTGGCCAGCATCAGTGTCAGGGCAGCAACTGCAACTTTCATGGCTCGACCTTTCTGGTCCCTGGAAATGTTGCACCACAACAACGCGGGCGCGGAATTGTTCCCTGGCGGGGTCCGCGCGCAAAAGGGGCAGGCGTAATCTTGCGCAGAACGCTGCGTTGATCCGGTCGGGGCGCGATGTTCAGTCCGGTTGACTGGACAGGACCGTATTCAACGGGAAACTGATCTGGCAGACAAGGCCGGTTGGCAGCCAGTCGCGCGTGACGCTGCCCCCCAGTTGCGTCTCGAACAACAGGACGATCAGCTTTGATCCGAAACCGGCATGGTGCGGTGCATTTTCGACCGGGGGCCCCCCGGTTTCCACCCAGCGTACGTGTACCCGCCCCTCGGTTTCGTACCAGCTGACGTCCAGCTTGCCGTCGGGCACCGAAAGCGAGCCATACTTCGACGCGTTTGTGGCAAGCTCGTGCACCGCGAGCGACACGGGTTGCGCCGCTTCGACCGAGATGTGCACGGCAGGGCCCGACAGGCGAACCGAGTCGCGATGCGCGGATTCCGGTCCGGCGAACGGGGCAATCGAATCCGCAAGAATTTCGGCCAGGTCGGCCCCGGCCCAACGCGATTTGCGCAGGATGCCCATGGTGTTGCCCAGCGCGCGGATGCGTCCCTGCATCAGTTGCGCCAGTTCGGCCGCGCTGCCTGCCTTCGTCATCCGCAACATCGCCGAAATCAGCGCCAACGTGTTCTTGGCCCGATGTTCGACCTCGTTCGCCATTAGGCGCACCATGTCTTCGGATTGCTTCTGATCCGTGATGTCGTGAACGATCCCCATGACCTGCGAGGTTGCGTTGCGGGTCAGCGCCACCAGCGCGGCACGGGCGGAAACCCAGACGACATCGTCGTGCCCGGGACGCACCACGCGAAACTCGCAGTGAAAGCGTTCGGTGCGCTGGATCGCCTTCAGATGATCGCGCAGTACCTCGCGGTCCTCGGGGTGGATGCGCGCAAAGACCTGAGACAGACGCGGCGGGCCGGTGTCGAGATCGAAGCCGAAAATCTCCATCATGCGGTTAGAGCAGAACAGACGGCGCGCCTTCGGCACCCATTCCCAGGTTCCGATCCCTACCGCCTCATGCGCCAGACGCAACCGCGCGTCGCTTTCCGCCAGCGCGATTTCAGAGGACCGCAGCGGCGTGACATCGGTGTGCGCGCCCAGCAGCATGATCGCACGCCCGTTTTCGTCGCGGCGGATCACGCCGCGCGCCGCGATCCAGCGGACCGATCCGTCGGGCGTGACGATCCGGTAGCTTTGTCCGTATTCTTCCGCGCCGCTTTCATCCGACAGCGCCCACCGCAGCTCTTCCAGCGCGCGGGCCTTGTCGTCTGGGTAGAGCCGCCGCTCCCAGTCGTCATGGGTTTCGTCCGTCGCCACGGCCGGCAATCCCTGCACCGACATGTATTCGGGCGATCGGCGGCTGACCCCGGTGCGCAGGTCATACTCGAACGTTCCCACCAGTCCGAATCGCTTGGCCCGCCCCAGCCGGTCCGCCGTCAGATTGGCGAAACTCGTCAGACTGGCGTTGCGGACCTGAAGCTCCCGCTGGTCGCGCACCACCTTGACGCTGAGCAGAAACAGCGCCAGGGCAGCGGGCGCCGCGAAGGCCAGGTAAGGGATCATGGTTTCACGCCACTCCGCCACGATCTCGGCTTTCGGACGCACGCTGACTGCGTAAATCGGAAAGCCGCCCATCAGTTCCATGGCCAGCAGCGCGTCACCGCCGGTAAGCGCGGTTTGCGAAACGTAGACCGCCTGTTGCGCGCCCTGATCGACAAAGGTGTAGAACGGACTGCCGCTGGCCACCTGCGGCAAGGTCTGACGCGCCTCCACCCGACCGCTGGTGGTGCTGATCCCATGGCCGTCGGGGCGCATCAGCGCCAGCTGGTCCGTCGGTTTCGACAACAGGCGCCGCATGCCTTCGGCCAGCATCATCGGGCTGACCGAAATGACGACGATGCCGTCAAAGGCATCCGAATCCAGGCCGTTGCCGGTGTTCTGCCGCGGACGCGCGACGGCAAACAGCAGCTTGCCATTGATCCTGCTGATGAAGGTGCGGCTGACATAGGCCTCGGGCGATCCCTCGGCCGCCAAGGCCTGGAAAAACTCTCGATCCGACAGATCGAGGTTTGCCGGCACCGGATAGATGTCGCTCGACAACAACGGGCGGCCGTTGCGATCCATCACGAAACCCTGCTCGGCCCGCGACAGTTCGGCATAGATCTGCTTCAGATCCTGGTGCAGCGCGCGTTCGTTGGCGCGGACGTCATCGTCGGACATGCCCCGCAACCGGTCATTCACCCGACCGGCCGCCGAGGCATAGCTTTCCAAGGCCTGCTTGCCGTATTCCGCAATCGAGGTTGCGGCACGCTGCATGTCATCCGTGGCATTACGCCAGGCAGCGTTCCAGTTCAGCCACCCGATCAGCGTCAAAAGACACAACGGCACCAGCAGGGCAGCAACCGGCAACCGGCGCGTCAGGAACGGAAGGGGCTGACTAGGGGCCTTGAACAACAGCGATTCCTGTCTTACCCGGGCCCTGCAGAACCGCGACGTTATGCATCAGTCAAATCAGTTGGCACGGAAAGTCAACGATCCTTGCACGCGGAAATATTCCTTTGTGCATGGAGTGCCGGCCGATATCTAAAGGGCCCTCACAAGGTGCCATGCGCGTTTGGCAAGCGGTTCGATACGTCGAGTGTGCCGAAACGGGTCAGAAGGCCGATTGCGGAGGCCCTAGCCTCCAAGCGTCGAAAACGGCCCCCGCCACCCGCCAGCGCAAATGCGAACACAAACGAGCTGAGTAGATGACAAAAATGCGCCCGCGACACAACCGTCGCGGGCGTCTCTGTCTCGGTTATGGCGCGGCCATCACATGACGTGTTCGGGCAGTGCCTCGATTTCGTCCTTCGTCCAGACTGTGGTGATCTGCACGTCGCCATCGTCGTCGATCTCCACTTCCAAAGCCGACAGCGGGATCAGAACCGTCTTGCCGCCGAGGCCGAGGAACGTGCCGACGTCGACCGCGACCTGGATGCTTTGACCCGTCCCGTGGACATGCGAGATAGAGCCGACCTTGTCGTCCATCGGGTCATAGATCGTCACACCTTCGAGGATCACTTCGCCCAGGTCGATGCCGGAATTGTCTGAATAGTCCATGTTGCACCTGCTTTCTGCGTGAATGCCGTTGGCATACCGTTTCAATGCACCACAGGCCGGTTCGTTCCCGGCATGGTTCAGTGGTCGGCGTCATCAGCGGAAACCGGCCGTCATGTCGCGTCTGAGCCCACCGCCCGCAAGTCGGCATACGGATCGGGTCTGGTTGCCGGAACCGCGTGAACGGATCCGGGGTTGTGCCTTGATGAAAACCGAAGGTGCGAAATGCCTACGCTGATATCTGGTCGCCTGGCGCGTTTGTCTCCCGCCGTGCGACACTGCATGGCAGGACTTGGTCTGATGGCGGTCTTGATTGTCCTTCCATCCGTGGCGTTGACAGTGGCCATGATGGCCCTGATCGGACAGCTGGCTTTTCTTGCGTTTTCCGCCCTTGGCCGCAACCGTGAGACGGGCCTGCCCGCATCCCGGCCGCCCAATATCGTTCAGACGGACACCTTTCTATCGGTTCACATACCGGCGTGCCGGGAACCGCCCGAGGTTCTGATTGACACGCTGGCCAGTCTGCAGCGGCAGACGGCAGCCGTCGCACATGACTTCATCGTCATCGTCAACAACACGCCCGATCGGGCAGCGTGGCAGCCGGTAGCAGATTGGTGCGCAGCCGCCGGCGCACCCTTCCGGTTTCTGCGCCAAGATCATGTGACAGGTGCAAAGGCTGGCGCCCTGAACATAGCGCTCGCACACTGCGATCCGCGCACAACGCACATCGTGACGGTGGATGCGGATTATCAGGTCGAGCCCACCTTCCTTGCCGATGTCGCGTCCGAGATTGCGGTCGGCGGCTGCAGTTTCTACCAGTATCCGCAGGCGTACCGCGACGTGACGCCCCGTTCGGCCGGAATAGCCCGCGAGTTGGAGGATTATTTCAAGCGTCAGGCGCTTGCGGCAAACCTGGGGCAAGCGATGCTGTTGACCGGCACGCTGAGCGTGATCAGCAAGCCGGCGCTGATCTCTGTCGGGGGTTGGCCGACCGCGAGTTGCACCGAAGATGCGGCGCTGGGGGCGCGGCTGATCGGTGCCGGGTATCACGGCGTCTATGTCGATCGGGTGGTAGGACGCGGATTGATGCCTCTGGATCTGGCTGGTCTGCACCAACAGCGGCACCGCTGGGCGTCAGGGAACGCGCGCGTATTGGCGCAATGGCTGTCTTCCAGGCCGCGCTCCGGTTCGTTTTGGGGGACGTCGGCGTTCTTTCGCAATCTGCTGATCGTGTCCCAACTGGTTGCCTGGCTCAACTTTGGCGTCATCGCGACGGTGACGCTGCTGGCGGGCCTGGCCCATCTGGCGTTGAACGCCGATGCCTATGCGGCGCCCGGCCTGGCCTGGGCTTTGATCTGGGTTTCCGCCGCCGCGCTCGCCGCAACGGTGATGTCTGCTTTGCCGGTCTTGATGCAAAGCCCTAGTCGGGCAGAACCGCTGTCGGTGCGCATGACCGCGTTCTGGTCGAGGATCGCCATGTTGCCGGTAGCCGGGGCGGCAACATTGGTGGGCATTCTGCCCCTGGAACAGGAGTTCAAGGTGACCCCGAAAACTGCAACAACCAAAGGCGCGCGGCGCGCCCGACTGCATCTCTCACCTATCGCCGTGACGACGGGTCTGGGTGTTTGCGTCATTGCAGCATCGGTCTGGACCGGGCATCCGGCAGCTTTGATGTCTGCCGGAATGATGGTGCTGCCGGTCATCGGTGCACTGGTGTCGGCCAACGCCCTGCGCGTGCGCGCCTGACCGAATGGATCAGGCCAGCATCAGCGTCACATGATCGTAGTCCGGCGTGCCGGGCTGCGCAATCTCGGCAAAATCGCGATGTCTTCGCAACGCGGCACAGAAAGCCAGACGCGCTTGGTTTCCGGTGAAATGCGTATCGGTGTGCCCGCGCCAATTGACCAGAACGCATTCGCAACGCCGCATGCCGCTGTCAGACACCTTCGCGGCCAGTAGTGCGATCTCGGTTTCCTGCAGATAATAGATGACCTCAGACAACATGATCAGATCGAACGGACCCTCGGGCCAGTCTACCGGAATGCAAGCCACTTTGGCCTCGGCACCCGGAAACGGCAGAAGCCGCGCCGACGCGGACTGGACCGCGCGCTCGGCGAGGTCGATGGCGAGGAACCTGTCGCACCGCGCGGCAAGCCGTGCGCTGAGCACACCGACCGAACAGCCGATCTCGATGCCGCTGCGATAGCGCCCTGACTGCAGGGCGGCGCATGTGGCATCATACTTTGCCGCCTCGTAGGGGCTTGCCGCGTAATTCCACGGGTCCGGATTGCTTTGGTACAACCGGTCGAAATGGCTGGCGAAATCGGTCATCCCGGCTCCCTCAAAAACACTTCCGGCGTGGTCAGGAAATGCTCTTGTTCGGCGGCGGGCATCACGAACCCGGCTGGATCGTCCGCAATCAGCGGCGACATCTGGGTGCGATGCGCCGCAAGGGCCTTGCGTTTGCGCGGCAGGTGCCCGTTGGGCAGCAGGCGCACGATCCGGTCAGGATCGATCGCCACGTCGTCGGTGCGAAACCGACCCCAGATCGGATAGGACCATCGAGCCAAATGCGGCCTGTGGTGACCTATCCGTGCGGCGATGCGGGCCGTGCGTCCGTGGTCGGGATGCGGGTCAGCTTCCCATGTGGACCATAGCGCCGTCATCGAGTCTGACATCAGCGGCAGGATACTCTGCACCGAACGCTCCAACGCGTCCGGATCGTCGGGCGCGGCCATGTCGGGATACCGCAGGAACACCGGCAGCGGACCCCGACCATCGGTCAGGATATGCAGCGCTTCTGTCACTTCGGCCTCGCGGGTGCGGGCAAGTCGAGCAGCGTCATAGTCCTTCGAGCCCGGATGCGACCGGCTTCCGTCGGTGACGACGACGACCCGCGCGGTAAACCCCTTGTCCGTCAGTTCGGCAATCGCCGCGCCGCATCCCAGCGTCTCGTCGTCGGGATGGGGCGCGAGCACGAGGACGTCGCCCCCGCCCGAGACCGTGTTCAGCGACACGAAGGGCGCTTGTGCCGCCCGTTTCAGAAATGGGGTCAGAGCTACCATTGCTCGCCGACCTCGGACGTCAGACGGCCAAGAATAGTCGACGCCAGCGTCAACTTGCCGTCCAGATTGGCCTGCCGCATGAAAAACGCGAGATCCCGGCGGCACAGATCGACGGGCGTGCCCGACCGGAAGGCCTGCGTGCCCAGTGCACGCTCGGCCAGGGCGAGCCCGGCGAGGCAGGACTGTTCGACCGCCTCGCGCGCCAGAAGCGCCCGCGCGACCGCCGTTTCGGCCGCGACCGCGTCGTCCATCTTGCCAGCCGTTTCGACCGCGGTTGCGGCGGCGTCGACGTGCAGGCGAGCGGTTTCGGCCAACAAGGTCATATGGGCCAGCCGGTGGGTCTGGTGCGGATCGGACCACGATCCGACCTGCCGACGCACGGCCTCGGCCAGCGCCTCGAGCGCCCCGGCATGCAACGCGGAATAGCGCCACGTGCCGCCTTCGAAATGCGGCTCGCGGCTGTAATCGCCCGGCTGTCCCAACCGTTCGGCGGGCAGTCCCGTGAGGTCGTAGTCACCGGACTGCGTTGCGCGCATTCCGCTGACCTGCCAGGCAGATGGATCGCCACGCTGCATGTCGGTCACATCGGCCAGCAACAGCTGCTCGCCCTGATCGCACGGTCCGGTCAAGATCGCCTGCCCGACCAGACCCAGACCCGAGCAGAACCGTTTGCGCCCCTGCAGGGTGACGCTGCCCGGTCCATCCGCGACAAAGCTGGCGGCGGGGTCCCCATCTGCGCCCCACACGCCGAATATGACGCCCGAGGTGGCTTGGGCCATGGCGCGGGTCTGTTGCTTCGCGGTGCCGTAAAGCTGGATCAGTTTCAGTGCATTCACATGCCCTTCGACGATGCGGCCCACGGGCAGACTCACGCGACCCAGCCGGCGCAGCATCCGCGCGGCCTGCAGCGGATCGGGATCGACCCCCGTCGCACGCACCAGGACGTCCAGAATGCCAGACCGGTGCAGGTCGCGCAGGTCCGCGGCAAGGCTTGTCTTGCCGGCATCCGCCACTGCAGCACGCCGCGCGATGCGGGCACCGACAGCCGGCCAATCCAAGCCGTCCGCGCTTGGCCCCGACGTGTTTGGGTCGATCATCGACATGTCAGGCTCCTAGCTCGGCAGCACCGGCACGGCTGAACCCGGGATCGAGATCGCGTTGCGGACGGGCCATCTGTTCGTCCAGCAGGCGCTGCAACGTCGGCAACTCGCGGCGGCAATCGCTTTGGTGCATGCGAACACGCACCAGCGCCTGCGCGCGCGCCTCGATCTGTTGAAAGAACTGGCCAAAGTACACCGGCACCGGGCCCTCGCGCAGGGCGGCGGCTTCGGCGCCCAGAAAGCGCTGCAACACATCCGCCACGCGGTCTGGCGCAGGCCAGGCCGCACGAAGCGCACCGCGCAGCGCATGGCGCAGATGAAACGTGGCCGCCGGTTCAAGCCATTCGTCCGACGGCGGATCGGGCAGGTCACGACGCTCGCGCAGGGCCCCCGCCATCCCGCCATCGGTGCGCCCGGTCATGCGGCACGACGTATAGACCACCGGCCGGTTCGAATACCGAATGCGAAAGTCTAGCGCCTCTGCCTGTTCGACAAATGCCCGGTCTTCGCCGACCTGCAGCGCGGGCAATCCGCCGACGGCCTGATAGACCGACTTTCGAAATGCCATGCTGGCGCCTGCCCCGTTGTGGTGGGCGGGCCGCGGGTCGTGCGGCAACGGGTCAAGCGCCGCCGCCAGTTGCAGCGCCGTCGCGACATAGTCCGACTCCCAGCTGCCGTGGCGGCTGATCTCGGGCGGCAGTTGTCGCTGTTCGTCGGCAATCGCATCCACGCAGCCGCACACCACGTCCGCACCGCGCATCTCGCACAGGTTGTCCACGATCCAGGTCGGGCTGACATGGGTGTCCGCGTCCGTCATCAGGAACACGCCGTCGTCAGGCATCGAGTCGAGCGCCAGTTCGAAGCCGAGCCGCCGGGCATGACCCACACCCGACCGGGCTGGCTCGAAGTGGTGGTCGATCACCACCAAAGCCGCCTCGCCCCGCAAACCCGCTGCCCAGTCGCGCGCACGCGCAACCGTGTCGTCCGTCGTGTTGTTTACGACCAGCACGATGCCGACGGACACGTCCGGCAAATGCGCGGCCGACACGGCCAGTGCCGACAGGCAGCCCGCGATGCGGTCTGCTTCGTTCTTTGCGGGTACGACAACCGCAATGTCCCAGCCTTCGGTGTCCCCGAAGGCCAGGATCGTACCGCTGCGGCGCCCTGTCGTCATGCGACGCGCGCCCAGAACCGCAGGTCGGCGCAGTCCGAGACGAAATCGATCGCGTCGTCGTCGCATTCGAGGATCATCATACCATCGTCCGGATCGGTGAGCCCCGCCGCATCGGCCGCCGCCACGGCTTCGGGACTGAGGCCGATTAACTTGGCATGGGCGAATGCGTCCGCGAAGAAGGTTCGCGCGGCGTGGTGGTTCGCCAACTCTGCGGCACCCGGTTCGCTGGCAAGAACGGCCACCGCATCGAACAGCACCGATGGCGCGCCGGCCAGCTGGTGATGGGCCGCGATCTTGCGGCCGTCCGCCGCCGTGACGCCCCCGACTTTCGGCGCGATCAGGGCAACCGTTCCTTTGGCACCTTCGACCGCCTCGATCAGCGACGTCAGGATGGCGGCATCCACGCCATCCGTGATCAGGATCCCCATCTTGCGCCCGGCAAATCCCGGCGGTGTGGCCTTCAGGATCGACAGGGCATCCGACGGCTTCAGCGACGGGTTGGACTTGGTCGCCGCGGCGGGTGCTGGAGGCATCGCGTCGATGCCAAGTCCATCAGCCACCTTGCGCGCCAGATCGGCGTCGATATGCGGCAGATGCGCCACCATTCGTTCGCGAACCGCAACCGTTTCGACCTTCGACAGCTCGAACGTTAGCGCGTCGGCAATGTGGGCCTGCTCGATGGCGGTCTGGCTGATGTAGAATTGCCGGGCCTGGCTGTAGTGATCGGCAAAGCTTTCCGCGCGCACCCGGCGCTTTTCGCCCTGCATCGGCTCGGGGTGGCTGACGTGGCCGATGGCCGGTGCGGCCCGCGGGCCACCCTTGGACCAGCCGTTGGGTTCATAATTTGCACGCCCCACCGGGTTGCGCATCGCCATGTGGCCGTCCTGCTGGAAGTGATGCATCGGGCATCGCGGCGCGTTGATCGGGATGTGCGTGAAGTTCGGCCCGCCCAACCGCTTGATCTGCGTGTCGAGGTACGAGAAGTTTCGCCCCTGCAACAGCGGATCATTGGTGAAATCGATGCCTGGCACGATGTTCGACGTGCAGAAGGCCACCTGTTCGGTTTCGGCAAAGAAGTTGTCCACCATGCGGTTCAGAACCAGACGGCCGACGATGCGCACCGGGCAATCCTCTTCTGGGATCAGTTTGGTCGAATCGAGCACGTCGAAGGCGAATGCATCGGCAAAGGCATCGTCAAAGATCTGCAGGCCCAGTTCCCACTCGGGGTGGCTGCCCGCCTGGATCGAATCCCACAGGTCGCGGCGATGGAAGTCGGGATCCGCCCCGTTGATCTTGACCGCCTCGTCCCACAGCACCGACTGCAGGCCCAGTTTCGGCTTCCAGTGAAACTTGACGAACGTGCCTTTGCCTTCGGCGTTGATCAGCCGGAAAGTGTGAACGCCGAACCCTTCCATGAAACGGAACGACCGGGGCAAGGTGCGGTCAGACATCTGCCACATCACCATATGCATCGCTTCGGGCATCAACGAGATGAAGTCCCAGACGTTGTCATGCGCCGAGGCGGCCTGCGGAAAGCCCCGGTCGGGCTCGTCCTTGACGGCGTGAACAAGGTCCGGAAACTTGATCGCGTCCTGAATGAAGAACACCGGGATGTTGTTGCCCACGATGTCCCAGTTGCCTTGCTGGG
>JANNNU010000219.1:0-33490 GCA_031398695.1 Paracoccaceae bacterium | reverse complement strand
GCATCCTTGAGATCGCGTTCGGTTTCTGGCGTGACTGGCAGGGAGCCGGTGTTCACAGCTTTTGCAAGTTGGTTCAGGTTTTGCGACAGCCGAGATGCTCCCAGAGCCGCAAGCAGGCGGGACAAAGCGACCTGATCGACGCTCGCCTTCTTCTTTGGAGCGCGTCGCCTCGGTACAGGCTGATCTCCGAAAAGCATGTGCCGAACGTAGACGCTTACTGCTTGTCCGGCAGCGTCGCGCTCAAGTTTCGCGCGCTCGTCCAACGAGAGACGAAGCGAGAACGGAGGTGCCTCAGTGCGTGTATTCCTTGTCATGTCGAGACTCCCGACAGACCCTAGGAACGCTTAGAAAAGCTTTATGAATCAAGCTCTTCGGCGATAGGGAATGTCTAGTTCTGCGACAAGTGAGAGGCGTGGGTTGCGCACCCCCGCAACCAATGCCTCGCAGTAGCCGAGGGTTTCCGATGAGAGGCGTTTGCCTCCCTTCCCCGCAACCAAAAAATCCTGTAAGAACAAAGACTAAAATGTTGAGTGTTTCGTTTGTTTGTGACGTGGCGCGTTTTGCCTCAACGCCACCTCAACGTTTGACGATTCCCCCTGAAAAGCGGGGGCGTTTCGCGTTTGGCCGTGAGCATCTGCCGTGACAGCATCGCCTCATGTGCTAGTTCCGCAGACTTCACGAAATAGATCCCGACCCGCGCCGGCGCTCTCTCGGAATGGCGCCACCTCTACGCCGCCTGACGCCAAGCTGGGTCGGCCAGCAGAGAATGGTTCGCATTTGTCTGGCACCACCCGACTGATGATAAACAAGATTTCCTCGGGAGTTAGCCACCGCCAGCCCGAGGCCTGGACAGAGTCATTCTTGGCCTTCGTCCGTGGAAAACAGGATTGAATTTTGGATTCGTTTGCTAAGATGCGACATAGTTTTCTCGCGGGATTGGCGTCGGGTTAGGCCCGCCTTTACACAGAAGTCGTTTCTTGGATCTGCCGTAGCACGACAGGGCGGTTCCATCTAGCGGATGATTCATGGCAGGCAAACCCGTCACGACAACTGGGACCAATGGAAACGACTCGCTTCTCGGGTCGTCGTCCGACGACTCCATGGTCGGCGGCGCCGGCGATGACAAGCTGAGCGGGCTCGCCGGCAGTGACAGTCTGTTTGGAGGTGACGGCAACGACGCACTCTACGGCGGAACCGAAAATGACTACCTCGACGGAGGCGCGGACAACGACACCTTGGCGGGCGGAAGCGGGGCGGATACGCTGTACGGCGGCACCGGGATGGATTTTCTCGACTATTCCGCTTCTTCCGCCGGCGTATCGGTCAACCTCAATACCGGAATCGCCCTTTACGGCGACGCGCAAGGCGACGTGTTGGCGGGCGTTGACGGGCTGATAGGCACAGCCTATGCCGATACGATTGTTGGCTTTGACGGGCAAAGCAACTCGGGCGACATCTATACGAACGTTTTCTATGGTGGCGCGGGGAATGACAGCCTCGACGGCTTGGGCGGCGATGACCAGCTCTATGGCGGCGCCGATGCCGACACTGTTCTCGGCGGGTCGGGCAACGATCTGGTGCAGGGCGACGCTGGCACTGACCGGCTTCTTGGCGGCGACGGCACTGACACGGTCCTCGGCGGTGATGGCAACGACACAGCCTATGGCGATGCCGGCAATGACAAAATGGCGGGCGATGCTGGCAACGACTTGCTTTATGGTGGCGACGGGAACGACTCCGTCTCGGGCGGGGCGGATAACGACACGGTTTACGGGGACGCGGGTGACGACAGCCTGACCGGCGACGCCGGGGCGGACAGCCTGTTTGGCGGCACGGGCAACGACCAGCTGTTCGGCGGCACTGGAGCGGACAAGATCGACGGCGGCGCAGGCACGGACACCGCCGACTATTCGACCTCGTCCGCTGCGGTCAATGTCACAGTCAACGCATCGGCTAATACCGGTGGAGATGCCCAAGGCGATGTGCTGTCCAACGTCGAAAACCTCACCGGGTCTGCCTATAACGATACGTTGACCGGGGACTCGGGGGCCAATGCTCTGTCGGGTGGGGCGAGCGACGATAAGATGAGCGGGCTATCTGGCAGCGATAGCCTGTCTGGTGGCGAAGGCCATGACGCACTCTACGGAGGCGATGGAACTGACACAATCTCTGGCGGAATTGGCCAAGACATTGTGAGTGGCGACGCCGGCAACGACTCGCTCTTCGGTGGCGACGGTAATGACACGCTTTATGGCGGGAGTGGTAATGATAACCTAGCCGGTGGGGATGGACGTGACCGTTTTCAGTTCGAAAATGGTGGCGGTGCCGATCAGATATCCGACTTTGATATGGGAGTCGCCGATGGGTTGACGGCTGACCAGTTGGACGTTTCGGCGCTGAGCAACTCTGACGGTTCGCCGGTCAAATCCTTCAATGTTGTCGTGAGCGATGACGGAAACGGCAACGCGGTGCTGACCTTTCCGGGCGGCGAGACCGTCGTGCTGGACGGTGTTAAACCAGCACAGGTTGCCACTCCGGGGATACTGCATGCGATGGGTGTGCCCTGCTTTGCCGCAGGATCACGGATCATCACGCCGGAGGGGCCAAGGCCGGTGGAAGACTTGCGAGTTGGTGATCTGGTGTTGACGGCGGTCGGGCTAGCCCCCGTGCTTTGGCGTGGGAAGAGAGCGCTGGACGGTGTAGCACTCGCCGAGCGACCGGAGTTGCGTCCGGTGCGTCTTAAAGCAGGGCACTATGGTCTGACGCGCGATCTGATCCTTTCGCCGCAGCATGCCGTGCGGATAGGAGATACGCTGATCCGGGCGCGGCATCTGGCGGAATGGGGGAAGGGAGCACATGTTGCGCGTGGCATGCGGGAAGTGACGTACCACCACCTCTTATTGCCGCGCCATTCCCTCGTGATGGCAGAGGGAACGTGGGCCGAAAGCCTGTATCCGGGTCGCGAGGCGCTTTTGGCGCTGGACTGGCGCGATCGTATTACTGTGACCCAATGTATTACCGGCTCATCTTTGGCGGCTGCGGCTGCAAAGTGCATCGGTGCCTCCTTCAACCAAAACATCGAGGAATTGGCTCGCGCCTATGGTCAACGTTACTTGCCACTTCTGACCGGGCGGGAAGCGCAGTTATCATGCAGTGCAAGCCGGGCCATGGCCTTGTCCAGCCAGATCGGTAATGAGCCCCACTTGCGCAGCTAAGCATTGGACCTGATTCAGTTCCTCGTGCGGTAACGGGAGGCTGTTGGTTTGCACATGCCATCCGTCTCACCGCATAGTCTCAAAATGTAAATCCTCAGGGTTCAGAATTGCGCAACAACGCTGGCTGACAGCATCAACTGGTATGTGATCGCAAATGTGGTCAGCCGACTGACCTGCACGCCACTAGTACTCTGGGCAATGGTGGTGGCCAAACTACTTTGGCATACTTCGCTGGATTGATCAGTGATCGCGCTCGGAATACACGTGAGATGGGTCGCGCTATCGGTTTTTCCGAGCAGGGTGCAGCTCTACCGTCAGTAGATATTTTCTGCATCACCGCGATTTTTCAATGAATGGTTGGTTGCTCTGCTCAAATGTTTCACGAGCGAGTTATTGCATTTCGGCGCGCAGGTGACGCCATTCTTTGCGCGCAACAATTCAGACGGGCGTTGGTAGCCGACGGTTTAACGCTATAGGCTTTGTGCTGACGCCGTGGCAGGTGCCGCGCCGCATCGGTCTGTTTGGGCTGCCGGGCAGGCTGACCGCGCAGACGGGACCCCGGTCACCCAGCCTGCACGGGTCAGCCGACCAGAAGCGCTATCTCGCCCAGAAAGTCGTCGATCAGATCCAGCAGGTCTGGCGCAGGGGGGCCGTGGCGCACGGCGCCGCCATCGGGCAGGATCGCCACCTCTACCTCATGGGCAAGCGCGCCGAGGTCGCTAAAGCCCAGGGTAGCCGCCAGACCGACGATGCGGTGCGCGCCAAGGCGTAGTTCGTCCAGCAGCGCGGTGGGGTCTTCGGTCGCTGTCAGGCGGTCGCGGATCTCTTCGAACCGATCAAGGCGTGACGACAGCATCAGCAGAAAGCGCGGCCGCAATTCGTCGATCTTGCGTTCGATGACGTCGGCGTGCTGCATGGGCGTCCCGCCGGGCACTTAGAATGCCTGGGCCAGGGCTTTGAGCAGCACGCGCGCGCCACTGACCTTTTCGGCGGGCATCACCGACCGCTCTCGCTGGTTCCAGGCGATGTCCGAGGCCGCGCGCCGCAACTGCGCCACCGCGACGCGTCCGGATTTCAGCCGTCCGACCGCGCGCGGCTCGCCGATCGACACCCGGACGGCCAGCGGATTGCCCGCATCGTCGATCAGGCTGAGACGGTCGATCATCAGGTTGATCATCAGTTCGACCTCGTCGAAGTCACGGTTCTCGGCAAATCCGAGCACGCCCACAAAGGTGCCGTTGCCCGCGTAGGACAGGATGCAATCCGACCCTTTCAGCGCGCTTAGCGCACATTCCGCCACATCGGTAAGCAGATCGCGGAACGCGACCGCCGAACACTGGGCATAGATGCTGCCAATATCTTGGACCCGCAGCGCGATCACGCTGGTGGCATAGAACGACCCGCGAGACAGCTGCAGCAGATAGTTTTCCAGCGCGAGATAGTCGATCAGGCCGTCCACAGGCTCAAGCGCCACGGGTTCCGACAGGGCCGCGCGATACTGGTCGTCGATCTGGGCGCGCAGAGACTGGATTTCGGCTCCGCTGTCGGCGGCGCGACGCTCGGCATCCAGTCCACGATGGGCCAGGCGGATGCGCGTAAGAAGTTCGACCGGCTCGAACGGCTTAGTGACATAGTCCGACGCCCCGGCCCGGAACGCGCGATCGATGAATCGCTTTTCCGACATCGAGGTGATCATCAGGATCGGGCAGGTGCAATACAGCGAGGATTTTCGGATCCAGCGGCACAGCTCGATCCCGTCCACATCCGGCATGATGACATCCAGAAGGAAACAATCGAACGGCTCCGGTGCCGAAGAGATCATGCGCACCGCCTCGTCGGCACAGCTGGCCGTCGAGATCGCGCTGTAGCCGTTGGCGCGCAGGGTCTCAACAAGGAGTTCGAGGATCAGCGGATCATCATCGACGGCGAGTATCTTCATTTCAGTCATCCTTCCGGCAGAGTTTCACCACCGATTTACCAACGTTCGACCTACCGCTGGCGTGTCGATCGCCCCCAACTCGCGTCATGATTGAACCCGGGTGCGGCAAAACTATGGCGAGGTTAGCGCATTTTTTACGAATTTCCTTAATTGCAATAGTGCTTGCGCGCGATTGGGCGTGTGGGCCGGGTGGTTTTCATGAGGCGATCCGGCGGGCGAAAACCAAATGCTGGCGGGCTGCACAATCACTGGTGTTCGGCAACCTTAAGGCGTATGGATGTTGAAGAACGCTCTTGGATCGATGGCGATATGGCGCACGAAGAGTCGGCAAGTGGCGCAGCAACGCCGCATGAGCCGGTCCCTGCAAATCAGGTGCTTGCGCTTGCGGCGGGCGTAATGGCGTTAAGCTTGTCCGGCCTGCTGCTGGTTCCGGTCGGGGCGGGCGACGTAGTTGTCCTGCGCGGGGCCGGTGTCGCGATGGGTGCGCTGTTGGTCTTCGGCATGCGGCTGTGGCCCGGCGTGCTGCTGGGCGCCCTGCTGAGCCGGCTCTTGACGCATTGGGTCGGAGCCGGCGCGTTTCCCCCGGTGGAAGAGCTGATCGACATCGCGGTGATGCCGCTGGTCTTCACGGCGCAGGCGATGATCGGCGCAATCGCGATCCGCAGCGCGTTCGGCAGCCCGCTGCATCTGCAGGGGCTGGGGCCGGTGGCCCTGGTGGGGTGCGTTCTGATCCCCTTGATCTGCATTATGGTGCCGTCGTTCGGGATGGCGGTGTTCATCGTGTCGCATCCGCCGGGATCGGCCAACTTGCTGGATGCCTGGGCGGTCTGGTGGTTCGGTGACATCATCGGCGTCTTTCTTGCAGTTCCGGTCGCGATGCTGGGCCCGTGGAACCGCACACCGGCCGTGTTCTGGCGCGGCATGGCCCTGCCGCAGTTCACCTGGCCCGCCATTGCCTATCTCGCGTTGTCGGTCACCGTCACCTTCCTGTCGTGGAACCAGGTGCTTCAGATTGGCAACCGGTCGGACCAGGCCCAGTTCGACACGCTGGTCGGCGACAATGCGCAGGCGCTGCGCCACCGTCTGGAAAGCTATGATCTGGGATTGGGCGGCGGCGTCGGGCTGGTGCGCGCATCGCAGCGCGTCACGCAAGAAGACTGGCGCAAGTATGTGTCGGCGCTGAACCTCGCCGAAAACCTGCCGGGTTTGAACGGCGTGGGATTCGTGCAACCGGTCGATCCCGATCAGCTGGATGCGTTCGTGGCGCAGGCGCAGCGGGATGGCGTGGCGGACCTGACGATCAAGCCCGCGATCTCTGCCAGCCAGATGTTCGTCGTCAAATACGTCGAGCCGATCGCGCTAAACCAGACCGCCGTCGGTCTGGACATTGCGTTCGAGGAAAAGCGCCGGACGGCGGCCATTGCCGCGCGCGACGCCGGCGCGGTCAGGATCACCGAGCCGATCGTGCTGGTGCAGGACGATCGGCGCGGTGCCGGGTTCGTCATCATGTCGCCGGTCTATTCCGACGACCCGGTGCCCGGCACGGTGGCCGGGCGCCGTAGCAGTTTCCGCGGGTGGGTGGTCGCCCCGATCATCGGCGACAAAATGCTGGATTCACTGACCAGCAGCCAACGCACCAATCTGCGGATCACCTTCTCGAGTTTCGCCGAAGATGGGTCCACGTCGCAGTTCTACAGCAACGGCCCAGACCGGCCGGCGACGTCGCCCCCGCGGTTCAGCCGGTCCGAACGGTTCGACATCTTCGGGCAGACATGGCTGATCCGGTGGGAAAGCAGTCCTGCGTTCGAAGCGCGCCTGTCGCATGTCGAACCCCGGGTGATCCTCGCGGGTGGTCTGCTGTTTTCGCTGTTATTCGCCATCCTGCTGCTGATCCTGATCCGGCGGGAAGAGTTGGTCACCGAAACCGTTGCGGTGCGCACACGCGAGCTGGCCGCGCAGGTCGAGGAGAACCGGTCGATCATCGATTCAGCCGTGTCCAAGATCGCGTTTCTGGACGGAAAGGGCGTCATTCTGAGCGTCAACGACGCCATGGTGCGGCTGTTGGGCTTCGACCGGCAAGCGATGGTCGGCAAGGCCTTCTCGTCTTTGGTTGACGATCATCTGAAAGAGTATTTCGAAGGTGCCGTGGCCGAACGCGAAACGCCGAACTATCGCGGTGAACTGCACGCGACCTCGGCCTACGGGCAGGTCTTGACGCTGGACGTTCAGATCGTGCCTTGGACGAACACCGACGGCAAGCTTCGCTACACCGCCGTGATGCGCAACATCACCGAACAGCGGCGGGCGCAGGACCAGTTGCGCAGCACGCAGCACCGCCTTGACCTCGCGCTGACGGGGGCCAAGCTGGGGGTGTTCGACATCGATCTGCGCACCGGCAAGTCCATCGTGTCGCGCACCTGGCTGACCTTGCTGGGATACGACGAGGATTCGGTAATCGACGCCCAGAAGAATTGGCGCGAACGGGTGCATCCCGACGATCTGCCAAGCCTGGACGAGGCCGATCTGGCCTGCATCGAAGGTCGCGCGACCCGCTCGCTGACCGAATATCGCGTGCGCATGCAGGACGGCACGTGGCGGTGGATGCGGTCGGATGCGGTGGGCGAAGAGCGCGACGACTCGGGCCGGGCGTGGCGGCTTATCGGTCTGCAAAGCGACGTGACCGACCAGCGGCAGGTCGACGAGCTGAAAAGCCAGTTCGTCTCGACCGTCAGCCACGAATTGCGTACGCCTTTGACGTCGATCAACGGGTCCATCACGCTGCTTTTGAACACGATGGCCGACGGGATACCCGAAACGGCGCGGCGCATGCTGGCGATCGCGCAGAAGAACTGCGATCGCCTGATCCTTCTGGTCAACGACATCCTCGATCTGGAAAAGCTGGAAGCCGGGCCGCAGAAACCCAAGCTGACCGGCCTGAACCTGGCGCAGCAGGTGCGTCGCGCGATCGAGGTGAACCGCCCCTTTGCCGCGCGCTATGGCGTCAGCTATGCGTTGACCTGCGACGGTCCCGAACCCGTGGTACTGCTGGAAGAACACCGCTTTCAGCAGGTCATGGCCAACCTTCTGTCGAACGCGGCCAAGTTTTCGCCCAAGGGCGAGGTGGTCAAGGTGGTGATCGACGCCGTGGAAGACAGGTTCAGGGTATCGGTGACGGACTTTGGCCCCGGCATCCCGCTCGAGGCGCACGACCGGTTGTTCAAGGCGTTCTCGCAGGTCGACGGGTCTTCCAACCGCAAGACCGAAGGCACGGGGCTGGGGCTGCACATCGCCAAGAAGACCATTGAGCAGCTTGGCGGCGAGATCGGCTTTGCGTCCGAGCCCGGCGTGGCGACGACGTTCTGGGTGACGTTTGAGCCGGTTCCGCCAACACCCGCCGAGGTTGCGGCAGACGAGGTGCCCCAGGCTGCCCCGGACGCTCGCCCGATGGCACCGAAACTGCTGCACATCGAGGACAACGCCGATTTCGCGGTCGTGCTGAAGGCGGCGTTCGGATCGGAGGCGGTTCTGGTGAACGCAGCCAGCCTTTCGGCGGCGCGACGCCATCTGAACCGCGACGTCTTCGATCTGATCATCCTCGACTGGCAACTGGGGTCAGACGACGCGGGCAGCCTGCTGGCGGACATTCGCGCCCTGCAACCCGGAACCCCGGTCGTCGCACTGACGGCGATAGAACAGCACCCGCAGATGGCACTGGTCGATCACGCCTTCATCAAGACGCGGGTGCGGCTCGACCATGTGGTGCACACCTGCCTCGACGTTGTCGGGGGCAGTGATCCGGCCAGCAGCGACGTCGCCTGATTTCGGCTGACGCTGGGTTCGGACGCAAAAAGTGCGGCAGAAGTCCTCAGAAATGTCATATTTCTCCTGCTACATCAGTCGCGTAAGAGCGAGGCCCTCGACCGGGTGTCATCCTTCCAGACGGAAGCGGCGTGCGTCGATTTCGAGGGCCGCCACGAGGAATGCAGCGGATGTTGGATCAGGACGGCCAGATTGGCGATGGGTGGGGCGCGACGATCGGCGCGTTTCCCGACGACCGCGCCGTTCTTGTGGGGCTGCTGGTCATCCTCTTCGTGCTGCTGCTGCGGGTGTTTCGCCGATCGCGCCAAAAGGCCGAGTTTCTGCAAAAGAAGGACATCGAGATCGACGTCTACCGCCGCGCCATGGAAGCGCATGCGATGGTCAACATCTCGGCCGCCGACGGCTCGATCCTCTATGTGAACGAAACGCTGGCAAAGACCACCGGCTATACCGAACAGGAACTCATCGGGCGCCGGTTCCGTGATTTGCTGCTGGCCGACCCGACCGTCGTGCCTGCGCATTTTCGCGACTGGATCCGGTCGGGAAAGACATGGGTCGGCGAAAGCAAGATCCGTCGCAAGGATGGCAGCTATCTGTGGACGCGATCGACCATTGTGCCGGTCCTTGATACCGATGGGACGCTGCTGCGCACGATTTCGTTGCGCACCGACATCACCGAATCCAAGGTGCTTCAGGCCGAATTGCAAGAACGCATGATGCTCGACCGTCTGCGCGACGAGGTCTATGTGTTGTCGACCGAAACGCTGGAGCTTTTGTATCTGAACAAACGCTCGCTGCAGTTGATGAACTGGACCGCCAAGGACATCGTCGGAAAACGGCTGTCCGATGTCAGCTCGTCGTTCGACGAGGCGGCCTTTCGCAGCCGGGGCGCGCGATTGTTGTCGGGTGAGGCAGAGGCCGTGCTGTACGAGACGACCAAGAACGACGTGCCGATCGAGGTCAGCCTGCAGCTAGACCGCACGCTGGATGGCACGACGCGGTTCGTGTCGGTGGTGCGCGACATTTCCGAACGCAAGCGGGCCGAGCGGGACAAGGCGGAATTCGTGGCGACGGTCAGCCACGAGCTGCGATCGCCGCTGACGTCGATCAAGGGGGCGCTCAACCTTCTGGCCTCCGGCGCCGTCGGCCCGGTGTCGGATCGGTCGGGGTCGCTGATGAACGTGGCCTTGCGCAACGTTGACCGTCTGGTGCGGCTGATCAACGATCTGCTGGATTTGGAAAAGCTGGACGCGAACATGATGGACATGCGGTTCGAAACCGTCGATCTGGTGGCGTTCGCCGAGGATGCGGTGGCGGCCAACGCGGGCTTCGGGCACGAATACGGCGTGACGGTGCGCCGGGTCGGGTCCAAGTCGCCGGTCTTTGCCAGCATCAGCCGGGACGGCATAATGCAGGTGCTGACCAACCTGATCTCGAACGCGATCAAGTTCTCGGACGCGGGGCAGTGCGTCGATCTGGGCGTCATCGAAGATGCGGATTGCGTGCGGCTGGTGATCGTCGACCACGGGCCCGGCATCGCCCCTGAAGCGCAGAAACTGATGTTCGCCCGGTTCGTGCAGTTGCACCCCCAGGACGATCAACGGCGCAACGGAACCGGTCTGGGGCTGAGCATCGCCAAGTCCATCGTCGAAAAGCACGCGGGTCGGATCTCGTTCACCAGCGAGGTCGGTCAGGGAACGTCGTTCTTCATCGATCTGCCCAAGATCAACAGCTTGCAGGCGGTCGCATGACATTGTTAGATCCCCGTCCGATCACACGCCGGCTTGTTCTGGTGGAATCAGGCAATAAGTCGGCCACGCAGGACACCTCAATGGCGGACAGCCCCCGTATCGTGCATGTCGAAGACGACCCGGACATTCGCGAGATCGCGAAGATCGCGCTGGAAATCGTCGGCGGCCTGACCGTGGTTCAATTCGCGTCCGGGCAAGAGGCGATCGAGGGGGCCGTTGCGGCGCGGCCCGATCTGTTCCTGCTCGACGTGATGATGCCTGGCATGAACGGCGAGGAAACGCTGCAGGCCCTGCGCGCCATGCCAGAGTTCGCCACAACTCCGGTCGTCTTCATGACCGCCAAGGCGCAGCAGTCGGATGTCCGCAAGTTCATCGGTGCCGGCGCGCTGGATGTGATCGTAAAGCCGTTCGACCCGATGGAACTGGCGTCCCAGATCGTGGGCATCTGGCAGGCGGCCCACAAAGGCTGACGCGCAATGGCCTACCGCGCCCGCTGCGTGATGACGCGGGCAATGACCCGCCCGGCGGCCTCCAGCGTGGTCCGGTGGCCGGTGGTCGCGGACGGATCGCGCCACACCTGCGCCGTGACCGGTTCTGCCGGATCGACGTTGCCCAGATAGACGATCTTGCGCAGGGTCAGCGGCGCGTGTGCGCCGTCCGGCCACAACGCCCATTCTGCCCGATCCACCAGCGCCGGATAATTGGCGCAATAAAGCAACCCTGCGGCATTGAAATCGGTGATCGGGCAAGGCGTCACATCGACCGCGCGGGCCGGGGCCGCAGGCTCGGCTCCCCGGTAAAGGGCCGCGGCCTCGTCCGCAAAGCCGGCATCGGCGCCCGGCTCCATCTGGGGCAGATGCAGTACGCCGCACGGCTGGGCGCGCCGGATCTGCGCGTTGCCGCCGGATGCCCCGTGGCGCACGAACGCGGTGATCATCGTCACGGCACCAAAGGCGTTCCCGTCGATGGCCAGGTCGTGAAACGAGATCAGCCGCGTGCCCGACAGCCGCCGCAGTCGCGACGCGACTGTCAGCGTCGCGCCCGGCCGGGCGAGGTCGGGCCGCATCATGCGCTGCGCGATGGCGCAGAACGCGGCATAGACCGGCTGGCCGGCTTCGTCCATGAACACGGCAGCGGACTGGCCCATCGCTCGCGCGATCTGCGACCAGTGCACGTCGCCCAGATGCCGCAGCAGCCAACCCTCCGACAGGCCGCGCCAGCCACATTCGGCCATGCCGAGCTGCCGGTGTTCGCGCGTGTCGGGGCTTGCGAAGGTTTCGTGCTTCATTCCGCCGCCCGCGCGCCCGCTGCGATCCCTGCTCGCGCCCGATCCATGATCTGTTCGGCCAAATAGCGGGCGTCGGCGTCGATGCCCAGAAACCGGCCCGACCCCCAGGTGTTCAACCAGCCCAGCCCAATGAAATAGACCCCCGGCACCCGCGTGACGCCGCGCCGGTAGACCGGCCGCCCCAGCGCGTCAAAGCAGTCCGCCTCGAGCCAGCCATAGTCGGGACGAAACCCGATGGCCCAGACGATGGCGGTGATGTTCTGTTCGGCGCAATCCAGCGTCGTCACCTCGGCCGCGGGCCGCCAGACCTTTTCAAACGGCGGCTCGACCGGGGCGTCGATCCCCTGCGCCGCTATCCAGGCGTCAATCTGGTCGCGGATGCCGCAATAACTGCGGTCGGAATCGTCGAGGTTCTTTTCCAGATCGGGCGCAAACTCAAGGCGCGGGCCCGCTGCACCGGACAGCGAGCCATAGAGATGCACGCCGTCGCGTGCGAACCGGCGCAGGTCGATCTCCTTCCCGCCGTCGCGCCCCGACATGTAGTGGTTGGTCTGCGTCAGCGCCTTGTGCGGGTCGGGGTGGCGGTCGATGGTGATCGCATAATGGCCCATCTCGTGCAGCCAATCCGTCGCATCCCGCCCGCGGTATTTGCGCGGGCTGCGCGGGGCCGGGCCGACCGCAAGATGCACGTCGCGGCCGTCACGGTGAAGGTCTTCCATGATCTGCACACCCGATTGCCCGGTGCCGACGATCAGCGTGCCGCCCGCGGGCAATTGCGCCGGCCGGCGATAATCGACCGAGTGCATCTGCATCACCGCGGGGTCGATTGCGCCGGCGTAGGGGGGAACGACCGGCTGGTCGTAGCCGCCGGTCGCCACCACCACCTGCCCGCAGGTCCAAACGCCTGCGGTGGTTTCCACCCGATAGCCGCCGTCGGCCTGCGGGGTGACCCGCGTCACCGACACCCCTTCGTGCACGGGCGGCTCGAAACTGGCGCTGAACCCATCCAGATAGGCCACGATGTCATTCCGCAGCATGAAACCATCGGGGTCGTCGCCCTGATAGGGATAGCCCGGCAGGCGGCACTGCCAGTTCGGCGTCACCAGACAGAAACTGTCCCAGCGGTTCTCGCGCCAGGAATGGAACCGGCGGCGGCGTTCCAGGACCACGTGGTCGATGCCGTCGCGGCGCAGATACCAGCTGACGCTGAGGCCTGCCTGACCGCCGCCGATGATGACGACCGAAACATGGGGCGCGGGGGTGTCCTGATCCGTCATGGGCATGGCTTTCATTGCAGGGAAAGGCAGACGACCATCCCGTCGTCGGGGGCCAGGCGGCGGGCCGTGGCTTCGATCCGGGCCAGTTGGTCCATCGCGCTGGAACAGGCAAAGCCGTATTTCGCCGCCACGCGGTCCGAGGCCTGCAGCAGGCCGGAACGGGCGCGGGCGACAAATTCGCTCACCGGATAGCTGCGGCCAGCCTCGAGATGCTGATGGATCACGGTAGAGGGCGAATAGCACCGCTCTTCTATCCCGTCTGGCCAGCGGATGTGAAAGGTCACCTCAGGCATCGCGACCCCCATCCGGCTGGGGGTCGGGGCGCAACGCCAGATAGGGATGCGCCTGCCAGTCCCAGAAAATGGCCCGCTCGTGGCCCTGAACCAGTTCCACGGTCGGGCGGGCCGTGGCGCGGCCGATCACCGCCGCCGCGATGCCGCGTTCGGCAAACCGGGCGCAAACTTCGGCGGCCTGCGTCGGCTCCACCGACAGCAGGAACCCGAAGCTGGGAAAGGCCCGCAACCAGCGCGCCAGATCCGCGCCGGGGGGCATCGGCAACCGGTCAAGGTCGACCTCGAACCCGCAGCCCGAACATTCGGCCAGCATCAGGCTCGTTCCAGCGATCCCGCCCTGGCTGATATCCTTGCCCGCGCGCACCAGCCCGGCCTCGGCCAGATCGGCCAGCACCGCAAGATCGCCCGCCAACCGGCCCGACGGCGCGTCCGCCGCGGCAAACCAGTTGTCGAACCGGGGCCGCCAGGCCCCGCGCAGATCGATGGCGGCGACCAGCGCCTGATCGGGCCGCGCCGCAAAGCTGGAGATCAACGCCGTCGCCCGCCCGGTCACTGCGACCGACAGGTTCAGCGACGGCGCATGCAGGTTCGTGTGCCCGCCGACGATGGGCGCGCCGTAGGCGGCCGACGCCGCGCACAACCCGGCCAGTACCGGCGCAGCAAGCGCTGCGTCTGGGGCCCAAATCACATCGGTGATCGCGTTCGCCCGTCCTCCCATCGCGGCGATGTCCGACAGGTTGACCATCACCCCGCACCACCCGGCAAACCACGGATCATCCTCGACGAAGACCGGAATGAAGCCTTCGGTGGCAAACAGATCCCAGCCGCCTTCGGGCCTGGGCAGGGCGGCGGCGTCGTCGCCCGGCTGCCCGGTGCTGCTGCCGGTCAGCCCCAGGGCCCGCACCGCCTGGGTGATATCACGCTTACCGAGGATCGAGGGGTGCGCCGCCAATGCCGCGGCGATCGCCGCCACGGTCATGGGGCAGACCCGGATGGGCCGGGCGCGTCGATCCGCCATCCTGCGACGGGGTCGTCGATCGGCGTGTACTGCGCAAGATCGGCCAGCATGTGGGCGTGCGGGCGACCGTGCAGGTCCATCTCGGCCGTCACCGTCCAGTGCAGGCGGCGGAACAGTGGCACGTTCTGCCGCTGCACGTGGGCGTGGAATGCGACCGCACCGCGCGCGCGGGCCGTGCCGACCGCCAGCCTGATCAGTTCGGAGCCCAGCTTGCCCACCCGCCGCCATTCGGGGGCGACCGCAAGCCGCGACCCCCACCAGATGCCCGGCGCCGCCTGATGGATGCGCACCGTGCCGACGATCACCGGCCCGCCCACCCCCCGTTCGGCAATCGCTTGTTCGGCAACCGCAACCAGCGGCAGCGCGATGGCGTCGATGGCATCGCGGTCGTCGTCGCCAAACACCTGCTGTTCCTCGACGAACACCCGCCTGCGCAGATCGGCGGCCCCGGCCTGCATCCATAGCGCGTCCGCCGCACAGATGCGGTAGCTGTGCTGAAACTGCGCCGGGTGTGTCAGATGCGTCATGCCTGCCTCAGCTTTTCATAGGTGGACAGGGCCGAACACGCCCCGCACTTGCCGCAGCCCGCCTTGATGTCTCGGGCCTCGATGCCGCCCGCGACCGTCATGTGCGACAGGGGTTGCAGGATCGAGGCCATGAAGTCGGCCGATGGGGCTGGGTGGCTTTCCAGTGGGGTGCCCGAGATCGGGACGAACGGCACGACAAAGGGATATACGCCCAACGTCACCAGCCGTTCGGACATCGCGAGGATCGCCTCGGCGGTGTCCCCCAGTCCGGCCAGGATATAGGTCGACACCTGACCGCGCCCGAACACGCGCACCGCCGCCTCGAAGCTGCTGAAGTATTTTTCCAATGGAACCGAGGCTTTGCCGGGCATGATCCGTTGCCGCACCTCGGGCGTCACCGCTTCAAGGTGCATGCCCAGCGTGTCGACGCCCGCGTCGAACATGCGCTGGTGCCAGGCATCATCCTCGGGTGGCTCGCACTGTGCCTGGATCGGCAGATCGACTGCCGCCTTGATCGCCCGTGCGCTGTCGGCCAGCACCTGCGCGCCCCGGTCCGGCCCCTTGGGCGTGCCGGTGGTCAGGACCATGTGCTTGACTCCGTCCAGCGCCACGGCTGCTTTTGCCACCTCGGCCAGTTGTGCCGGGGTCTTGTGGGCAATCGTGCGCCCGGCCGCCAGACTTTGCCCGATGGCGCAGAACTGACAGGTCTTCTTGCGGCTTTCGTAGCGGATGCAGGTCTGCAAAACCGTGGTCGCCAAAACGTCGCGCCCGTGCAGCACCGCGATCTTGGAATAGGGGATGCCATCGGCGGTGCTCAGGTCGTAAAAGCGCGGGCGAGCGGGAAAGCGGATGCGGCCGACCTCGGTCCCGTCGCGCAACACGCGCGCTTCGCCCTGCGTGCCGTTGGGCGCATCGATGACGTAGGGGCTTTCGAACGCGGGCGCGGTGTGCACCGGCACCATCACCGTCTGCCCGGCCAGCGTCATCGCCTTGTGATCCGACGGGCCCGCCCCGCCCCGCCGGCTTTCGTGCCCGGCCGAAGGGTCCACCAGCCGCGCACCGCGGGTCTGCAGCGCGTTGATCAGGTCTGCATCAAGCATGGCTCGGCTCCTCGAGGTCCTTCGGTTCGTCGGCCCCGTCCTGGCGCGGTGTGGCAGTGCGGGTGTCATGCAGCAGGCGCAACAGCTCGGGGCGGGCGTAGTGACCCACGCTGTCCATCATCCGCTTGCGCTTGGTGATGAGCTTCATGTCCAGATCGGCGATCAGGATGCCTTCGCCATTGGTCAGCGGCGGCACGGCATGGCGGCCTTCGGGCGTCACGATGCAGGTCATGCAGCCGTCGCGCAGGCCCTTTTGCAACTTGGGATCGGGGTGGATGCTGGTGATCTGGTCCTCGGTCAGCCAACCGGTCGCGTTGACCACGAAACACCCTGCCTCCAGCGCGTGATGCCGCATCGTCACCTCGATCTGTTCGCCGAACACCGGCCCGACGAGGCTGCCGGGGAAATGCGCCGCGTGGATCTCTTCGTGCTGGGCCATCAGCGCATAGCGGGCCAGCGGGTTGTAATGCTCCCAGCAGGCCAGCGCGCCGACGCGGCCCACGGCAGTCTCGACCACCTTCAAGCCCGCGCCGTCGCCCTGACCCCAGATCATCCGTTCATGATAGGTCGGAGTGATCTTGCGCCGTTTCAGCGCCAGCGACCCGTCGGCGTCGAAGATCAGCTGCGTATTGTAGAGCGACCCGTGGTCGCGTTCGTTGACCCCCACCACCAGCACAACGCCCCGTTTGCGCGCCGCCTCTGCCAGCGCGCGGGTCTCGGCGGACGGGATGACCACCGCCTCGTCGTAAAGCCGCAGGTGTTCAGGCCCCTGCTGCACCGGCGGCAGCACGAAGCTGAAGTAGGGGTTGTAGGGCACGAAGGTTTCGGGAAAGACGATGAAATCGGCCCCCTTGTCGGCGGCATCCGCAATGGCGTTCAACACCTTTTCCATCGTGCCCGCGCGCGAGGTCAGGTCGGGCGCGATCTGCACCGCGGCTGCACGGACGACGGGTTTCGGGGCCATGGGGTTCTCCTAGTGGCAGGGGTCGGCCCGCCGTTGCGGGCGGGCCGCGATGGCTCAGACCGTCCAGGTGTCGATGATCACGGCATTGGCCTTCTTGTGCAGCAAGATGCAGTCCAGCACGTCCTGCGGCATGATCGGCGTGATCCCGGGGATCAGGGCCGGCTCGCCGGTGCCGTACAGGGCCTGCAACGCGAATCGGCAGGCATAGACCTTGCCACCCTCGGACATGAAGCGTTCAAGGTTCTTGTTGAAATTCTGGTTGCCGGGAAACGCCTCGTCGCCCAGCTTGGGAAAGCCCCGCTGCACGCCCAGCAGAACGCCCGGTCCATAGAGCAGGATCGAGGTGTCATACCCCTTTTTCAGCAGGCGCACGGCATTGAGAATGTTGACCAGCCCGATCGAGCCTTCGAACGCGACGGTGTGAAAGGTCACAAGCGCCTTCTCGCCGAGGTCAGCCTTCACATCCTCGAACACCTTGCTTTCGTAATCGACGAGGTAGTCGCCGGGTTTGTGGGCTTCTTTGCTGACGGTGGGCATCTGCCTCTCCTGTTCTTGTGGGATGTGACCAAGATGGCGGGGGCGGCGATGCAATCAATTTATGAATCAATTATCCATACAATTAACTTCGGTTAAGCACGTATTCGCTGATTTGATGGGCGAATTCGGTCTGAAACGATGAGGAAACCGGCAAAAATCGCTTGATGATTGCTCAAACCCGCAGAATCGCCTTGCCCTTAGCAGCGCGCCCGGAGATGCATACAAGTGCAGACAATCTTGCGAGACGATGATGAAATCCTGGGCCCCGTCCTTTGGCACAAGCGGCAAGCCGCGTTATCTGGAAATTGCCGACGCGATCGAACGCGACACGCAAAGCGGCGTGCTTTCTGCGGGCGACAGACTGCCCCCGCAACGGCGTCTGGCCGACGTGCTGGGGCTGGATTTCACGACCGTCAGCCGGGGTTACACCGAAGCGCAGTCGCGCGGCCTGATCGAAAGCCATGTCGGTCGCGGCACGTTCGTGCGCTCGCAACCCCTTGCGACCGGACCGACCGCCGACCCGCGCCGGGCCCGAGAACAGGACCTGGCGATGAACCTGCCGCCCGAACCCGACGATCCGGCCCTACTCGCGGCGATGCGCACCGGGCTCGAAACGGTCGGTGCCAATCTCGTGTCTCTGCTGCGGTATCAGTCGACCGTCGGATCCGAGATGGACCGATCCGCCGCCCTGTCGTGGCTGTCGACGCGCGGAATGGTGCCCAATCTCGACCGTATCGCGGTCACGCCCGGGGCCCATGCCAGCATGGTGGCGGTGTTCAACACGCTGGCCTCGCCCGGCGACACCATCCTGTGCGAGGCGGTCACCTATCCCGGCCTGCGGTCGATCGTGGCGCGGGCGGGGATGACGCTGGTCGGCCTGCCGGTCGACGCCAGCGGGATCCTGCCCGACGCGCTTTCCGAGGCGATCCTGCGCCACCAGCCCAAGGCGCTGTATCTGAACCCCACGCTGCACAACCCGACGACGCTGACGATCCCGGCGGCCCGGCGGATGGAGATTGCCGAGACCCTGCAGCGCTATCGCCTGCCGCTGGTCGAGGATGACGCCTACGGGTTCATCCAGCCCCACGCCCCCGCACCCTTTGCGACGATGATTCCGGCGTTGACCTGGCACATTGCGGGACTGGCGAAATGCATCGGGGCCGGTCTGCGGCTGGCCTACACCATCGCCCCGGACAGCCGTTCGTCCTATCAATTGGCGCAGGCGCTGCGGGTGGCCAATGTCATGGCGTCGCCGCTGTCGATGGCGCTGGTGACGCGCTGGGTCGAAGACGGGACCGCCGACCGCATCTGCCGCTTCATCCGCGCCGAAAGTGCCGCCCGGCAAGACATTGCGGCCCGGCTGTTGCAGGGGTTCGAGTTCGACGCCGACGCCCACGCCTTCAACATCTGGCTCAAGCTGCCCGCTGGGGTCGGTAGGGCCGAGGTGATGGGCCGGATGAACGGGCACGGCATCGGGCTGATGCCGTCGGACGCGTTCACCGTGCTGGGCGCGCCCGACGAACATGTGCGGATCTGCCTCGGCGGGTCGATCACCCGCGACGGGCTGCGCACCGGCCTGTCGTTTCTGGCCAACAGCCTGAACGGCGAAACCTGGCTGGGCTGATCCTCGGGCGACCCGGCACCGGCCCTTCGACCGACAGCCGCACGCCGGCCGCAGCAGATGCGCCGCCTAAAGCCCCAGCGCTTGGCGCGCCCGGGACGAGGCGTAGAGAAACCCTTGGTCCAGCAGAGCCGGGGTTCCCTGCCACGGGCGCGGTGTGGGCGGCGACAGAACATAGGCCGATGCGCCGGCGGCCTGCAGGCGGCGGGCGTCCTCGGCATGATCCCAGGTCGCGGCGGCGACCGAGGCGCGGTCCCGCGCGCGCCAGTCGCCAGCCAGTTTGTAGTGGCGCAGGGCCAGGGTCACGTCGGCCACCCGCACCCCGCTGGCGCAATGCGGATGCGTCATAGGCTGCACGCCCCGGACGTTGCGCACCAGCGTGTGCTTCGACAGGAACGGGGTTTCGCCGAACACCACCCGGCGCAGCCCGCCCGACAGCAGTTGCACCCCCGGATCGTCGCAGATGTTGGACCTGAGAAACCAGTGAAACGCGATGCCGTCGGTGTCGTGGTAAGGATGGCGCACCAGACCGTCCAGCGTGTAGGTATCGCAGGCCGCCACGGCCTGCGGATAGGTCAGCGCTGCCACCGCCGCCTGTTCGCCGGGCGCGCACAGGTCCAGCATCTGGCCGACGACGGCGGTAAAGCCGTTCGCATTGGCATAGCGCAGCACCGGCGCCAGCCCACCGGGCGGTTCGGCCATCTCGTCGGCATCGGCAAACATCGTCCAGCCGCCGCGATAGATGCGCTGGGCCGCCATCGCCCGCAGCCGCACCTCGTGCCGCTTGGCCGGCAGCGCGTTGCGCAGCACCGTCACGTTGGGAAAGCTGCAAGCGATCTCGACCGTGCGGTCGGTCGATCCGTTATCGACCACCACCACATGCGCCACCCCCAGATCGAGGTGATGCGTCAGGAATGCGGGCAGGAACCACGCCGCATCCTTGACCGGAACCACCAGGCCGGCCTGGTCGTCGGAAAGCTGCACCTGCGCCGGGCCATGCACCTGGCGGAACGCGGCACCCACCAATTGCCGCTCGCGCAGGTCGGACAGGCGGCGCGTGATGGCGTGGGCAAGGCGCGCGAGAAGGGGCATCATGGCTGTTGGACTGCATCCTCTGAGGGTTCGGCGACGCGATGTGCCCTTGCCGCCAAAGTTGCACAGCCAGAGCCGGCGTCATCTTTGCCGGGTAGCGCCGCCGACGCAAGGTGCCCGAACTGATACCGGACGGCCGATTTCCCAAAGCTGCCTGCGCCGGGCGTCAGGCGCGCATCTCTATCAACGCCACGCCCAGCACCCCCAGCACCCGCGCCTCGATCTGCCCCGCCTCCAGCCCGGCCGTGCGATACATTGCCTCGGGGCTGGCCTGGTCGATGAAGGTGTCGGGCAGCACCATGCTGCGAAACTTCAGGCCGCGGTCGAACACGCCCTCGTCGGCCAACAGGTGCGCGACATGGCTGCCAAAGCCGCCCACCGCGCCTTCCTCGATGGTGATCAGGGCCTCGTGGTGGTGGGCCAGCGACAGGATCAGGTCACGGTCCAGCGGTTTGGCGAACCGCGCGTCCGCGACCGTGCACGACACGCCCCGCGCCGCCAGCGCCTCAGCCGCTTTCTGAACCTCGGCCAGACGGGTGCCGAAGGACAGCAGTGCGACGCGGCTGCCCTCGCGGATCACGCGCCCCTTGCCGATGGTCAGCGGCAGGCCCCGCACGGGCATCTCGACCCCTACGCCTTCACCACGCGGATAGCGAAACGCAATCGGGCCCGCATCATGTGCCGCCGCCGTGGCAACCATGTGCACGAGTTCCGCCTCGTCCGCAGCCGCCATCACGACGAAGCCGGGCAGGTTGGCCAGAAACGCCACGTCGAACGCCCCGGCATGGGTCGCCCCATCCGCCCCCACCAGACCCGCCCGGTCGATGGCGAACCGCACCGGCAGCCGCTGGATCGCCACGTCATGGACGACCTGATCGTAGCCGCGTTGCAGGAACGTCGAATAGAGCGCGCAGAACGGCCGCATCCCCCCCGCCGCCAAGGCCGCTGAAAACGTCACCGCGTGCTGTTCGGCGATGCCCACATCGAAGCAGCGCTTTGGAAACCGGCTGGCGAAGAGATCGAGCCCCGTGCCTTCGGGCATTGCCGCAGTGACCGCCACGATCCGCGCATCCTCTTCGGCCTCACGGATCAAGGATTGCGCAAACACCTTGGTATAGACGGGGGCATTCGGCGTCGCCTTGACCTGCACCCCGGTCAGCACGTCGAATTTTCCCGTCGCATGGCCCTTGTCGCGCGCTGCCTCGGCGGGGGCATATCCCTTGCCCTTTTTTGTCAGCACATGGATCAGCATCGGCCCGGTGGCGCGGGCATGGGCGGTGCGCAAGACCGGCAACAATTGGTCTAGGTCGTGCCCGTCGATCGGGCCGAGATACGAAAAGCCCAACTCTTCGAACAGACTGCCGCCGACTGTGGCCGCTTTGAGCAACTCTTTCGCCCGCTTGGCCCCCTCCTGAAACGGTTCCGGCAGCAGGCTGACCATGCCGCGCGCTGCCGATTTCAGCTCCTGAAACGGGGCACCGGCATAAAGGCGTGACAGATAGGCCGACATCGCGCCGACCGGCGGGGCGATCGACATCTCGTTGTCGTTCAGGATCACGAACAGCCGCTTCTTTAGGTGGCCCGCGTTGTTCATCGCCTCATAGGCCATGCCTGCCGACATCGACCCGTCGCCGATCACCGCCACTGCATCGCCCGGGCTGCCGCCCAGATCGGCGGCGCAGACGAACCCCAGGGCCGCGCTGATCGAGGTGGAACTGTGTGCCGCCCCGAACGGATCGAACGGCGATTCGCTGCGCTTGGTGAAGCCCGACAGCCCGCCTTCGGTGCGCAGGGTGCGGATGCGGTCGCGCCGCCCGGTCAGAATCTTGTGCGGATAGCACTGGTGACCGACGTCCCAGATGATCTTGTCGCGCGGCGCGTCGAACACCGCGTGCAGCGCCACGGTCAATTCGACCACGCCCAGCCCGGCGCCCAGATGCCCGCCGGTCACCGAAACGGCGCTGATCGTCTCGGCCCGCAACTCGTCGGCCAACTGGCGCAGTTGCGGATCGGTCAGGCGCTTGACGTCGGACGGAAGATGCACGCGGTCCAGCAGCGGGGTGTTCGGGCGTTGGGTCGTCTCGGCGGTCATCGTCGGCTCCTAGCTGACGCGCGTGATGGCAAATCTCGCGGCGGCGATCAAGTTTTCCGCCGCCGCACCATAGGGTCGCAGATGGTCCTCCGCCTCGGCCACCAGATCGGTTGCCCGCAACCGCGCCGCGTCGAGCCCCAGCAGCGACACGAACGTCGCCTTGCCCGCCGCGGCGTCCTTGTTCAGCCGCTTGCCCATCGCGGCGGCATCCCCGATCACATCCAGAATGTCGTCCGCGATCTGAAACGCCAGCCCCAACGCCCCGGCATAGGCCCGCAGCGGCGCGGGGTCGGCCTCCGCGATCACCGCTCCGGCTTCGGCCGACCAGCGGATCAGGGCCCCCGTCTTGCCCGCCTGCAACGCGGTGATCGCCTCCAGTGTCAGGGGCGCGCTGGCCGTTTCCGCCGCGATGTCCAGCGCCTGCCCCAGCACCATGCCTTCGGCCCCCGATGCCTGCGCCAAACCGTCGACCAATGCGATCCGCACGTCGCCCGACCCCAGCGCCGGATCGCACAGCAACTGAAACGCCAGCGTCTGCAACGCATCCCCCGCCAGAACGGCGGTCGCCTCGTTCCATGTCACATGCACGGTGGGCAACCCGCGCCGCAGGTCGTCGTCGTCCATGCACGGCAGATCGTCGTGGATGAGGCTGTAGGCATGCAGCGCCTCGACCGCCGCCGCCGCACTGACCGCCCGGTCCGCCGAGACGCCCAGCATCGCAGCGGATTCAAGAACCAGAAATCCGCGCAGACGCTTGCCGCCCTGCGACGCATAGCGCATGGCCTGCACCACCGGCACATCCGCAAGCCCGGTCATCGCCGCATCTAGGCGCCCCTGCACCCGTCCCGCCGCCCGTTCCAACGCGTCGGAAAAGCTCACAGGCCCTCCACGGGCGTCACGCCGACGGCGCGGCCTTCCTTGGCGCGGATCATCTCGACCTTTTCCTCGGCCTGCGCCAGCTTGGCGGCACAATGCGCCTTCAACGCCGCGCCCCGGTCGTAAAGGGCGATCGACTGCTCCAGCGGCACCTCGCCCTTTTCCAACTGGGTCACCACCGCCTCGAGCGCGGCCATCGCGTCTTCGAAGCTCATTTCTGCCACAGGTTTATCGGTCATCGACAGGCCTTCCCATTTCCGCCAGATGCGCCGCAACCGAAGCGGTCAGCGCCGCCAGATCATAGCCGCCCTCCAGGCACGATACCACCCGCCCGCCGCACACGCGATCGGCCAGCCCGCAGATCGCGCGTGTCAGCCAGGCGAAATCCGCCACGTCCCACGCAAGGCCGCCCAGGGGGTCGTCGCAGTGCGCGTCGAAGCCAGCGCTGACCAGAATCAGGTCGGGCCCGAAATCCGCCACCCGCGCCAAGGCCGGCCCCCACACCGCCCGCATCGCATCCCCGCCGGTCCCGGCCCGTAACGGCAGGTTCACGATCTGACCGTGGGCGCCCCGTTCGGACGCAGCACCAGTGCCCGGAAACATCGGCATCTGGTGGCTCGAGACGAACATCGCCCCCGGCTCGTCCCACAGCAGGTCCTGCGTGCCGTTGCCGTGATGCACGTCGAAATCGAGCACGGCGACGCGCGCCAGCCCGTGCACCTGCAACGCCCGCCGGGCCGCGATCGCCACCGTGCCGAACAGGCAGAACCCCATCGCCGTCGCGGTTTCCGCATGATGCCCGGGCGGGCGACAGGCCACAAAGGCCCGCCCGCCTTCGGCCATCACCGCATCGACGGCGGCACAGGCCCCGCCCACGGCGCGCACCGCCGCCTCCCAGGTGCCGGGCGACAAGATGGTGTCGGCATCCAACGCCCGAAAGCCTGTCGCGGGAACCGCTGCCCTGATCCGCGCCACATGACGGGCCGGATGGCAGCGCAGCAGGTCGGCTTCGTCCGCCAACGGGGCCTCGCGCCACGGACCGGGGCACGAGGCCAGTCCCGACAGGACCGCCCGATGCCGCTCTGCCCGCTCCGGGTGGCCTTCCGGCGTCGCATGCCCCGCGAAACTATTGTGGCTGAAGATCAGAACCATGCGCGCACCATCTTTAGTCCGTCACCCTCTTAAGGGTTAGACAAGGGTTTGGCGCGGGGTTCAAGAAACCCGTGTGCCACGGCGGCCCGTTTGACCGGCCCGGACCCGGACCCCGGTGCGAAAGCCGGTGGACAAGGCCTGACGGCTAGTCGGGTTGCAGCATGTATCCTTCGCCCCGCACCGTCTGCAGATAGCGCGGCTGGCGGGGATCATCCTCGATCTTGCGGCGCAGGCGGGTGATCTGCACATCCACCGCCCGCATCTGCGCGGTCGAATCCTCGGGGCGCGCCGGCTCGGCGGCGGTTTCAGCGCGTTCGCCGACCAGCCGTTCGCGCGCAATCGCAGTGCCGGGGCTGGCGGCAAACAGCCGCATCAGCTGCGCTTCCGTCGTGGTCATCCGCACCTGTTCGGCACCGCGCCACAACTCGCCCCGGTCGATGTCATAGCGCACCTGACCCAGATGCAGCGCGCGGGGCGGGGCGGGGGTGGTCACCACCGCGGGCACCCGCCGCAGGATGGCGTTGATCCGCAGCAACAGCTCTTTGGGCTCGAACGGCTTGACCAGATAGTCATCCGCCCCCGCCTCCAGCCCTTCGATCCGGTTGGCCGTTTCGCCCCGCGCCGTCAGAAGCAGGATCGGCACCGACATCTGCTTGCGCAGCGCGCGGGTCAGGCTGATGCCATCCTCGCCCGGCATCATCACGTCGATCACCAGCATGTCGAAGTCGAGCCCTGTCAGGATGCGCCGGGCCTGAGCTGCGTCGCGGGCCGTCGAGACCAGAAAGCCGTGGCGGATCAGAAACTTCTGCAACAGGCCGCGAATGCGCTCGTCATCATCCACCACCAGCAGGTGGGCCATCGGTTCGGTCATCTCGGATCACGCATCTTTGGTCACTTCTTGCAGGTCGCAGGGCCCGGGCGGAGTGTTACAGGCCGTTCTCCTTCAACCCCTGATACTGCCGCCGCAGGTCCGGGTCCATCATCGCTTCCAGAACGGTGCGAAATCCCTGCACCGCCTGTGGCCCCGCCGCGCGATAGGCGCTGCGCATCCGGGCGCGCTGGGCATCCGACAGGCTGCGCTCCAACGCCGCACCCTTGTCGGTCAGGAACAGATGCCGCTCGCGCTTGTCGGTCTTGCCGACCCGCGCCTCGACCATGCCATCCTCGAACAAGGTGCGCAGCACGCGGTTCAGCGACTGTTTGGTGACGCCCAGGATCGACAGCAGGTTGCCCACCGTGGTGCCGGGGCTGCGATGGATGAAATGCACCGCCCGGTGGTGGGCGCGGCCGTAATCCAGCCCTTCCAGAATCCGGTCCGGGTCCGAGGTAAAGCCCCGGTAGGCAAAGAACATCGCCTCGATGCCCTTGCGCAGCTGTTCATCCGTCAGGAACAGCAAGCCGTCGCTGGAATTTGACCCCTCTGCCATCACGTCCTCCTTTGCGGCAACTTACGTCAGCCTTGTTGACATTCCAAGACTCAACTGTTAGCCAGATGCCCGATTTTGCGCAAGATTATGTCCGAAGTGGACCAAAACTGCGCAACTAGTGCAAAGCGGGAGCTGACGATGGCGGGCTATGACGATCGCGACGGGTTCATTTGGATGGACGGCGCACTGGTGGACTGGCGGTCGGCCAAGGTGCACGTCCTGACCCACGCCCTGCACTACGCCTCGTCCGTGTTCGAAGGCGAGCGGTGCTACAACGGCAAGATCTTCAAGGGCACCGAACATTCCGAACGCCTGCGCAAATCGGGCGAGCTGCTGGACATGGAGCTGCCCTGGTCCGTGGCCGAAATCGACGCGGCGAAAGAGGCGGTGCTGAAGGCCAACAACCTGACCGACGCCTATGTGCGCGCGATCGCGTGGCGTGGCGCGGGCGAGATGATGGGCGTCGCGTCGAACGCCAACCCGATACAGATGGCGATCGCCTGCTGGACTTGGGGCAACTACTATGGCGACGCCAAGATGAAGGGCGCGAAGCTCGACATCGCCAAGTGGAAACGCCCGTCGCCTGAAACCATCCCCCACGCGGCCAAGGCGGCCGGCCTCTACATGATCTGCACCATGTCGAAACACGCGGCCGAGGCGAAGGGCTGTTCGGACGCGATGATGTTCGACTATCGCGGCTATGTAGCCGAGGCGACCGGCGCGAACATCTTCTTCGTCAAGGATGGCGAGGTGCATACGCCCTTGGCTGACGCCTTCCTGAACGGCATCACCCGGCAGACCGTGATCCAGATGCTGCGCGACAAGCAGATCAAGGTCCATGAACGCCACATCTTGCCGGCCGAGCTGGAAGGGTTCGAACAGTGCTGGCTGACCGGGACGGCGGCGGAAGTCACACCGGTCGGCTCGATCGGTGACTACACGTTCGAGGTGGGCGCCTTGACCCGCGAAGTGGCGACGGATTACGAAAAGCTCGTCCGCGCCTGAACTGTGAAAACAGGCGGGCGCCCGTGACGGACGCCCGCAGTTACCCCTTACACCAGCGTCGTGACCACGTTCAGGTTGCCCTTGGTCGCGTTCGAATACGGGCAGATGAAATGGCCGCGTTCGATGATCTTCTCGGCCACGCTGCGCTCAACGCCGGGCATCGACACCTCCAGCGAAACGGTCAGGCCAAAGCCGCCGTCGGCGCGCGGGCCGATCCCGACGGTCGAGGTCACGGTCGCATCCGCCGGAACCATGCCCAGCTTTTCGCTGCTGGCGGCAAAGCGCATCGCGCCCAGATAGCAGGCCGCATAACCCAATGCGAACAACTGTTCAGGATTGTTTCCGGCGCCATTGCCGCCCATCTCCTTGGGAACCGCCAGCGTCACCGCCAGACCACCATCCAGCAGGGCCGACTTGCCATCCCGCCCGCCGCCACTGGCCTGCGCCTTGGTCGAATATACCACAGCCATAGTTCTCTCCATCGCGATTAAATCGTGTACGATAAGGTTAAACCACGCCACGGCAGCGGTCAATCCCTTGCGATCCTGTCGCGCGCGATTTAACTTGCCGGGAAAGGAGCCGCCATGCCCGTCCCCGTGCCTCAGATGCTTTGCTTTGCACTCTACTCGACGACCCATGCGATGCAGGCGGCCTACCAGCCGCTGCTCGACGATCTCGACCTGACCTATCCGCAGTATCTGGTCCTGTCGGCGCTGTGGGACGCGGACGACCAGACCGTCGGCCAGATTGCGCGGACGCTGCATCTCGAATCCAACACGCTGACCCCGCTTCTGAAACGGCTTCAGGCCATGGGCCACCTGACCCGCACCCGCGACCCGGGCGATGAACGTCAGGTGCGGGTCCGCCTGACCGACGACGGCCGCGCTTTGCAACCCCGCGCCGCACACATCCCGGCCTGCATCCTGGAAAGATCGGGGTTGACCCTGACGGCCCTTACCGCTTTGCAAGGTCAGATCACGGCCCTGCGGGATCACCTGCGCGCCACACCCTGAGGATTTGCCGATGACCCATCCCCTGTTCGACCTGACCGGCCAGACCGCCCTGATCACCGGCTCGGGGCAGGGCATCGGGCTGTCGCTGGCGCTCGGCCTCGCTTCGGCGGGCGCGCGCATCGTGCTGAACGGGCGCAGCGCCGACAGGCTGGCCGCCGCCGCGCAGACGCTGCGCGACGCCGGGACCGAGCCGCACCTGCTGCCGTTCGACGTGACCGACCATGCCGGGGCCCGCGCCGCCATCGACGGCTTTGAGGCGACGGTCGGCCCGATCCACATCCTGGTCAACAACGCAGGCATCCAGCGCCGCGCCCCGCTGGAAGACTTCGCGCCCGAAGATTTCGAGGCGCTGCTGCAAACCAACATCGCCGGCGTCTTTCACCCCGCGCAGGCCGCCGCCCGCCACATGATCAAACGCGGCACCGGGCGGATCATCAACCTCGCCTCGATCCAGACCGCGCTGGCCCGTCCCACTATCGCGCCCTATACGATGACGAAGGGCGCTGTCGCGAACCTGACCAAGGGCATGGCGACCGACTGGGGCCCCAAGGGCCTGCGCGTCAACGCCTTGGCACCCGGCTACTTCGACACGCCGATGAACGCAGCGCTGGTGGCCGATGCGGATTTCTCGGCCTGGATCGCCAAACGCACCCCGGCAGGCCGCTGGGGGCAACTGCCCGAACTGCAAGGAGCCTGCATCTTCCTCGCCAGCGCCGCCGCGTCGTACATCAACGGTCAGGTGTTGTTCGTCGACGGCGGGATGTCAGTCTGCCTCTAGCCGCGCACAGGCCCAGCGGGCGGCATCGGCGACCGCCTCGTCGGGGTCGTCCACCAGCGCCGCCGCCACTTTCCACAACGCAGGCGTGTCGGAATTGCCGATCGCATAGAGCACGTTGCGCACGAAGCGTTCCCGCCCGATCCGCTTGATCGGGCTGCCGGAAAACCGCGCCCGGAACCCGGCATCGTCCAGCCCGGCCAGATCCGCCAACTCCGGCGCGCCGACCCGCGGCTGATAGCCGATCTCGGTCGCGGCCTGCGCAAACTTGTTCCACGGGCAGACTGCTAGACAATCGTCGCAGCCATAGATTCGGTTGCCTATCAAGGCCCGCAACTGCGGATCCACCGGCCCGCGATGCTCGATCGTCAGATACGAAATGCACCGCCGCGCATCCAGCCGGTAGGGTGCGGGAAAGGCGTCCGTCGGGCAGATGTCGAGGCATGCCCGGCATGACCCGCAATGATCGACCTCCGCCGCGTCCGGCTCCAGCACCCCCGTGGTAAACATCGCCCCCAGAAAGAACCAGCTGCCCAGCCCCCGCCCCACCAGATTGGTGTGCTTTCCCTGCCAGCCCAGCCCCGCCGCTTGCGCCAGGGGTTTCTCCATCACCGGCGCCGTATCGACGAACACCTTGATTTCGCTGCCCGACACCTCGGCAAACCACCCGCCGACCCGCTTCAGCCGCCGCTTGACCAGATCGTGGTAATCCCGGCCCTGCGCATAGACCGAAACCGCCCCCCGGTCCCGCGCCTCCAGCACCGCCAGCGGATCGCCCTGGGGCGTATAGACCTCGGCAAACATCACCACCGACCGCGCCTCGGGCCACAGCGCCGCCGCAGACCCGCGCCACGCCTCGCGTTCGGCCATCCATCCCATCTGCCCGTGAAAGCCCGCGTCCAGAAACGCCCGCAACCGGCCCGCCGCCTCGGGTACGGCATCCGGAGCGCACACCCCCATCGCCGCAAACCCCTCGGCCATGGCCCGTTCGCGGAGCCGCTCTTTCAGAGACTCCATTCCCTGCTTTCGCATTGGTACAAATATCCCACGAGGGTCCGGGGGTGTGAAACCCCCGGCGCCGGCCACTCAGAAATCCAGATTGGCGTAATGCGCCGGCTGCGGGAACCCCGGCACCTGATCGGCCAGCAAGGTGCGGAAACTGGGCCGCGACTTGATCTTGGCATACCAGTCCTTCACCGTCGCATTGCGGTTCCAGTCCACGTCGCTGATGTAGTCGAGGCACGACAGATGCGCCGCCGCCGTGAAATCGGCCAGCGTCATCACATCCCCCGCCACCCAGCGCCGCTGGTCCAGCAGCCAGCCCAGATAGTCGATGTGGTACTTGATCCGCGCAGCACCGGTCTTGACGTTCTTGCTGTCCGGATAGCCCAGCCCCATAACCTTCTTGTTCAACCGTTCATAGAGCAGCTTCGACGTCACCTCGGCGTGAAACTTGTCGTCGAACCAGGCGCACAGGCGGCGCACTTCATAGCGGGCCTCGGGGTCGCGTGGCATCAGGGCCGGCTGCGGAATGGTATCTTCAAGATATTCGCAGATCGCCTGGCTTTCCGACAGAACCTTGGTGTCGATCCGCAGCACAGGCACCTTGCCCGCCGGATTGCGGCGCAGAAAGTCGGGGCTCGCTTCCCAATACCGCTCTTCCACCAGCTCGACCTCCTGCTTCTTCTCGGCCAGCGTCAGGCGCACCTTGCGGCAGAAGGGGGACAGCGGAAAGTGATAGAGGCGGATCATCAGGCGGGTGCTCGTGTCTTGGGTTCACCCGTCTTGCCGTGCCTCGCCCGCGAATTCAACCTCCATCGCGCGACGGCCCGGCCCGACGGCTGGAAACGGGCAGGCTAGCCCGCCGTCTGAAAACAGGCGGCCCGGCCATCGGCGGCAATCGTCTCCGCCCCCGCCAGGATGCTGCGGGTGCGCGAGCGTACGAAATCCGACGGGTTCGACGCCGACCGGCCCTTGGGGTCCGGCAGCACGGCGGCCAGGCGCGCGGCCTGGGTGGGCGACAGGTCCGCCGCGTCGACGCCGAAGTGGTGCTGCGCGGCCGCCTGCACCCCGAAGACGCCTTCGTCGAATTCTGCGACGTTCAGATAGACCTCCAGGATCCGCCGCTTGGACCAGACCAGCTCCACCGCCGGGGTCAACACCGCTTCGGCTGCCTTGCGGACGTAGGTTCGGCCGTGCCACAGGAACACGTTCTTGGTTACCTGCTGGCTCAGGGTAGAGGCGCCGCGCGTGCCCCCCTCTTCCACCGCCTCGCGGATCGCGGCGATGTCGAACCCCCAGTGCAGGCAGAAGTTCGCATCTTCGGCCGCCACGACCGACCGCGCCATCACCGGCGCGATGGCGTCCCAAGCCACCCAGTCGCGCTCAATGCCGCCCAGCCGCCAGCCCTCCGACCACTGGTAAAGGTTGCCGGGCGGCGGCACGACGGAAAAGAGCACGATCAGCAGGGCAAAAAGCCCGACCACGCCCGACACGCCCCGCAGCACCCAGCGGCGCATTGTGCGCCCCCAGGTCCGTGCGCGGGCTGGGGGTCTGGATTTGCTGGATCGGGGTCGGGTGGCCATGCCGCACCATAGCCACGAACCAGCCGGCAGGGTCAAGAAGCCCCGAACCTTGATGCAGGTCAGGGTTTACCCGGCTACGATGGTGCCCATATGCACCTTGCCGACTCATCGGCCCGCAAGGAGAGATCAGATGGACGACAAGACCGAAAAACCCCGCCGGACCGTTTGGGAAGAGATCGAAGTTTCGGGCGGACAGTTGATCGACAAGATCAAGGAGCTGATCCACCACGGCAACATCCGCACCCTCAAGCTGCGCGCGGGCGATGACGTCACGCTGGAAATGCCGATGACCGTCGGCGCGCTCGCGGGGGGCGTCGTCGTGCTGACTGCGCCGTGGCTGGCGGTGATCGGGGTGATCGCGGCGATGGTCACCAAGGTCCGCATCGAGGTCGAGCGCGATGTCGCCGACGAACCCGGCGTCCCGCCTGCCGCCGCAGCCGACGAACCCGCGCCGACCGAAACCGACCGCGCCACCGACGCCTGATACTGGTGCCTCGGTCTGGACGCTGGGTGACGAACAATGCAGCGGCGGTCCGGCAGGCATGAAGGGGCGCCCCAGCCGCGCGCTGCGTCAGACGGCCGGTGCCACCTTTTCCAGCGCCGTGCGCAGCGACGCCTCGTCATCGCGCGTCAACGAGGTTTGCAACACCCGACCCTTGGCGCTGAATGCGGTCAGACGCTCGATCACCTTGTCGCCGGTCATCTTGCGCACCAGTACGAACACCGCCGCGCTGCCGGGCGGAAAGCCCCCGGCCAGATCCTTCATGAACGCATCGTTGATCCCGATGTCGGTGTAGGCGCCCGACAGGGCCCCGGCACCGGCCCCGACCGCCGCCCCCAGCAGCGGGTTCAGGAACAAAAGCCCGATCATCGCCCCCCAGAAGCCGCCGCTGACCGCGCCGAGCGTGGTCATGTCGGCCACCTGATGCAATTGGACCTTGTTCTCGGACGACCGGGTCACCACGACGACGTCCTCCATCTCCAGCAGATATTCCTTTTGCAGCTTGACCAGTTCCGCGCGCATCGCAAACGAGGTTTCGGCATCGTCAAACGCCACGACAATCAGATCCGACATATCTCAGCTCCTTTGGAAACGGCCCGCGCCCAATATGGCACGGGGCCCATCCCCAAGTCTTGAGGCAGATCAGGGTTCCGCCGCCGCGCCAACAATTCCGCCCGCACCGCGCCCCATACCGTCCAATGGTGTGGGTAATCAAACCTGGCGCCGCGGGGTGATCTTTCACAACGCCCTGACGTTTGCGTGAACAGCGAAACCATCCCCCGATCGGCATCGTTCGCGTTTCGTAGTTCCCTGAATTGCAGCCACCTTCACAGCCATCAACCCTTCCGAGGATCAACCAGATGCATATCACGATGACCAGATTGCTGGGCTCTGCCGCACTCGCTGCGGCGTCTGTCGGCGTCATTCCGGTGTCACAGGCGCAGGCCCAGGACTGGACCGGGCTTTACGGCGGCGTCCAGGTCGGCACGGCGGATTCAGGGTCGGACGGGATCTTCCAGCTGGACCCGATGCCGCCCGGCGGGCCTCTGGAAACTGCGTTCTCGCCGAACGACGCGCAGCCCGACCGTGGATTCTCGGGCGAATTCGACAACGGCTTCGTCGGCGGCGTCCATCTGGGCTATGACTTCCAGAGCGGCAATATGGTGTACGGCGGCGTGTTCGATCTAAACGGCGGCGATTTCGGCGACGTGCAGGAAGGCCGGTCGCGGACCCCGGCCACCTATACCATCGCGCGCAGCATGGACTTTCTGGGCACCCTGCGCGGCCGCGCGGGGTATCTGGTGTCGCCCAACACGCTGCTTTACGGCACCGCGGGCGTTGCGTTCGGCGATGTCGATTTCAGCTATGCCCAGCCGGGATCGGGCGCGACCACGGTCACCTCGGGAGGGCAGGACAGCAGCATCGGCTATGCCATCGGTCTGGGGGTCGAGAACCGGCTGAGCGAGAAGGTCTCGATCGGACTCGAGTATCTTTACGTCAACATGGGCGGCAACGATTTCAACGCCAACCTGACGGGCGGTCCGTTCAGTGCCGCGGCCCCCAGCACCAATGCGCGTGGCTCGGACGAGGATTTCGATTTCGGCACCCTGCAGGTCCGGGTG
>JANNNU010000181.1:0-3122 GCA_031398695.1 Paracoccaceae bacterium | reverse complement strand
GTGATGATCACCGGCGACAACCCGCTGACCGCCGCCGCCATTGCCGCCGAGGCGGGGGTCGATGATTTTCTGGCGGAGGCGACGCCCGAAATGAAGCTGGATCTGATCCGCCGCGAACAGGCGGGCGGGCGGCTGGTCGCGATGTGCGGCGACGGGTCGAACGACGCGCCCGCGCTGGCGCAGGCCGATGTGGGGGTCGCGATGAACGCCGGCACCCCGGCGGCGAAAGAGGCCGCGAACCTGATCGACCTCGACAGCGATCCGACCAAGCTGATCGAGGTGGTGATGGTGGGCAAGCAGTTGCTGATCTCGCGCGGCGCGCTGACGACGTTCAGCATCGCCAACGACGTGGCAAAATACTTCGCCGTGTTGCCTGCGATCTTTGTCGCGGCCTATCCCGGGCTGGCGGTCTTGAACATTATGGGACTGGCTTCGCCGACCAGTGCCATTCTGTCGGCGGTGATCTTCAACGCGCTGATCCTGATCGCGCTGGTGCCGCTGGCGCTGCGCGGCGTCGCCTACCGCCCCGCAAGTGCGGCCCAGCTGCTGCGCCGAAATCTGCTGGTCTACGGATTGGGCGGCCTGTTCGTGCCCTTCGTCGGCATCAAGGCCATCGACCTGTGCCTTGTCGCGTTGAACCTAGCCTGAGGAGACGATCATGCTGACCCACCTGCGCCCAGCCATCACCCTGACACTCGGCTTTACCCTGCTAACCGGCGTTGCCTATCCCCTTGCGATGACCGGCATCGCACAAACCCTGTTTCCGGCTGCCGCCAACGGCAGTCTGATCGTGCTGGGTGATGCGGTGATCGGGTCCACCCTCGTCGCCCAGCCCTTTGCACAGCCGGGCTACCTGCACCCGCGCCCCTCGGCCAGCGCGTGGAATGCGGCCGGAACCGGTGCCTCGAACCTTGGGCCGACGTCTGCGGCGCTGATCGCCGCGGTGGCCGAGCGCCGGGCGGCATTTCAGGCGCTGAACGGACGGGCGGCCCCGATCGACGCCGTCACCGCCTCGGGGTCGGGGCTTGATCCTGACATCAGCCCCGAAAATGCGATGGCGCAGGCAGACCGCATTGCGATGGCACGCGGGGCGGATGTCGCTGCGATCACCAATCTGATCGAAGGAAACATTGTGGGTCGAACGCTCTGGCTTTATGGCGAACGCTCCGTGAATGTGTTGGAGACCAACCTCGCGCTTGACGCGGCCTTTCCGCTGCCTTCAGCCGGTGGACCAGGAACGGAATGACCACAGACGCCGCCATCCGCCCCTCTCCCGAAGCCCTGTTGACGCAGGCCGCGAAAGAAGGGCGGGGGCGGCTGAAGATCTTCATCGGCGCGGCCCCGGGCGTGGGCAAGACCTGGGCCATGCTGGATGACGCGCAGCGCAAACAGGCCGAGGGTGTGGACGTGCTGGCCGCCCTGATCGAGACGCATGGCCGGGCCGAAACGCAGGCCAAGCTTGCGGGTCTGCCGGAACTGACCCGCATACCGGTGATCTACAAGGGCCGCGCCCTGACCGAAATGGATCTGGACGGTCTGCTGACCCGTCGCCCCACGCTCGCCCTGATTGACGAATTGGCTCACACCAATGCCGACGGAAGCCGCCACGAAAAACGCTGGCAGGATGTCGAAGAGGTGCTCGCGACGGGTATCGACGTGTTCACCACCTTGAACATCCAGCACATCGAGACGCTGAACGAAACCGTCGCCCGCATCACCGGCGTTCGCGTGCGTGAAACGGTGCCCGACCGCATGCTGGAGATGGCAGACGAGATCGAGCTGATCGACATCCCCCCGGACGAGTTGCTGGAGCGGCTCCGGCAGGGCAAGGTCTATCCGCAGGATCAGGCGGCGCGTGCGCTGACCTCGTTCTTTGCCAAGGGGAACCTGACGGCGCTTCGGGAACTGTCGCTTCGGGCCGCTGCCGACCGGGTCGATGCGCAATTGCGCGAACACATGGCCGCCCATGCGATCACCGGGCCATGGCCGACGCAGGAACGCATTCTGGTCTGCGTGAACGAAAGCCCCGCCGCGCGCGAGGCGATCCGGGTCGCCAAACGCTCGGCCGACCGCGCCCGCGCCGAATGGATCGCGATCAATGTCACCCAGACACGCGCCGAAGGATTGCCCGATGCCGACAAGGACCGGCTGGCCGGGGCCTTGCGGCTGGCGGAACGGCTGGGGGCGGAATTGGCGACACTTGACGCCGAACGCGATGTCGCGCAAGCGATCCTGTCTTATGCCGCAGACCGGAACGTCAAGCGCATCGTGATCGGCCGCCCGCGCCCGCGCCCGTTCTGGGCAAGATTGACAACCGAAGACGTTGCAGACGGCCTGTTGCGCCGTTCCGGGCAGTTCGAGATCACCTTGGCGGCAGAACCGGACGAGCGGGGAAGACGCGCCGGATGGCATCTGCCACGATTTGCGCGTGACCCCTTGGCCTGGGGCGAGGCGGGACTTGCGGTCGCCGTGGCCTCGGCCTGCGCCTTTGCGGCGGACCGGCTGTTTCCGGTGGCAAGCCTGTCGTTGATCTACATGACCGCAGTGGTCGTGGTCGCCAGCCGCCGGGGACTTGGCCCGGCCCTCGCGGCGGCTGTGCTGGGGTTCTTTGCCTACAACTACCTCTTTACCGATCCGCGCTTCAGTTTTCAGGTATCGCGGCAAGGTGAATTGCTCACGCTGGGCCTGTTTCTGGTGGCGTCGCTGATCACCGGCAATCTGGCTGCGCGGTTGCGCGCCCGGATCGACGCGCAAGCCAGCATCGCGGACCGCACCAACAAGCTGTACGATTTCAGCCGCCGTGTTGCAGCCGCCGCCACCGCCGATGACGTGATCTGGGCCTCGGTCAGCCATGTCGCCACGACGTTGCGCTGCGAGGCGGTCTTGCTGCGGCCCTCGCCTTTGGGCGAACTGCAGGTGGTGGGCGGCTTTCCCCCCGAAGACCGGCTGGATATCCGCGACCAGTCCGCCGCCCAATTCGCCTGGGACAAGGGCGAGCCTTCTGGGCGCGATCGGATACGCTCCCGACGGCGAGATGGTTCTTCCTGCCGCTTGTTGCGGGGGAGCGGCGGCTTGGCATGCTGGGCATTGCCTATACCAACGACCGGCTGTTCGCGCGCACC
>JANNNU010000103.1:0-42398 GCA_031398695.1 Paracoccaceae bacterium | reverse complement strand
CTGGGCCGTGTCTCAGTCCCAGTGTGGCTGATCATCCTCTCAAACCAGCTATGGATCGTCGGCTTGGTAGGCCATTACCCCACCAACTACCTAATCCAACGCGGGCCGATCCTTTGGCGATAAATCTTTCCCCCGAAGGGCGTATTTGGTATTACTCCCAGTTTCCCGGGGCTATTCCAAACCAAAGGGCACGTTCCCACGCGTTACTCACCCGTCCGCCACTAGCCCCGAAGGGCCCGTTCGACTTGCATGTGTTAGGCCTGCCGCCAGCGTTCATTCTGAGCCAGGATCAAACTCTCAAGTTGAAACGCATTTCTGCGTATCCTTGACGTCGAACCTTCGCACATCTGCCTGATCTCGGAACGAAATCAGGTCTTAACAATTCATGTGCTCAAGTTACCGAAGTAACCAGAACCCACAAACCGTGAAGCTTTCACCCTGATCATCGGTCGGATGTGTCACCACAACTCCCCTACAAGGCCGATATGCTAGCGTTAGACGTCGATGCGTCCAAACCGCCCACATATCCCTTCAACAATTCAATTTTCAAAGAGCACAGACACAAAACACACAGCACACCCGAACTTCGGGCGTATCTGCCGTCGTGCATCCAGAATTCCCGTCCGCAGCGTCACCGCTACCCCACAACCTCAACCGCGTTCCCACAGTCTCCGTTTCGGTGAAGCGGTGTTTAGGCCGAGAGTAAAAAACCCGCAAGAGGAAAATTGCAGACGGTCACATTTTTTTCGTACTCGCCGAATAGACTACAAAATCTTGCGGTTAAGGCGGCGAATACCACTACTGGCGCTGCGGCGCGGCAAGAAAATTGCTGCATCCGCGTCAGATCATGCCGTTTGCATCCGGCGCTGTTTCGGCACCAGTCGAACCGCCAGCAGGGCCAGCACCAGACCGGCATAGATCACCGGTTCTGCGGTGATCACCTTGACCAGCAGCAGGTAATGCAACGCCCCGGCCGCCACGATTCCATACATCAGCTTATGCAGCCGGCCCCAGGCTTTCGGCCCCATCTGCCGGATCGCGGCATTGCTTGACGTCACAGCCAGCGGCACCATCGCCACAAGCGCGCCGAAGCCGATCAGGATATAGGGCCGCTTCCACAGCGCGTCCGCGATCTGCCCCCAGTCGAGCGCCATATCGAGCACGACCCACGTCACGAAATGCATCAGCGCGTAAAAGAACGCGATCAGGCCCAGCGCCCGGCGGTGGCGGATCAGATTGATGCCCAGCCGGCGCAGTGGCGTGACTGCAAGCCCGGCGACCAGAAACTGCAGCGCCCACAGCCCCAGACGATTCTCCACCGCCTTCACCGGGTCGGGACCGAGGCTGTTGGTCAGCACCGCCCACACCAGCCAGGCAAAGGGCACGGCGCCCGCCACATAGACCGCCCAGGTCGGCACGGTCCGGGCAGCCCGGTTCACCTCTTCGACGACGCGCTGCATCAGTAGTCTCTGGCCAGATCCTGCCCCGCATATAGCGAGGCGACCTGATCGCCGTAGCCGTTGAACATCAGCGTGTCCTTACGCCCGCCGAACAGCCCCGAGCCCACCACCCGTTCCGTCGCCTGGCTCCAGCGCGGATGATCGACCGTCGGGTTCACGTTGGCATAAAAGCCGTATTCCGACGGTTGCAGCATGTTCCAGGTGGTTTGCGGCATCGCCTCGACCAGCGAAATCCGCACGATCGACTTGATCGACTTGAAGCCATATTTCCACGGCACCACCAGCCGGATCGGCGCGCCGTTCTGGTTCGGCATCGGCTCGCCGTAAAGCCCGGTCGCCATCAGGGTCAGCGGGTTCATCGCCTCGTCGATCCGCAGCCCCTCGCGGTAGGGCCATTCGATCGACCCGCTTTGTTGGCCCGGCATTTCCTCGGGGCGCACCAGCGTTTCGAACGCCACGAACCTTGCCCCCGGCTGCACGCCGATCTTGTCGAGCAGCGCCGACAGCTGAAAGCCCATCCAGGGCACGACCATCGACCACGCCTCGACGCAGCGGAACCGGTAGATCCGCTCCTCGACTGTCAGGCCCGCGCACAGATCGGCCAGATCATAGGTGCCGGGCTTGTCCACCAGCCCATCGACCGCGACCGACCACGGATCGACCGTCAGCCCGCCCGCATACCGCGCGGGGTCAGACTTGTCGTAGCCGAACTCATAAAAGTTGTTGTAGGTGCTGATGTCTTCGCGGCTGTTCGGCGGCTCGTCCGTCGATAACGGGCTTTTGGGAAGCTCCGCAAAAGCCGGTGCGCCCAGCGTCAGGGCACCTGCGCCCAGTATCAACTGCCGGCGATTCATGAACATGACTTTCGGCGTCACATCCGACCAGCGCAACACCTTCGACATCGTTCGCTCCTGTTCTTTCGCGCACAATGCCTCAGCCTGCGACGAATTCAAAATCATCTTGCGTCACATCTGCGGCAGGGTTCTGAAACATCCACCCCGCGCGGAAGCGTGCGTGCGGCAACCGACGGAACGTTACAGGCGTTTCGCTCACGCACGGTCAACCAATCGTGACTGGAAATCGCGCGGCACCCAAGCTTAGGCGGCAGCCGTTCGCGGTCAAGACGTGCTTGCGCAAATTTGACAATGAACCGGCGGCCGCGACGCGGCGTATTGTTGGTGCCAATACGGCATTGATCAATAGGAGTGACCCCCATGATCCGCAGAACCTTCCTCGCCCTGACCGCATCGGTCGCCATGTTCGCCGCACCCGCCTTTGCGCAGGACATGGACATCGTCGACACCGCAGCCGGCGCAGGCTCCTTCAACACGCTGGTCGCTGCCGTGACCGCCGCCGGTCTGGTCGAGACGCTGAAGGGCCCCGGCCCGTTCACCGTGTTCGCGCCGACCGACGCCGCCTTTGCCGCGCTGCCCGCCGGCACCGTCGAGGACCTGCTGAAGCCGGAAAACAAGGACCAGCTGGTCGCGATCCTGACCTATCACGTCGTGCCGGGTGCCGTGATGGCAGCCGACCTGACGGAAGGCATGACCGCAGCCTCGGTGCAGGGCGGCGAGCTGACCTTCACGCTCGAAGGCGGTGCCAAGGTGAACGGCGCAACGATCTCGACCGCCGACATCGCCGCGACGAACGGCGTGATCCACGTCATCGACTCGGTGATCCTGCCGCCGATGTGATCTGCCATTCGGCACATCAGGGGGGGTGGGCGCAGGCCCGCCCCCTTTTTCATTGGCGCGTCGGTGCCGGTCCCGTCAATCACGGGGCCGGGTCGCCACGCACCGTCGGCAGAACCGGAAACAGCAGGTCATAGGCCCAGTTGAACGCCAGCACATACGCCACGCGCAGCGCGACCGTCGTTTGCGTCGTCCCGCGCAGACGTAACAGCGCATGGTCGAACAGAACGTTGTCGCCACAGTTCCAGACCGCCGCGATCAACGCACTGTCGACGGTGACCACGCCCATGTCGTGCAGCGGGCGTCCCGACAGCGAGGCGCTCAGCGGAGTGACGAGCGCGAGCGCGATCACCTCGAAGCTGACGGCATGGCGGATGCGGTCGGCCGCCGTGCGCATGCAACACGCTTTGGCGGGTGTGGCAACCCCGCGTGACGGTCGGATCGTTAAACTGTGTAACGCCAAGATCACACCCGACCGGGGCCCTTGCATCAAGGCCCCGGCCCAAGGCGGCGTGCCAGGGCGCGTCCGCCCCGACCGTCAGTGCACCACCACGTCCTGTGGGCGTTGACGCCGCGACGCGCTGACCCGGTCGCCGATGATCAGGCCATCGACCCCGGCGCTGATCACCACCGTCGATCCGTCCATCACATCGCCCGCCAGGATCATGCTGGCCAAAGGGTCCTGCAGATGCCGCTGGAACACCCGCTTCAACGGCCGCGCCCCGAACACAGGGTCATAGCCTTCGTCGGCGAGCCAGATCTTTGCGGCCTCGTCTAGCTCCAGCAAGATCTTGCGCCCGGCCAGCCGTGCCTCCAGACGTTTCAGCTGGATCTCGACGATCGCCGCCATATCTTGCCGCCCCAGCCGGTCGAAGATGATCTGATCATCCAGCCGGTTCAGGAACTCGGGCCGGAAATGCCCGCGCACCGCCTCCATTACCTGCCGCCGCGCCTCGGTCGGGTCCGCCCCGTCAGGCAACTGGCTGAGCGCATAGGCCCCCAGATTCGAGGTCAACACGATCAGCGTCTGCTTGAAATCGACCGTCCGCCCCTGCCCATCGGTCAGCACCCCGTCGTCGAGAACCTGCAACAGCACGTTGAACACATCCGGATGCGCCTTTTCCACCTCGTCGAACAGCACGACCTGGTACGGACGCCGCCGCACCGCTTCGGTCAGCACCCCGCCCTCGTCATAGCCGACATAGCCGGGCGGCGCGCCGATCAGCCTCGACACGGCATGTTTCTCCATGAACTCGGACATATCAATCCGCACCATCGCGCTGTCATCGTCGAACAGATACGCTGCCACCGCCTTCGTCAGCTCGGTCTTGCCCACCCCGGTCGGCCCGAGAAACAGGAACGACCCCAGCGGCCGGTTCTCATCATTCAACCCGGCCCGCGCGCGACGCACCGCGTTGGAGATGGCAACCACCGCCTGCCGCTGCCCGATCACGCGCTTGCCAAGCTCGTCCTCCATCCGCAAAAGCTTGTCGCGCTCGCCTTCCAGCATCCGGCTTGTGGGGATGCCGGTCCAGCGTTCCACCACCTCGGCGATCTGCTCGGGCCCCACGGCCTCGGCCACCAGTGCCGACCCGTCGCGCGCCTCGGCCTCGACCAACTGCTTTTCCAGCCCCGGAATGATCCCGTACGACAGCTCTCCCGCCCGGCTCAGATTGCCCTCGCGCTTGACCTGATCGAGTTCGGCCCGCGCCCGGTCGAGGTCTTCCTTCAACCCGCGCGCCGCCTCCAGCGAGTCCCGCTCTGCCTGCCACTTTGCGGTCATCTCGGCAGACCGCTCCATCAGGCCCGAAAGCTCTTTCTCCAGCTTCTCCAGCCGGTCCCGGCTCGCGGCATCCTCTTCCTTCTTCAGCGCCTCCGCCTCGATCTGCAATTGCAGGATCGACCGGTCGAGCGCATCCAGCTCCTCGGGCTTGCTGTCGACCTCCATCCGCAAACGGCTGGCCGCCTCGTCCACCAGGTCGATCGCCTTGTCCGGCAGGAACCGGTCGGTGATGTAGCGGTGCGACAGCGTCGCCGCCGCCACCAGAGCCGAGTCGCTGATCCGCACCCCGTGGTGCAACTCGTACTTTTCCTTGATCCCGCGCAGGATGCTGATCGTGTCCTCCACCGTCGGCTCGTTCACCATCACGGGCTGGAACCGCCGCGCCAACGCCGCGTCCTTTTCGACATACTTGCGGTATTCATCCAGCGTCGTGGCACCGACGCAATGCAACTCGCCCCGCGCCAGCGCCGGCTTGATCAGGTTGGCCGCATCCATCGCGCCTTCGGACTTGCCCGCGCCGACCAGCGTGTGCATCTCGTCGATAAAGAGGATGATCTCGCCCGCGCCTTGCGTGACCTCGTTCAGCACGGCCTTCAGCCGCTCCTCGAACTCTCCGCGATACTTCGCCCCGGCGATCAGCGCGCCCATATCCAGCGCCATCAGCTTCTTGTTTCGCAAGGACTCCGGCACGTCGCCATTGACGATGCGCAGCGCAAGGCCTTCCGCGATCGCGGTTTTCCCGACGCCCGGCTCACCGATCAGCACCGGATTGTTCTTGGTGCGGCGGCTCAGCACCTGCATCGCGCGCCGAATTTCCTCGTCCCGCCCGATGATCGGGTCGATCTTGCCTTCGGCCGCGGCTTCGGTCAGATCGCGCGCATATTTCTTCAGCGCGTCGTAGCCTTCCTCGGCGCTCGCCGAGTCAGCCGTGCGGCCCTTGCGAATGTCGTTGATCGCGGCGTTCAGGTTCTGCGCCTTCACCGCGCCGGTATCCAGCGCATCCTTCGCCTTGCTTGGCACCATGCACAGGGCCATCAGGATCCGCTCGACGGGGACGAACGAATCCCCGGCCTTCTTGGCAACCTTCTCGGCCTCGTCCAGCACCTTGACTAGACCGGGGTCCATGAAGGGCTGCGCATCGCCCGTGACTTTCGGCAGCTTGGCCATGGCCAACGCCAGGGCCTCAACGACGCGCGCAGGCTCTCCGCCCGACCGGCGGATCAGATTGGATGCCAGCCCCTGATCGTCGTCCATCAGGGCCTGCAACAGATGCTCGGGCGACAGACGCTGGTGGCTTTCCCGCATCGCGATGGTCTGCGCGGCCTGAATGAACCCGCGCGACCGCTCGGTGAACTTTTCCAAATTCATGGTCGTCTCCTTCAAGGCACCTTGCCTGCGCCCGTCATGGCACGCTTCTTCAAGGCCCAACCCTAATCTGGGTTGGCAACGGGTATGATGCAAGATTGCAACAACCCGCAGCGGTCGATTTTCCGCACTCCCCGATCCTGCGCAGCACCCACCCTGCGCCGAGCCATGCGCCACAATCGATCAAATTCCGCCGATGCGGCCGCTTAGGCTCGGCGGCATCCGGCCCGCGGACGGATCGCCCGCTTGCGGCACCACCCCCGCTCCCGCCAAGGTCACCCAAAACCAAGACCGAAACCCAAAGGCGGCATTATGCGCGACTCACAGCAACCCATCCTGCCCATGACCCGACTGGTCGACCTGCACGTCAACGTCGCCCGCACCGGCCTGTCGATCGGTGACGCCGCACAAGCGCATCCGATGACCGACGGCCGGATCGGCATCTTCGCCCCGGTCCAGCGCTACAGGCTCGGCGTCATTCCGCACCGCCCGCTGCGGCTGTTGGGTCTGCTTACCCCCGCAGCCGCCTACCTGATCGCCCCGGCCCTGACGGCGGGCGAGCCGTTTCGCATCCGCATCGTCGGCCTGACCCCCGAACACATCGGCCCCGAACCCGAGATTCACGTCTCGATCTGGGGCGACCCCAAGCGTCTGCTGATCCCGCCGCCGCTGACTGTGGCCTGACGCATCATCTGTTCATAAATATCCTCGGGAGGGACCGGGAGGGCAGACAGCCCTCCCGGCCAATCCAACATCCCGCCCTCAGCCATACCGCACATAGGAAAAGGCCGACCCGTCGGGCGCCCAGCACGGCACGTTGATGGTTCCCTGCCCGCCGATGAACTCCCGCACCCGCCGCCGGTTGCCGCCTTCGGGATCGCACAGGCACAGGGCCACCGGCAAATCCGCCGGGTGCCCCAGCGTGGCGGGCGGATAGACCAGATACAGCAGATGCCGCCCGCACGGCGACGGATGCGGAAACCAGTTGACGAACTCATCCGAATACAGCCGCCGCTGCCCCGCCCCGTCCGCCCCCATCACCCAGATCTGCGCATGCGACCCCTCGGCCGTGGCCCGATCGCAGTTGTAATAGATCGAGGCTCCGTCCGCCGAATAATCTGGCCCGTCGCAATGTCCCTCGCCAAAGGTCAGCCGGGTCTCCTCTCCCCCCTCGATCGCAATCGTGTAGACGTCGATCACCCGGGACCCGCCCCGCGCCGCCACATAGGCCAGCCGCGTCCCGTCCGGCGACCAGCCATGCCACCAGCTCGGCGCCTCGGGGCTGACCAGCACCGGCGCGCCCCCCGCTGCCGGCATTAGGAAGATCTCGCTCCCCCGCTCCCGGTGATGCGACAGGGCCACCCACTGGCCATCCGGGCTGATCCCGTGGTCGTTGTTGCACCGGTCGGCAAAGCCCGTGTCCACCGCCACCAACTCTGGCCGGTCCAAAGGCACGCGGAACAGCCGCCCCCCGCCATTGACCAGCAAGCTCCCTCCCCCCGGGTCCCAGTTCGGCGCCTTGATCCGCGCCTCGGTCTGCAAGATCACCCGCACCCGGCCGCTGGCCACATCATAGGTCTCCAGCCAACTGCCCATGCCGCCTCCGTAGGGCGGGGTTCACCCCGCCATTCCGCCACCTCACTCCCGCGCCTTCGGCACCACCAGCCGTGCAGGCCGCAGCGCCTCGGCGGCCTTGAAAAGCCCGAAGGTCTGGTTGACGTAATTCACCACTCCGCCGATCTGCTCGAGATACTGCACTAGTTCCGGCGTCCGCGCCGCCTCGACCAGCTGCACCGGGCGGTCGGGGCCCTCAGCCTCGAACTGCAGATAGAACAAGGGCTCGCCCCGCTTCAGCACGATGTCGCGCGCAGGCTCATGCCACTCGAACGCCCACATGATCGGGCGCGGCCACACATTCACCGGAAACCGCCCGCCAAAGATCGTGCCGGGCAGCGGATCGCTGCGGTAATGCGCAAAAGGGCCCAGTTGCGTCAGATACACCATCTCGTCAGCGATGAAACAGTAGGGCAACGTCAGCTGCACCGTCGGGCGGTCCGGATAGCGCCACTCGGCTTCCGACACCAGCGTCAGAACCTCGCCCAGCTTGTTGCCCCGGATCGGTGATCCCACCCCGGCCCGGCCCGGTTGACCAGATGCGCCTTGCCCTTGTCGTCGCGCCCGAACCCGATCGTCAGGTCGAACGGGCATTTTACCACGAAGTACCGCGATTCCATCTGCACCACCGCCGGACACCGGCTGGCGCTTTTCGCATGCGCCTTGTTCGTCTGCCGAAAGATCAGCCGCTCGGGCGGGTCGTACAGCACCGCCCCCTTGTCGCTGGTCAGAAACCACCCCACCGTCACCGGCCCGGCGCCGGGCCCGTCGGGCCGGTCAAAACTCACGTTGATTTCCATGGCCTGCCCTCGCTTTGCGCCAGACTCGCGGCAAAAGCCTTGCGCTGTCAATCCGCAAGTGGCACAGCCCGCCCACCCCGCAGGAATGGAGCATCCCATGGACAACCGCCTGATCGTGGCCCTCGACGTGCCCAACGTCGTCCACGGCCTCGACCTCGCCGCCCGGCTGGGCGACAGCGTGAGCTTCTACAAGATCGGCCTCGGGATGCTGACGGGGGGCGGTCTCGCGCTCGCCAACGAACTCAAGGGCGAGCATGGCAAGCGCATCTTTCTGGACATGAAGCTCTTTGATATCGGCGCCACGATCGAGGCAGCAGTGCGCGGGCTCGCGCAATACGACCTCGACTTCCTGACCGTCCACGGCGACCCGCAGGTGGTCGCTGCGGCGGCGACGGGCAAGGCGGGCTCGAACCTCAAGATCCTCGCGGTGACGATCCTGACCTCGCTCGACCGCGCGGATCTGGATGCGAACCTGATCAAGCCCGGCGACCTTTCCGACATCACGCTGGAACGCGCCGCCCGCGCGTTCGAATCCGGGGCGGACGGCGTCATCGCCTCGCCACTTGAGGCGGCGGCGATCCGTGCGCTGCCGCAGGCCCGTGGCAAATTGATCGTGACGCCGGGCGTGCGGCCGGACGGGGCCGACAAGGGCGACCAGAAACGCACCGCGACCCCTGCCGAGGCGCTGCGCAACGGCGCCGATCACATCGTGGTCGGCCGCCCGGTCTGGGCCGCCACCGACCCTGCCGCCGCGGCGCGGGCCATCGTGGCCAGCCTGCCGTGAGTCAGGCCGCGACCTCGGCGCCCGCCACCATCTCTTGCACCATCGGGATGACCCGTTCGCCATAAAGCCGGATACCGTCCAGCAACTGGCCATGCGGCATCGGGCCGGTCGCATATTTCATGTCGAACCGCTGCACCCCCAGCGCCGTCACCGCCGACGCGATCTTGCGCGCCACCGTTTCGGGCGATCCGACATAAAGGCTGCCGTGTTCCACCTCGGCCAGATACTTGTCCTTGGTGACCGGCGGCCAGCCGCGCTCGCGCCCCAACTGCCCGAACATCTCGGCGTAGTGCGGCCACAGCTGCTCGCGCGCCAACGCGTCGGTTGCGGCCACATGGCCCGGCGAATGGATGCCGATGGGCCGCGGCTGCCGGCCCAGCTGCTTCACCGCACGGTGATAAAGATCGACATACGGCACGAACCGGCGCGGGTCGCCGCCGATGATCGCCAGCATCAGCTGCAGATCCTGCCGCACGACGCGCACCACCGATTCGGGACTGCCGCCCACGCCGACCCAGGTCGTCAACCCCGCAGGCCCCAACGGCGGATAGACCACCGCATCGCTCAGCCCGGTTCGCGTCTCGCCCGCCCAGGTGACTTTCGGCGTGCGGACCAGCTTGGCGAAAAGATCGAGCTTTTCCTCGAACAGCCGTTCGTAATCTTCCAACTCATAGCCGAACAGCGGATAGCTTTCGGTGAACGACCCCCGGCCCAGAATGACCTCGGCCCGCCCACCGGACACCGCGTTCAAGGTCGAAAAGCGCTGGAACACCCGCACCGGATCATCCGACGACAGCACGGTGACCGCCGTGCCCAGCTTGATCTGCGACGTGCGTCCGGCAATCGTGGCCAGCACGATCTCGGGCGACGAAATGGCAAAGTCGGACCGGTGATGCTCGCCCAGCCCGATGAAGCGGACCCCCACCTGATCGGCCAGCACCGCCTCTTCGACCACGTCGCGCAACACCTGATCCATCGGCTTGGGGGTGCCATCCGCGCCAAGCGTCACGTCGCCAAAGGTGTCGAGGCCAAGTTCGATCATGCTGCATCTCCTGCTGCCATGGCGCCAAGATAGGCATCCGCACGCCCCGCCGATAGCCCGCCCCGCGGCAGAGAAACGGTGCGCAGATGCACAGTTGCCCGCTGCGGCAACGTCATGCGCAAAGCCATACGTGCGCCATACGTTGCGCCGACGCGGGCCATACGCGGGTTTGCGTGCAAAGGAGGGGTGCGTGGCGGCAATGACCGCCCGCCTTCAGGCCGCCATCAGGCCACGTCGCGCGCCAGCAACTGCCCGCCCGGACCGGGCTTGACCTCGAACCGACTGCTGATCTTTCGCACCAGGTCCGACAGTTTGGGTGCCCCGTAAGTCCTTGTATCGAAATCGGGATTGGCCTGGGTGATGTATTGGCCGACCTGACCCAGCGAATACCACTCCCCCTCGGGGTCGATCGCCCGCATCGCTGCGATGATCAGCGGAATGGCCTTGGCCGGCGGCTCTTTGCCCCCTGGTTTGACTACCGGCTCTTCCGGGGTGTCCGATTTGATCGCCTTGGGCGCCGGTTCTTCGGTAACCCCAAGATTTTCCACGTAAATAAACCGCTTGCAGGCCATGCGAAACGCTTCGGGCGTCTTCTTTTCGCCGATGCCGTAGACGTCCAGCCCCTGCTCGCGGATGCGCGCCGCCAGCCGGGTGAAATCACTGTCCGAACTGACCAGAACGAACCCGTCGAACAACCCCGAATGCAGGAAATCCATCGCCGCGATAACAAGGCCTATGTCACTGGCATTCTTGCCTTTTGTGTTGGAAAATTGCTGATCCGCCACCAGCCCCAGCGCTGCGACCTTCTTGGCCCAGGCGTTCAGCCGGGTCGCCGACCAGTCACCGTAGATCCGTCGCACCGACGCCTCGCCCAAGGCCGCGATCTCTTCGAAGATGGCTTCCGCATAACCGGCCGGCACGTTGTCGGCGTCAATCAGAACCGCCAGTCGGGGCGCGCGCGCGTCTGCCATGCCGTCATCCTTTTCGGCAAATTGGTGAGCGGGGGGGGATTCGAACCCCCGACCCCATGATTAAAAGTCACGTGCTCTAACCAACTGAGCTACCCGCCCTCACCAGATGCCATGGTGCTTTTTCAACAGGACCAGAGGGTTCCGGCCTTCTTGAAATGGCCTTTTATCCCGTTGGCGGGCGAAAAGCCTGCATCTCCACGACAGGGGCGCTGATTATGGGGGTTGCCGTCAGCGGTCAAGGACAAAAGCGCAGGCACTGGCAAATTCGCCCCGCGTCTCGTATATCGCGGCGCATGACACAGACCGCACCCACAGCCTTGGGCTTCATCAAGATGCACGGCGCCGGCAACGACTTCGTCGTGGTCGCGTCGCGCGGTCGCCCTGCTGTGGTGACGCCGTCGCTGGCACGGGCGCTGGGCGATCGGCATCGCGGCGTAGGGTTCGATCAGCTGGCCGAGATCCGCGACAGCCAAGACGCTGACATCGCACTGGATTTCTGGAACAGCGATGGCAGCCGGGCGGGCGCCTGCGGCAACGCCACCCGCTGCGTGGCCGATCTGCTGATGCGCGACGAGGGCCGCTCTGCGTTGACCATCCTCACCGAACGGGGCATCCTACAGGCCGAACGGCGGGCCGACGGGGCGGTCTGGGTCAACATGGACGCGCCGCAACGTGACTGGCAGGACGTGCCGCTGGCCTATGCAGTCGATCCGATGCATTTGCCCTTGCCAGGCAATCCCGTGGCCGTCGGCATGGGAAACCCGCACTGCGTGCTCTTCGTCGAGGATGCGGCCAGCGTCGACCCCGCCGTGGCGGGTCCGCGCTATGAAGCCGACCCACTTTATCCGCAACGCACCAATGTCGAATTTGCCAGCCTGATCGCACCCGACACGCTGCGGATGCGGGTGTGGGAACGCGGCACCGGGGTGACGCTGGCTTGCGGATCGGGGGCGTGCGCCACGGCCGTGGCGGCGCATCTGCGCGGATTGACCGGGCGCGCGGTCACGCTGGTTATGGATGGCGGCACCCTGCACGTCGACTGGCGCGACGATGGCGTCTGGCTTACCGGCCCGGTGGCACGGGTGTTTGACGGCGTGGTGTCGACCGACCTGCTGGCCCACGCATGACCGTCCCCATTTTTGCCACTCACGGCTGCCGCCTGAACGCCTACGAATCCGAAGCGATGCGCGAGCTGTCCACCGCCGCCGGGCTGGAAAACGCCGTGATTGTCAACACGTGCGCCGTGACGGCAGAGGCGGTCCGCAAGGCCAAACAGGACATTCGCCGTCTGGCACGTGACAATCCCGGCGCGCAGATCATCGTCACCGGGTGTGCCGCCCAGACCGAACCGGCCACCTTTGCCGCGATGCCGCAGGTCACCCGCGTGATCGGCAATACCGAAAAGATGCAGGCCGAGACATGGGCGCAACTCGCCGTGCCCGACCTGATCGGCGCGACCGAACGGGTGCAGGTCGATGACATCCTGTCGGTGCGCGAAACGGCGGGGCATCTGATCGACGGGTTCGGCCGCCACCGCGCCTATGTGCAGGTCCAGAACGGCTGCGACCACCGCTGCACGTTCTGCATCATCCCATACGGTCGCGGCAACTCGCGCTCCGTGCCTGCGGGCATCGTTGTAGACCAGATCAAGCGTCTGGTGGACAAGGGATTTCTCGAAGTGGTGCTGACCGGGGTGGACCTGACCAGCTGGGGGGGGGATCTGCCTGGCACGCCACGACTGGGCGATCTGGTGATGCGCATCCTGCGGCTGGTGCCGGACCTCGCGCGGCTGCGGATCAGTTCGATCGACAGCATCGAGGTGGACGACGCGCTGCTGGGGGCCATCGCGACCGAACCGCGGCTGATGCCGCACCTGCACCTGTCGCTGCAGGCGGGCGATGACCTGATCCTGAAGCGGATGAAGCGCAGGCACCTGCGCGACGACGCCATCCGGTTCTGCCAAGAGGCCCGCCGCTTGCGCCCCGACATGGTGTTCGGCGCCGATCTGATCGCAGGATTTCCAACCGAAACCGAAGCCATGTTCCAGCACTCGGTCGAACTGATCGAGGACTGCGGCCTGACCTTCCTGCACGTCTTTCCGTTCAGCCCGCGCAAGGGCACGCCCGCCGCCCGGATGCCACAAGTCGCAGGCCCCGAGATCAAGGACCGCGCGGCGCGACTTCGAACGGCCGGCCAAGCCGCCCTCGCCCGTCACCTGACGGCCCAGATCGGCCAGCGGGTTCGGATCTTGACCGAGGGCCCGCGTCTGGGCCGGACCGAACAGTTCGCCGAAGTCGGGTTTGCCGTCGACCAGCCGGAGGGCCGGTTGCAGTGGGCGCGGATCGCCGGTGTGCAGGCCGGGCGGTTGCTGGCCTCGGCGGCATGACCCTGCGCGCAGCTTGCGCGGGGTTCAAGTCCGGATCGTATCCCCGCGCTGCAAGACCGGAAACAGTTCGGTGACGGCGCTGGCGGGAACCTCGCCTGCAACGATCTCGGCGGCCTTGCGCCCGATTTCCAGCCGGCAGGCATCCATCGTGGCCAACCGGCACGGCAGACCTTCCAGCAGATCGACGTTGTTGAAGCCGGCAAGCCCGACGCGGCCCGGCACGTCGATCCCCTGTGCCAGACAGTACAAAAGACCGCCCGCGCCGATCATGTCGTTCGAGAAATAAAGAAAATCGACCTCGGGGCTGCGGGTCAGCACGGCCTCGGTCATTTCGCGCCCCTTTTGCAGCGCTGACGAGCCGGAATAGAACTCTCGGTCGACCAGGGCCAGACCGGCCAGCGCCAACGCCTCTTCGAAGCCTTGCAGGCGCTTGCGGGCCCGATGGTCGTTCGGCATCTGCGTGCCCAGAAACGCGATCCGGCGATAGCCCGCCGTGATGATCGCCTCTGCCATCTGGCGACCGGCGCGGTAGTGCGAAATACCCACCGCGTGATCCACCACCGGGCCGTCGATATCCATGATCTCGACGATCGGAATCCCCGCTTGGTGCAGCATGGCGCGCGCGGCATCACTGTGCTCCAGTCCGGCCAGGATCAGGCCTGACGGCCGCCACGACAGCATTTCGTAAATCACCTTTTCTTCGCGGTCCGGCAGGTAGTTGGTCACCCCAACGACCGGTTGCAGGCCGGTGTCTTCAAGCCGTTCGGAAATGCCCGACATCACCTCGGGAAAGACCAGGTTGGAGAGCGACGGGATGATCACGCCGACCAGATTGACCCGGCTGGACGCCAGCGCACCTGCGATCTTGTTGGGCACATACCCCAGCCTGCGGGCCGCCTCTAGAACCCGCAGGCGCGTCGTGGCCGACACGTCTCCGCGCTGCCGCAGCACCCGGCTGACCGTCATTTCGCTGACCCCGGACGCTTCGGAAACGTCGCGCAAGGTCAAGGGTCGTCGATGATCCGCCGCAGGGGGTCTGGTCACAGAGGTCGGGCCTTGGCACAGGTCATCCGCTTGTGTTAGCGCCAAAACCCGGACTTGTCCAAGCCCGGATTGCCCGCTTGGCATTTGCGCATCTTGCCCCATTGCCGCCGCCGGGCTAAAAGCGGGGCGGAGATGGAATGTCTGCGTAGCTCAGATGGATAGAGCACAGGATTCCTGGTAGATAAATTGGGCGTTGCACGCGGAAACGGTGTAACGGATCTGCTCAAATTCGGGGAACGCTGAGGTGCGCTTGCACCGTGCCAATCCCGAGCCAAGCCCCGCAAGGGGAAGGTGTAGAGACTGGATGGGCAGCACCTAACGGCTTCGGCCCACGGTGAAGGGACAGTCCAGACCACGAACGCGACCGGGCCAGATCCGGGCGCGGCGGCGAAAGCCGAAGTGGTACGAATCCTGGGGCCGTGGGTTCGACTCCCGCCGCAGACACCATCTCCGATAGCCTGCGGCACGATCAAAGCCGCCTTTGCGACCCGGCCGGCGTGGCCGGGAAACGCGACCGACATTTCCCTTTGTCTGTGCATGGGTTTGCCTTAACCTCGCTTCACGCCTGTTCCGGGGAGGTCCGTGGCTGCGTCAAACACATTTCGGCAACAAGGAAGATTCCGATGAGCAAGCGCGACGACCTGATCGCAAAATATGCTGCAGATTTACGCGACAAGTGCAAGGTCACCCCAGATATGGACCTGCTGACCAAAGTCACGATCGGCTGCGGCCCGGCGATCTACAGCGCCGACAGCGAAACCGTCGCCGCGTCGGACAAGTCGGAACTGGAGCGCGTGAAGGCGAACTTCCTGATGAAAAAACTGGCCCTGCCCGATAGCCCTGCCTTGATGGAAGGCATCACCGCCGTGATCGAAACCTATGGCCGCTCCGAACGCAACAAATACCGCGCCGTGATCTATTACATGCTGACCAAGCATTTCGGCAAGGAAGCCGCCTACGCATAACCAACGGATTTGACATGAATACGCCGGGCTTGGCTTTTGCCAGGCCCGGCTTTTTTGTGTATATGGATCATCAGGGCAGCAAGCCCGAGACCTTTTTCAGTACACGTGTGGTGCCAGGGGAGCACGTGGGGTGGTGGGGGGTCTCGTAGGGGTGCGGGATCCCCCATTCTATTGCTCGATTCCGCCCAGACCGCAGATGATCCGCCATTCCTGCGCCGTGACGGGCTGCACCGACAGGCGGCTGTTGTTGACCAGAACCATCTCCTCCAGACCCGGCTCGACCTTGCACGTCTCCAGCGTCACGGGTCTCAGCAAGGGGCGCACGGCGCGAATGTGCACGCAATCCCATCGCGGGTCGTCCGTCGTGCTGTCAGGGGCGGATGTCTGGCACACCTCGACGATCCCGACGATCTCTTTGCCGATGTTGGAGTGATAATAGAACCCCAGATCACCGATCTTCATCGCCCGCATGTTGTTGCGCGCCTGATAGTTGCGCACCCCGTGCCACTCCTCGCCCACGTCGCCCTTGGCGACCTGCTGATCCCAGCTCCAGGTGTCCGGTTCGGATTTGAAAAGCCAGTAGGTCATCCGATCACCTTCTTCCATTCGGTGATCGTGACGGTGTCGAACAGTCCGGCCAGCGCATAGGGGTCGCGCGCCGCCCAATCCTGCGCGGCGGCAAGGCTTTCGACCGTCAGCACGATCAGGCTGCCGGTCATCTGGCCCTGCGGGTCCAGGAACGGGCCGGCCACCTCGACCACGCCGGTCGCCTCGATATGCGCCAGATGCGCGGCCCGATTATCGAGCCGGGTTTGCAAGGCACCGGGTTTGTCATGGCAGATCAGCGCGACGCGCATGGGATCACTCCTGTTTCAGGGGTCGGTTCAGCAGGCTTTGCACAGCCTGCGCGATCGAAAGCCGGCCGTCCAGCAAGGCCGCAACGGTATCGGTGATCGGCAGGTCCATCCCCAGCCGAAGCGCCAGGTCACGGGCCGCGCGGGCGGTTGCGACCCCTTCGACCGTGGCCGTGTCGTCGGGGGCCACGCCCGCACCCATGGCCTGACCGTGCCGGAAATTGCGCGACTGCGCCGAGGTGCAGGTCAGCACCAGATCGCCCAAACCCGAGAGCCCGCCCAAGGTTTCGGGCCGCGCGCCAAGAGCCGACGCCAGCCGCTGCATCTCGGCAAATCCGCGCGTCATCAGCGCGGCGCGGGCAGACTGTCCCAGACCCACCCCGATCACGACCCCCGCCGCGATGGCGATCACGTTCTTCAGCGCCCCGCCCAGCTCTGCCCCGATCACATCGGTCGTCCGGTACAGCCGCAGGGTGGCACTGGACAACAGCGTTTGCAGATCGGCCCCCTCCGCGTCATCCGCACAGGCGAGTGTCAGCGCGGTCGGCAGACCCGCAGAGATGTCGCTGGCGAAACTCGGGCCGGTCAGGACAGCAACGCAGCTTTCGGGGCAGGCCGCCGCGATCACGGCAGAGGGACCGCGCAGCGTTGCAAGGTCGATCCCCTTGCAGCAGGCCACCAGCCGCTGCCCGTCCAGACCGGCGTCGTGCAAGAACCCTTGCAACGCCTGCATCGGCACGCACAGCAGCACCGCCTGCGCCGCATCCAGCACCCGCGGATCGTCGGTGACCGTCACGCCCGCCCGCTGGGTGGCGACCCGCTCCGGATCACGCGCCCAGATCACCACCGGGCCGCGCAAGGCGGATGCCAGCGCCGTGCCGAACGCGCCGCCGCCCGCGATGCCGATCATGCCTTGGCCCCCCGCTTGCCCGATCCGATCATCGCGGGCGCAGTCGGGTCCAGCGGCCAGCGCGGCCGAGCCACCAGATCCGTCGCGTCGCCGATTCCGGCGCGGAACCGCTCGATCCCAGCCCAGGCGATCATTGCGGCATTGTCGGTGCACAGCCGCAGCGGAGGCGCCAGAAACTGCACGCCCAGACCGGAGCAGACCGCCAGCAGCTTGGCGCGCAGCGCCTGATTGGCCGCGACCCCGCCCGCCACCGCACAAACCGGAACCCGAGGCGACAGTTTCAGGTATTCACCCAAGGCGCGGCGGGTCTTTTCAGCCAGAACATCGCCCACGGCCGCCTGAAACCCCGCGCACAGATCGCGGCGGTCTTGCAACCGCAACCCCACAGCCTCGGCCATGACGGCATCACGGGCGCGAAGCACAGCTGTTTTAAGACCCGAGAACGACAGGTCGCACCCCGGCCGGTCTAGCAGCGGCCGCGGAAAGGCGAACCGTCCGGGATGGCCCAGCATCGCCGCGGCCTCGACCGCCGGTCCGCCCGGTTGCGGCAGGCCCAACAGCTTGGCGATCTTGTCGAACGCCTCGCCCGGGGCATCGTCGATCGTGCCGCCCAGACGGCGAAACCGGTCCACGCCCTCGACCAACAAAAACTGGCAGTGTCCGCCAGACACCAGCAGCATCAAGTAGGGAAACGCCAGCCCGTCCGTCAGCCGCGGCGTCAGGGCGTGCCCCGCCAGATGGTTCACACCGACCAGCGGCAGGCCCGTCGCCACCGCCAATCCGCGCGCCAGCATCACCCCCGACAGAACGCCGCCGATCAGGCCGGGCCCCGCCGTCACCGCAATGCCGTCAAGGTGGCGCAGACCAAGTCCCGCCGCCGACAACGCGCGTTCCACCACATGATCCAGCCGCTCGGCATGGGCGCGCGCCGCGATTTCTGGCACGACCCCGCCAAAGGCGGCATGCAGCGCCAACTGGCCTTCGACCTCGGACGACAGGATGTCGCGCGTGTCACCGCACCGCACGACCGCAGCCGCCGTGTCGTCGCAGCTCGATTCGATGCCCAGAAAGGTCAGTGTCCGGCCCATCGCCCGCGCCCGTTGCCCAAAGCCTGCGGGCGACGTAACACTTGGGGCATGACCACACAATCCTTGGCACGACCCCCTTTCGCGTTCCTGCTGACGCGCCCGGCGCCAGCCTCGGCGCGGTTCGCGGCGGCCCTGCGCGACTCGTTCGGCCCCGATGCGCGGATCGTCGTGTCGCCCCTGATGCAGCCGGTGTTTCTGCACCCGCCCTTGCCATCCGGCGCATTCGACGCGTTGATCCTGACATCCGAAACCGGCGCGGAAGCCGCGCGGCGGTTATCCGCCGAACGCGGTGGATTGCCCGTGGCCGCATACTGCGTGGGCGACCGCACGGCCGCAGCGGCCACGGCAGCCGGGTTCCGTGCCACTTCGGCCCAAGGCAATGCGAAGGCCCTGACGCGGATCATCCGCATCATGGAACCGAAGGGGCGATTTCTGCATTTACGGGGGCGTGACACCGTGGGCGACATCGTGCAACAGCTTGACCTTGACGGGATTATGGCCCGCGACGCCGTCGTGTACGAACAGGTGCCGCAGCCGCCATCGTCTGATGCCCTTGCGGTACTTCAAGGGTCGCACCCGGTGGTGCTGCCGCTCTTTTCGCCGCGCAGTGCCGATCTGGTCGCGGCGATCGGGCCGGTCCGTGCACCGCTGTGGGTTGCGGCGCTGAGCGAAGCGGTGGCCGAACGGGCGCGCGGATTGTCGCCTGCGCGACTGGTCATTGCCGACAGGCCAGACGCCACGGCGATGCTGCAGGCCGTAGAATCCCTGTGCGCGGCCGGGGGCCGCACTTGAACCTGTCACGAAGCACCGGGTAGGGTGACAGCATCCGTTTTGGGAAGGCGTGGCCATGAGTGATACGACGTCAACGACCACATCCGTGCCGCCGACCGACCGGTCAGACCGGGATCTGCAGGGGCCCGAACTTGTCGAGACGACAACGGTTCTGGAAGAACCGCGCCCGACCCTTCTCGAACCCGACGTTGCCGATCCGGTGCGTCCGCTGCCGCAGCCGGGGCCCGCGCCGCGCAAGTCCGGCTCGACGGTGACGGGAATGATCATCGGTGCCGTTCTGGCCGTGGGGGCCGGCTATGGCGCGCAGCGCTATCTGCTGTCGCAGCAGACGTTCGATCCGGCGCCGTTCGAGGCGCGGCTCGCAGCGGCAGAAACCGAGGCGCAGGCCTTGCGGGCCGAAGTCGCGCGACTGACCGACGTCGTCAGCAGTGTACCGGTGGCCGATCCGGCGCTGGCGGACCGAGTTGCGGCACTCGAGGCGGTGGAGGGACCCGACGTCGGTGGCCTGACGGCACGTCTGGACGCGATCGAGGCCAATCTGACCGCGCTGGGCGATCTGCCATCCGACACCGGGGTGTCCCCCGCAGGCCTTGCGGCGCTGCAAGCCGAGGTGGCGGCCCTGCAATCGAACGGCTCCGGCGTGTCGGACGACCTGACCAGCCTCGCCGCCGATGTCGAAGCGAAACTGACCGAGGCCGAAGCCCGCGCCACCGAATTGACCACGCAAGCCACGGCCATTGCGGCGTCGGCCGCCCGCAACGCGGCGCTGGCGCAGATCGGTGCGGCGCTGGACAGCGGCCTGCCCTACGCGGCCTCCCTGACGGCGTTGGGCGACGACGCGGTGCCCGAGGTCCTTGCGACCCATGCCGCGACCGGTCTTCCATCGGTCGAGGCGCTGCGCGCAGCGTTCCCGGATGCGGCACGTCAGGCGCTGGAACAGGCGCTTCGGGCCGATCCGGGCAGCACCTGGACCGACCGGGTGGGCACCTTCCTGCGCAACCAGACCGGAGCCAGATCGCTGGAGCCGCGCGACGGGACCGACCCCGATGCCATCCTGTCCCGCGCCGAAGCCGCGCTGGCCGGCGCCGACGTGCAGTTGGCTTTGACCGAAGTGGCCGCCCTGCCACCCGCGGCGCAGACGGCGATGGCCGACTGGACGGCACTGGCCCAACGGCGGCTGGATGCGCAGGCGGCTTTGGCCGGTCTGTTGCAAGGCGCGGGGCAATAGCATGATCTGGTCCCTGCTGAAGGTCATCCTCTTCGTCGTCCTGATCGCTGCGGCCAGCTTTGGCGCGAACCTGCTGCTGAATACCGAAGGCGGGATGCGGATTGCGGTCGCCGGGTATGAATTCACCCTGGGCCCGTTGCAGGCGACCGTTGCGGCACTGATGTTGCTGGGCCTGCTTTGGGCGATCATGACGCTGTCGGGCCTGCTGGTCGCGACGCTGCGCTTTCTGAACGGCGACGAAACCGCGATCTCGCGCTATTTCGACCGCAACCGCGAACGGCGCGGCTATCAGGCCCTGAACGACGGCTTGCTGGCGCTTGCGTCGGGCGAGGGGCGGCTGGCCCTGATCAAGGCGCAGCGCGCCGCCAAGTATCTGGAGCGTCCCGATCTGACGACGCTACTGGTGGCGCAGGCGGCCGAAGCGTCGGGCGATGGCAAGCGGGCAACGGCCGCCTACAAGGCGCTCTTGGCCAACGAAGAGACACGGTTCGTTGGCGTGCGCGGCTTGCTCAAGCAGAAAATGGCCGAAGGCGATACCGACACGGCGCTCGCCTTGGCCGAAAAGGCCTTTGCGATGAAGCCAAAGCATGGCGAAACGCAGGATATCCTGCTGCGCCTGCAATCCGAGAAATCTGACTGGAAGGGTGCGCGGGCGACCCTGGGCGCGCAGCAGAAACGCGGTGCCCTGCCACGCGATGTGTTCCGCCGCCGCGATGCCGTCCTCGCCTTGCAGGAGGCCGCCGGCATCATGGACGAAAACGCCAGCATCGAAGCGCGCGAGGCCGCCATCGCCGCCAACCGCCTGTCGCCCGACCTGATCCCCGCCGCCGTCATGGCCGCGCGCAGCTATATCTCGAAGGGCGACCCGCGCCACGCGACGCGGGTGGTCAAGAAGGCCTATGAAGGCCAGCCGCACCCCGATCTGGCCGCCGTGTTTGCCGAGATCGAGCCCGAAGAATCGCCGGCCGCCCGCCTGCGTCGGTTCAAGCCGCTGCTTGCCATGCACCCCAACCGGGATGAGACGCGCCTCTTGGAAGCCGAGTTGCAGATCAGCGCCGAGGATTTTCCCGCCGCGCGGCGTGCGATGGGCGATGTGGTCACCCGCCATCCCACACAGCGCGCTTTGGCCATCATGGCAGCCGTCGAACGTGGCGAGGGTTCGGATGACGCGGTGGTGCGCGGCTGGCTGACCAAGGCCCTGACCGCCCCGCGCGGCCCGCAATGGTGCTGCGACAAATGTCAGGCAATCCATTCAACATGGCACCCGATCTGCGAAAACTGCGGCGGCTTCGACACCCTGTCCTGGCGTGAACCGCCCGAAGGCACCGGCCCCAGCGCCACCGGCGCGGAATTGCTGCCGCTGTTGGTTGCCGGTCCGAAACCGGCCGCCGCGACGGATGTGGACGACACCGTGATCGACGCCACCGCGACAGCAGGCGATGCGCGCGCGCCGTAACGGCACACCGCATCGCCATGTTGACATCGCGGTGGCTTGGCCATACCACCGCGCCACCAGAAGGTGCCGCTGTAGCTCAGCTGGTAGAGCACGTCATTCGTAATGATGGGGTCGGGAGTTCGAGTCTCTTCAGCGGCACCATGGTGACCCGAAGCCCAGCTTCCCCGGCCGGGCTTTTTTCATTGCCGCACAGACTAATACACCCGAAGCCTTGCGGGCTCCGGGTGATTTCGGGCGCTATGGCGCAGCAATCAATAGCGGTAGTGTTCCGACTTGAACGGGCCGTCGACCTTGACGCCGATATAGTCCGCTTGCTCTTTGCGCAGTTCGGTCAGTTTCACGCCGATCTTTTTCAGATGCAGGCGGGCCACTTTTTCGTCCAGCGCCTTGGGCAGGATGTAGACGCCGGGCGCATAATCGGCCCCCTTGGTCCACAATTCGATCTGCGCCAGCACCTGGTTGGTGAAGGACGCCGACATCACGAAAGACGGGTGGCCTGTGGCGTTGCCGAGGTTCAGCAGGCGACCTTCAGACAGCAGGATGATGCGATTGCCGTTCGGCATCTCGATCATGTCCACCTGGTCCTTGATGTTGGTCCACTTGTGGTTTTTAAGCGCGGCGACCTGGATCTCGTTGTCGAAGTGGCCGATGTTGCCGACGATCGCCATGTCCTTCATCTCGCGGATGTGCTCGATGCGGATCACGTCGCGGTTGCCGGTTGTGGTGATGAAGATGTCGGCCGATGCCACGACGTCCTCCAGCAGCACCACCTCGAACCCGTCCATCGCGGCCTGCAACGCACAGATCGGGTCGACCTCGGTCACCTTCACCCGGGCACCCGCGCCCTGCAACGATGCCGCCGATCCCTTGCCCACATCGCCATAGCCGCAGACCACGGCAACCTTGCCGGCCATCATAGTATCGGTCGCGCGGCGGATGCCGTCGACCAAGGATTCCTTGCAGCCGTACTTGTTGTCGAACTTCGACTTGGTCACACTGTCGTTCACGTTGATCGCCGGAAACGGCAGCAGGCCCTTTTTGTGCAGATCGTAAAGGCGGTGCACCCCGGTCGTCGTTTCTTCCGAAACGCCCTTGATCGCGGCCTTGGTCTTGGCGAACCAGCCGGGGGATTGCTTCATCCGCTTCTGGATCTGCAGCTTGATGACTTCTTCTTCCTCGGACTGCGGCACGGACAGCACATCTTCGCCGGCCTCCATCCGCGCGCCCAGCAGGACGTAAAGCGTGGCGTCGCCGCCATCGTCGAGGATCATGTTCGCGCCGTCTGGGAACAGGAAGGACTTGTCGAGGTAATCCCAATGTTCGGTCAGGCTCTGGCCCTTGATCGCGAACACCGGGATGCCCGCCGCCGCAATAGCCGCCGCAGCGTGATCCTGGGTCGAGAAGATGTTGCACGACGCCCAACGCACATCGGCACCCAGGGCCACCAGTGTTTCGATCAGGGCCGCAGTCTGGATCGTCATGTGCAGCGAGCCGACGATGCGCGCGCCGACCAGCGGTTTGCTTTCGCCGAATTCCTCGCGGCAGGCCATTAGACCCGGCATTTCCGTCTCGGCGATGACCAGTTCCTTGCGGCCGAATTCGGCCAGCGCGATGTCCTTGACGATATAGTCCTGCGCCATCAGCCCCACTCCTTGATCCATCATTTGTGCGCCACATAGCATTGACCGACATGCGCGGCAATGCGGCGCCCGCCCGAGGCTCGGGATGTTTACACGCCTGCGCAGAGGCCGTAACCGTTCTGTGCCCAGTCTCCAAAGGATACGTTCATGGCGGTTACCGTGCAGTCCTCGCGCCCTGCCACGTCGCGGCAGGCGGTCGTGTTCTGCTGCAACGACGCGTATCTGCCGTTTGCCCTGCATGCGGCGACTCAGATTGCCGCCCTGTCTGTGGACCGCACCTTCGACATTTGCCTGTGTTGCAGCGAAGCGTGGCTCACCGTGCCCGACAGCCTTCAGGACCTCGGGCTGCGGGTGTGCCGGATCGAGGTGGGCGACCTGTTCGCGGGCCTGCGGCTGGATGCGAACCGGACGGCCGATGTCTATCTTCGGCTGGCGCTTCCGATGGCACTGGCTGCGGATTACGACCGGATCCTGTATCTCGACTCTGACATCTTCGTGCAGGGCGGTGATTTTGCGGCCTTGCTGGCGGTCGATCTGGGCGGCCATGCGGTGGGCGCGGTGCGCGACAACATCCAGTGGCGCACCCCGAACCGGCGACCGGCGCAGTTCAAACGGCTGGGGCTGCCCACGGCACCCTACTTTAACGCGGGCGTGTTGTTGATGGACGTGGCACGCTGCAACGCGACCGATCTGCTGGGCCGCTGCCTCGATCTGGGTCGGCGCGAGCGTGCGCGGATGATCCGCCACGACCAGAACCTGTACAACGCGGTGCTGCAGGGCGACTGGGCCGAACTGGGCGCGATTTGGAACTGGCAGTACAGTTGGGCCGCCCGCCTGTTCGAGGCGATGCGCAGCCCGCACATCGTGCACTTCATCGGCACGCTGAAGCCTTGGGCCGACCGCGAGGGTCAGTTTTCTCCGCGCTTTGCCCGCAGCTTCGATGCCTTTCTGGCCGCTCATTTTCCAGGCCGCCCCCGCGTGCCCGTCAGCGCGGGGATGCGCCCGGATGATCGGCGGATGCTGCGGATGCTGGTGAAGCACTATTTGTCGTCGGCAAAACTGGCGCGGTATCTCGCCCGGTTTCCCGATGATCTGACGGTCTGGAAATGAAGCGGGCGTGGCAACGCATGCTGTCGGGGCGGCGGCTGGATCTGCTGGACCCCACGCCTGTGGACATCGAAATCGAGGATATCGCCCACGGGCTGGCCTTCGTGGCACGGTGGAACGGTCAGACGCGCGGCGATTGGCCCTATTCGGTCGCCGAACATTCGCTGCTGGTGGTCGAGATCTTTACCCGCCTCGGACCGGCACAGCCGGCGCGGTGGAAACTGGCCGCGCTGCTGCATGACGCGCCCGAATACGTGATCGGCGACATGATCAGTCCGGTCAAGTCGGCGGTCGGCCCGGCCTACGGCGAGATGGACGCCAGGCTGGCGGCGGCGGTGCACCTGCGGTTCGGGCTGCCTGCGGTCTTGCCGGATGCGGTCAAGAAGGCGATCAAGGCCGCCGACAAGGTTTCGGCGTGGCTAGAGGCGGTGCAGATCGCGGGGTTTTCCGATACCGAAGCGGACCGGTTGTTCGGAAAGCCCAAACCGGGAGTGCTGACGGGGCTTGAAATCAGATTGCGCCCGCCGGCCGTGGTGCGTGCGGATTACCTGTCCGTTCATGCGGCGCTGATTGCGGCCTGCTGACGGAGTTTTTCGCAACGCATGGCCCGACATTCCAGCCGGGCATAGACGACACTTTGCGCCCGCAACCGGGCGCAAAGCGTTGTTCAGATCATCAGATCTTCGGGCTTGCTGCCGGATTTCATTGCGGCGTCAAACCAGCGGGGCTTGCGGCCACGGCCCGACCACGTATCGGCGGAATTGGCCGGATTTGCATATTTCGGCGTGGCGGGCGACCGTTTGCGCGACGCCGTCGGAGCGCCGGTCAACTCGGCCAAAGAATAGCCTAGCGCCTTTGCCTTCTCTTCAAGTTCAGCCAAGGCTTCCCGCTTTTTGCGGTCTTCGAACGAAGCAATTGCTTTTGAAATCTGGGATTGCAGGTCCCGCAGCTCTTTAAGCGACAGGTTGTTTACATTGATGTCCACGCGTGGGTCCCTCTTTGAAATAGACCCCTTGTGTAATCCAGTTTGATTTACGCTTCAAGCCGGTGATCATTTCGGACTTCGCTTGGCCAATATCCGCTGCAATGTCCGGCGGTGCATTGAAAGGCGCCGCGCGGTTTCAGACACGTTGCGGTCGCACATTTCGTAGACCCGCTGGATATGCTCCCACCGGACGCGATCGGCGGACATCGGATTGTCGGGTGGGACCGGCAGACTTTCGCCCTGTTGCAGCAGGGCATTCATCACGTCGTTCGCATCAGCGGGCTTTGACAGATAGTCGGTCGCCCCGATTTTAACGGCCGCCACCGCGGTGGCAATCGCGCCGTATCCGGTCAGCACGACGATCCGACAGTCCGGTCGATGTTCGCGCAACGCCTCGACGATATCGAGACCATTGCCGTCTTCCAGCCGCAAGTCGACCACGGCATAGGCCGGCGGGCGTGTGGTCGCGATCAGCCGGCCCGCTGCGACACTGTCGGCCGTTTCGGGTGCAAAGCCGCGCTTTTCCATCGCCTTCGCCAGCCGCTTCACGAATGGCTCATCATCGTCGACCAGCAAGAGGCTCCGATCCGGCCCGATGTCTGCGCGCAGCTCCTCGCTCATGGGTTAGTCCTTTGTTCTTTCCATGACACGCTAAGTAGGTCCGAAGGGGGACAAGGTCAAACACACGGTGTCATTGCACCGCGACAAAACAGGCAACGCGGTCCGCCATTTCAACCGGCGCGGTTTCGCGCCGAAAGAAATCGACGAAACCAGTTTGCGGCAACACGAGATAGGTGAACGTCGAGTGATCCATCAAATAATAGTCGTCACCGGTTTCCTGCTTTTTGTAATAGGTCCGATACGCCGTTGAAGCCGCCTTGATCTGGTCGGTGCTGCCGGTCAGGCCGACCATCGCCGGATGCATGTTTTCGGCATAATCGCGCATCACCTCGGGCGTGTCCCGATCGGGATCGATCGTGATGAAAACCGGGGTCACATCCAGCCCGCGCTCTTTCAGCAGATCCACCGCTTCGGCATTGCGGGCATTGTCGAGGGGGCAGACATCCGGGCAGAATGTATAGCCGAAATAGACGAGCGACGGCTTTGTGATCACGTCTGAATCTGTCACCGTCGCGCCGCTTTGGTTCACCAACGTAAAGGGGCCGCCGATATCGCCGCCGCCGACCGTGCTGCCGCGACACTGCGCAAACTGGTCTGCGGGGCGGGCGGCATAGATCGAATAGCCCGTCCATCCCAACAAGGCCGCAACTGCCGCAACGGCAATTCCTGCATAAAGCTTTGTCATCTCTCACCCCTGATCCCAGATGCCGCATTGATCAACGAGAATGCCGCGACTATCAATGTGGAACGTGCGTTCACGCAGATCACAAGGCCTTGCATGACGACGCTCACACCGGCTCCGCTGTTTCGCTCCGAACGCACCGACTGGGTGCGGATGCGGACGCTGATTGTCCTGCGCTGGATGGCAATTGCCGGGCAACTTCTGGCGATCACGGTTGGCGACCAGCTGGTCGGCCTGCAATTGCCGCTTGGGCTGTGTTACATGGCGGTCGGTGCCTCGGTGATTGCCAATCTGGTGGCGACGTTCATCTTTCCGGTGAACAAGCGCCTGTCGGAAACCGAAGCGATGCTGACCCTGCTGTTCGATCTGTCGCAGCTGTCGTTGCTGCTGCTGTTGACCGGCGGCCTGACCAATCCGTTTGCGCTGCTGATCCTGGCTCCGGTGACCATTTCAGCGTCGGCGCTGCAGTTGCGCACGACCGTCGTGCTTGGCGTAGTGGCCATCGGGCTTGTCACGGCTGCGGCGCTGTTCAAGGTGCCGTTGCGCCTGGTGGATGGCACGGTTCTGTCGGTGCCGCCACTGTTCGAATTCGGCTTCTGGCTGTCGATCGTGATCGGGCTGGTGTTCCTCGGCCTTTATTCGCGTCGGGTGGCGACGGAAATCCGCACCATGTCGGATGCGCTTCTGGCGACGCAGATGGCATTGGCGCGCGAGCAGAAGCTGACCGATCTGGGGGGCGTCGTGGCGGCGGCGGCGCACGAGCTGGGAACGCCGCTGGCGACGATCAAGCTGGTCAGCACCGAGATGATCGACGAATTGGCGGCGCACCCCGATCTGCAGGACGACGCCCGCCTGATCCGCGATCAGGCCGACCGCTGCCGCGATATCCTGCGGTCGATGGGGCGCGCAGGAAAGGACGATCTGCACCTGCGCAAGGCACCCCTGTCGGCCGTTCTGGCGGAAGCCGCCGAGCCGCATCGCAATCGCGGCAAGACCCTTGTGTTTTCGGCGACGGAGGACGTCGAAGGGACGCGCGCTGCCGAGATCCTGCGCCGACCCGAGCTGATTCACGGGCTGCGCAATCTAATCCAGAATGCCGTCGATTTCGCAAAAAGCACCGTCTGGTTAGATGCCGAATGGTCGGAAACGCGGATCACGATCCGGATCGTGGATGATGGCACCGGCTTTCCGCCCCAGATGATCGGGCGGATCGGCGATCCGTTCCTGCGGTTTCGTCGGACCGAACAGGATCTGCACCGCCGCCCGCAGTACGAGGGCATGGGGTTGGGTCTGTTCATCGCAAAAACCCTGCTGGAGCGGACCGGTGCCGAACTGACCTTCGCCAACGCTGCCGATCCGTTTCTTGCAACAGAGGAACGTCCCGACCGGTGCGGCGCCGTGGTCGAAGTGTCGTGGCACCCGTCGGCGCTTCAAGCGCCGCCCGATATCGGCCACGGACCGAATGTACCCATCGCGATCTGAACGTGTCGCACCAATTTTGCCACGGTTGTCCAGCGATTTTCTGGCCCACACCACTGGAGATTAATTTCTCATTAACGTTGTCCCCGTTAAGTTGCACCGTGACAGACGGCGACCTGGGGAACTCCGCGCATGCAGATCGACTGGATTCTCGCGGTCGGGATCGTTCTGACCTCGGTACTTGCCGTGACGGGCGGACTGCTGGTCATGTCAGCCCTGCCAGGGCGTGGCGGCCTGCCGCGGGGCAGCATTTTTGCCGACGCGGCCCATCGCACGATTTTCATGTTCGATGGCGATGTGCTCATCGACGCGACGGCGGGCGCGCGGGCGCTGCTGGCCACAAGCCACACGCGAGGTGGCCCTTACGTGAAACTGCTGTCCTATCTCGCTCCGCATTTTCCCGATCTGGAAAGCCGCCTGCTGCGGTTGGCGCATGACGGTGCGTTCGTGCTGACATCCGAACCGGCGGTCGGGCCCCCGTTGATCCTGCAGGCAGAACACCGCGGCGGTTTGGCGCGTCTGGTGCTGATCGACCCCGACAGTGACGAACGCACGCCCGCGCCCGACCCGATGGCGCAGCGGGCGCTTAACGAAGAGCTGGATCTGTTGCGCCAGACGATCGCCAAGTCCCCGGTCTTGATCTGGCGCGAGCGTGAGGATGGCGAGGTGACCTGGGCGAACGCGGCCTATCTTGCGCGGGTGGGCGAACAGCTGGCGCCGGGCAAGGACCTGCATTGGCCCCTGCCGCGTCTGTTCGATCGCACCGCCGTCACGCAAGGCATCACCGGACAGCGCCAGCGCCTCACGCTGCCCAATGGCGCGACGGCCTGGTTCGAGCTTGTGGGCTTTGCAGACGGCACGGGGCACCTCGTGTTCGCGTTGCCGAACGACGCGGCCGTCAACGCGGAAAATGCGCTGCGCGACTTCATGCAGACGCTGACCAAGACATTCGCGCATCTGCCGATCGGTCTGGCCATCTTTGATCAGGCACGGCAATTGCAGCTGTTCAATCCGGCGCTGCTCGACCTGACCGGGCTTCCGGTCGACTTCCTGTCGATGCGCCCGTCGCTGCTGTCGGTTCTAGACGCGATGCGTGACCGTGCGATGATCCCGGAACCGAAAGATTACCGCAGTTGGCGGCGGCAGATGATCGACATGGAAAAGGCTGCCGCCTCGGGCCTTTACGAAGAAACGTTGAGCCTGCCTGGCGGGCAGACCTATCGCGTGATCGGCCGGCCCCACCCGAATGGCGCGATTGCCCTGATGATCGAGGACATCTCGGGCGAAATGCTGCGCACCCGGAGGTATCGGGCGGATCTGGAGCTTGGCCAATCGGTGATCGACCAGATCGACGAGGCCATCGCGGTGTTTTCCGAATCGGGTGGCCTGGTCATGTCGAATGCCGCATATGCGGGCACCTGGGGTCACGATCCGGCCGCGGGGTTGGGCGTAAACACGTTGCGCAGCCTTTGCAACCACTGGCGCACGCTAAGCGCGCCCAGCGTCGTATGGACCGAGATCGAGGATTTCGCAGCCAACCTCGGCGACCGCCGCGCCTGGTCGGCAGAGGTGCGGCTGCTGGACGGACGTTTGCTCGAATGCCGATTCGCGCCGCTGGCAGCGGGTGCCACGCTGGCGACGTTCCGCCCCGTCCTGTCCGGAGAGGCGGCGGGTGCACGCGTGGGCGGCGCACTGAAAAGCGCCTGACCGAGCCCCCGCGAGGCAGGGGTCGCGGCGCGAATCGGGTCTTGCAGACGGGCTTGGGCGCTGTAGTGTCCGGCGATGGCCATGTCGATCTACCTTGCGGATGAGGCCGCCACCGAAGGGCTGGCGACCTGGCTCGCGCCTCGTCTGAATGTGGGCGATGCGGTGATGCTGCATGGACCGCTGGGCGCCGGGAAGTCCCACTTTGCCCGCGCGCTGATCCGGCAGCGGTTGGGGTACATGGAAGACATCCCATCCCCGAGCTTCACGCTGGTGCAGGTCTATGACGACGGCGCAACCGAGATCTGGCACGCCGATCTTTACCGCCTGTCGCATCCCGATGACGTGCTGGAATTGGGGTTGGCAGAGGCATTTGCGACAGCGATCTGTCTGGTCGAATGGCCGGAACGCCTTGGGCCGCTGGCGCCCCCCGACGCCCTGCATGTGCATCTGAATCCGCAGGATGAGGGTCGGCAGGCGCGGTTGTCGGGCGGTCGGCCCGCGTTGCAGGCGGCTTTGCAGGCCTTTCCGCCCGGGACCCTGCCTTGACTCCGCGCGATCAGGCAAAAAGGCAATTCCTCGACCAGGCCGGTTGGGGCGATGCTGCCCGGCACCCGCTGGCAGGTGACGCGTCGGACCGCATCTATGACCGGCTGTCCCGCGGCGGGCGGTCGGCCGTTCTGATGGATGCCCCCCCGGGGCAGGGCGACGATCCGGCGCAATTCGTGGCGATTGCGACCCACCTGCAAATGCTGGGCCTGTCGGCACCACGGATCCTGGCCCAGGATCTGGCCACCGGCTTTCTTTTGCTGGAGGATCTGGGCGACGGCCTTTTCGCGCGGCTGACCGCGCGCGATCCGGGACTGGAGGCGCCGCTTTACACCGCAGCCGTCGATGTGCTGGCGCATCTGCAACGCCACCCGGTGCCGCTTGGCCTGCCGGACCTGTCTGCGCCGGGGTGGGCAGCGGCCGCTGCCTTTGCCTTCGACTGGTACCGGTTTGCGATCACCGGCGACCGGATCGACACCACCGTGTTTCGCGACAGCCTGTCCAAAGCTCTGGCCGATCATGCCGACGGTCCCCGCGTGACGATCCTGCGCGACTACCATGCCGAAAACCTGCTGTGGTTGCCCGACCGCAAGGGCCTGGCCCGTGTCGGGCTTCTCGACTTCCAACTCGCGCAGGGGGGGCAGCCGGGATATGATCTGGTTTCGCTGTTGCAAGACGCCCGGCGCGATGTGCAATTGCAGACCGAGGAGGCGATGATCACGCACTTTGCCGCAATCACAGGCCGACCGGAGCCGGAATTTCGGCGCGGTTACGCGGTTCTGGGCGCGCAGCGCAGCCTTCGCATCCTCGGCGTGTTTGCGCGCCTGTGTCTGGTGGCTGGAAAGCCCGGTTACCTCGCGCTGCTGCCGCGCGTCTGGGGCCAGTTGCAGCGCAATCTGGCTCAGCCAGGACTGGAGGCGGTGGCGCTGGACTGTGCCGATCTGCCGGCCCCCACACCGCAGGCCCTGACCCGGATCGAGGCGCAATGCGGCGCTTTCCGGTAATGCTGTTCGCGGCAGGGTTCGGCACCCGGATGGGGGCGCTGACCAAGGACCGCCCAAAGCCGCTGATCTTAGTGGCCGGGCGCGCGCTGATCGACCATGCCCTGTCGCTTGCCGAAAGCGCCGGCGCCGCGCCACGCGTGGCCAATCTGCATTATCTGGGCGATCAAATCGCGACGCACCTTGCGGGGCGCGGTGTCGCGCTGTCGTGGGAACGCGAGCAAATCCTGGACACCGGAGGGGGGTTGCGTGCGGCCCTGCCGCTGTTGGGGCCGGGGCCGGTGATGACGCTCAATTCCGACGCCGTCTGGACCGGCCAGAACCCGCTGATCCAGCTGGCGTCCGCCTGGGACGACGCAGCGATGGACGCGTTGCTGCTGCTGCTGCCCGCGCTGCAGGCGCGCGGTCATGTCGGGGCGGGTGATTTCGTGATGGATGGCGCGGGACGGCTGACGCGGGCGAACGGCGCTGCGGGTTCGGTGTATCTGGGGGCGCAGATCATGCGGACCGACCGGTTGGCAACGATTCCCGAACCGGTGTTCTCGCTGAACCGGCTATGGGATCACCAGATCGCGGAAGGGCGCGCCTTCGGCGTGATCCATCGCGGCGGATGGTGCGATGTGGGTCGGCCCGAAGGCATCGCCGAGGCCGAGGCGTTGCTGTCCGATGTTTGACAAAAGCCCGGGCGCGCGCGCGTTTCACCTGCCTTGCGGCGTGGATTTTGCCAGTGCCTTTGCGGCGGGTTTGCTGGAGCGCCTGCAAGGCCAGCCACCCGATGCCGCGGCCCGTGTTCGGGTCTATCTGAACTCGGGTCGGATGCGGAGGCGGGTGACCGACGTGTTGACCGCATCAGGTGCGCGGTTTTTGCCCCGCCTGTTGCTGGTCACCGATCTGGCCCGCGACCCGGTGCTGGCAGATCTTGCCGCGCCGACGCCACCGCTGCGACGCAGGCTCGAACTCGCACAGCTGATCGCGGGGCTGATCGCCGCCGAGCCCGGCATCGCCCCCCGTGCCGCGCTGTTCGATCTGGCCGACAGTCTGGCCACCCTGATGGACGAGATGGGCGGCGAAGGCGTGACCCCCGAAACGATTGCGGCACTCGATGTGTCGCGCCATTCCGAACACTGGGCGCGCACGCAGCGGTTCCTGTCGATCATTGCGCCGTTCTTTGAACAGACGCCGGGACAGGACGACAGCGCGCGCCAGCGCATCGCGGCGTTGCGGCTTGCCGCGCGCTGGCAGACCAGCCCGCCCGAGCATCCGGTGATCGTTGCCGGATCGACCGGGTCGCGCGGTGCCACGGCGCATTTCATGCAGGCCGTGGCGTGGTTGCCGCAAGGGGCGGTGGTCCTGCCGGGGTTCGACGCCGGGATGCCACCTTCGGTCTGGCAGGCTCTGGACGACGGATTGACGGCCGAAGATCACCCGCAATATCGCTTCCATCGCCTGCTGGCCGCTCTGGGGCTGGCGCCCGCGGATGTACTGCCGTGGTCGCCGCAGCCGGTTTCGGACCCTGACCGCAACCGACTGATCTCGCTGTCGCTGCGTCCGGCGCCCGTGACGGATCAATGGCTGGTCGAGGGACCGCACCTGCCGGATCTGCGGCAGGCGACGGCGGGACTGACCCTGATCGAGGGGACGTCGCCACGCGGCGAGGCGCTGGCGATCGCCCTGATCCTGCGGCAAGCGGCGGAAACCGGCACGCGCGCCGCCCTGATCACACCGGATCGAAACCTGTCGCGTCAGGTGATCGCCGCGCTCGACCGGTTCGCCATCCTGCCCGATGACAGCGCGGGTCGGCCGCTGGCCCTGTCAGCCCCGGGGCGGCTGTTGCGGCATGTGGCGGGGCTGTTCGGGCGACGGATGACGGTCGATGCGCTGCTGGTGCTGCTGAAGCATCCGCTGACCGGCACGGGCGGCAACCGGGGCACCCATCTGCGGTTGACCCGCGATCTTGAATTGACGCTGCGCAAGGATGGCCCGGCCTTCCCCGATGCGGCGATGCTGGTGGCCTGGGCCGAGGCGCGCGATCACGGGCCTTGGGCGCGCCGTCTGGCGGCGGCGCTCGACGGGGTGAGTGCGGTTGGCACCCGCCCGCTGGCCCAGCATGTCGCGCATCATCTTGCGGTGGTGCAGGCGTTGGCGGCAGGCACCGGTGACACGCCCGGAACGTTGTGGCTGGAACCGGCGGGCGAGGCGGCGCTGGCGCTGATGACCGACCTTGCACGCGAGGCGCCGCATGGCGGCACCTATGCCGCCGCCGAGTATCGCGCCTTGTTCGACTCGGTGATTGCGAACGGCGAAGTGCGCGATGCCCCGGTGGTGCATCCCCACATCAGCATCCTCGGCCCGCGCGAGGCGCGCGAGATGGACGCCGATCTGGTGATCCTGGGTGGGCTGACCGACGGCACGTGGCCCCGCCTTGGCACGCCCGACGCGTGGCTGAACCGCAAGATGCGGGCAGAGGCCGGCCTGTTGTTGCCCGAACGGCAGATCGGCCTTGCCGCACATGATTATCAGCAGGCCATCGCGGCCCGCAGCGTCGTACTGACCCGGTCGCTGCGCGACGCCGAGGCGGAAACCGTGCCTTCGCGCTGGCTGAACCGGCTGATGAACCTGCTCTCGGGTCTGCCGGATCAGAACGGTCCACAGGCGATCGACGACATGCGCGACCGCGGGGCGGTCTGGGCTGCGATGGCCGCTGCGCTGGACCAGCCGACGGGTGCGATGCGCGCCGACCCGACCCTTGCCAAGGCGCCCCGCCCCGCCCCGCAACCGCCGTTGGCGGCGCGGCCCGACAAGCTGTCGCTGACCAACATCGCGCGGCTGATCCGCGATCCCTATGCGATCTACGCCCGCTATGTGCTGCGGCTCAATCCGCTCGACCCATTGCGACAGGCCCCGGATGCACGCGACCGGGGAACTGTCGTGCATGACGTGCTGAAACGCTTTGTGCAGACCCGTCCCCCCGGAGAGACCCGCGCCAAAGCGCGCGTCCGCCTGATGGACCTCGCCCGCCAGACCCTCGACGACCAGATCCCGTTTCCCGCCGCCCGCATCTTGTGGCTGGCGAAAATCGATCGCGGGATCGACCATTTCCTGAACGAGGAAGACCGCTGGCAGGGCAGCCCGCTGGTGGTCGAGACGTTGGGCAAGATCACTCTCGATCCGCTGCCCTTTACTTTGTTTGGCACGCCCGACCGGATCGACCGACTGCCGGACGGGCGACTGCTGCTGATCGACTACAAGACCGGAAAGCCGCCGACGCTGGCCGCACAGAGGGTATTCGAAAAGCAATTGATCGCAGCGGCGGCAATGGCCACGCGCGGCGGTTTTGCCGAACTGGGTCCGCAAGAGGTGGCTTACATCAGCTATATCGGTCTTGGTGCTGCACACATCTCGGAAACGACACCGGTCACCGCCGAACTGCTGGATGACTTCTGGTCCGGGATGCTGCGCCTGATCGGGCACTATGGCGACCGCGATACCGGCTATGCCGCGCGGCGCGCGATGTTCCAGGACCGAATTGCAGGCGATTACGACCATCTTGCGCGCTTTGGCGAATGGCAGATGACCGACCGCGCGGTAAAGCTGAAGGTAGGCCCCGATGATCCGGCGTGATGCAGCCTCCGAACGGCAGGTGGCGGCCAGCCATCCGTCGGCCTCGACCTGGTTGTCGGCAAATGCGGGGTCGGGCAAGACGCGCGTGCTGACCGACCGGGTGGCGCGGCTGCTGCTGGCCGACGTCGAACCCCAGCGCATCCTGTGCCTGACCTACACCAAGGCCGCGGCGAGCGAGATGCAGAATCGTCTGTTCCGCACGCTGGGCAGTTGGGCGATGAAGCCCGACGCCGCGTTGCGCGCCGCACTGGCCGAGTTGGGCGAAGAGGCGCGCCTGACCGCCGCCGATCTGGCCGCCGCCCGCCGTCTGTTCGCCCGCGCCATCGAAACGCCGGGCGGGTTGCGCATCCAGACCATCCACAGCTTTTGCGCAACCCTGCTGCGCCGCTTTCCGCTTGAGGCCGGGGTATCGCCGCAATTCACCGAGATGGACGACCGCGCCGCCCGCCTGCTGCGCGACGAAATCGCCGAGGAAATAGCCGATACGCTGGCCCCCGACCTGATGGCCGACGTGGCGAGCGCCTACAGCGGCGAAGACTTTGCAAGCCTGTTGGCGCAAGTCGCCGCGACGCGGTCCAGCTTTGCACGACCCTTGTCCGACGCCCAGGCTCACAGCCTGTTCGGCGTGCCCCCCGGCGAAACGATGGCGACCATCCTGGGTGAAACCTTTCTGGGCGATGAGGGCGGCTGGATGCCTGAGGTCATTTCCGCTCTGTCACAAAGCAGTCCCGCTGATCAAAAGGCCGCGGCAAAACTCGCAAGGTTCGATTTCGATGCCCCGAGTTTGTCGGAGTGCGAAGCGATGTTCCTGTTCGGATCTGGCCCACGCGCCAACCTCGCCAAGATTGGCGAGTTTCCCACCAAGCCGCTGCGCCAAGGGACCCTCGCCCCTCTGATGCCCCGCCTCGACGCCCTGATGGCCCGTGTCGAGTCCGCCCGCGCGCGCCGCATCGCGCTGCAGGCCGCCCAGCGCACCGCCGCGCTGCACCGCTTTGCAGCGACCTTCCTGCCGATCTATGCCGCCCGGAAAGAGGCGCGAGGATGGGTCGATTTCGATGACCTGATCACGCGCGCCAAGGCCCTGCTGACCGACCCGTCGGTCGCGGCCTGGGTGCTGTTTCGCCTCGATGGCGGGATCGACCACATTCTGGTGGACGAGGCGCAAGACACCAGCCCCGACCAGTGGCGCGTGATCGAATTGCTGTCGGCCGAGTTCACCGCAGGGCTGGGCACCCGGCCGGGTGGGCGCACGGTGTTTGTCGTCGGCGACAAGAAGCAGTCGATCTATTCGTTTCAGGGCGCGAACGTCGCGGCCTTCGATGACAAACAGGCGGCGTTCGGCACCGCGTTTGGCGCCGCCGGTCAGGCGTTTCAGACCCTGCAGCTGGAACACTCGTTCCGCTCGGCTCCAGCGGTGTTGCGGCTGGTCGACGTGGCATTGCACGACCGGTTTCCCTCGGCACTGGGGCACGAGGTGCGCCATGCCGCGTTCAAGGATCAGTTGGCGGGGCGGGTCGATCTTTGGCCCCTGATCGAACCCGGCGAGGATGACGCGGACGACGACTGGCAAACCCCCGTCGATCGAGTCAGCCAGACCCACCACAACGCCCGGCTCGCCCGCCAGATCGCGGCGGAAATGCGCGCAATGATCGACCAGGGTGTGCAGATCCCCACCGACACCGGGCCCCGTCCGGTGCACGAGGGGGATTTCCTGATCCTGGTGCAGCGCCGGTCGGCCCTGTTCGCCGACCTGATCCGCGAGTGCAAGCAGAACGGACTGGCCGTCGCCGGGGCCGACCGGCTGAAACTCGGGGCTGAACTGGCGGTCAAGGATCTGATGGCGCTGCTGTCGTTTCTCGTCACGCCCGAGGATGACCTGGCGCTGGCCACCGTGCTGCGGTCGCCGCTGTGCGGTTGGTCCGAAGCGCAGCTTTACGATCTGGCCCACGGGCGGCCGGGCTTTCTGTGGCAGGCGTTGCGCGCCGTGGACGATCCCGCGCGCGACATGCTGGACGACCTGCGCGGCCAGTCCGATTTCCTGCGCCCGTTCGACCTTCTGGACCGCGCCCTGACCCGCCACGACGGCCGACGCCGCCTGCTGACCCGGCTGGGCGACGAGGCCGCCGAAGGCGTGGATGCCCTGCTGGCGCAGGCGCTGGCCTATGAACGCCAGGATGTGCCCAGCCTGACCGGTTTTCTGATCTGGCTGCAAACCGACGACATCGAGATCAAGCGCCAGATGGAGGCGGAAGGGCACCGCATCCGCATCATGACGGTGCATGGTGCCAAGGGGTTGGAAGCCCCGATCGTCATCCTGCCCGAAACCACGGATCGCAACCCGCCGAGTGCCGCGGAAATCCTGACCCCGCCCGAAACCTCGCCGATGTGGTCCACGCCCGCCGCGGAAAGCCCTGCGCTGATCACCCAGGAGCGCGCCCGCGGCGAGCGCCTGCGGCACGAGGAAAGCCTGCGGTTGCTGTATGTCGCGCTGACCCGCGCGCGATGCTGGCTGATCGTGGCCGGCGCCGGACACGCACGAACCGCCACTGGCAAGGTCGCGAAAGATCCGCTGACCTGGTGCTGGTATCGCCATGTCGAAGAGGGGATGCGGGCCGCCGGGGCCATTCCCGCGGGTCAGGGGCGGCAGCGCCTATCGTCGGGCGACTGGCCCGCCGACGCCGTTCGCGCGGCACCGCCGCCCGTGGGCAGCATCGCCCTGCCGGCCTGGGCGCTGTCGCCCGCGCCGACGCCGCCCCGGCCTGCGATGCTGTTGCTGCCGTCGGGCCTTGGCGGGGCAAAGGTTCTGCCCGGCGAAACCGACCCCGACAGTTCGGCAGCGGCGCTGGCGCGCGGTACGGCTGTACACCTGCTGCTCGAATCGCTTACGGCCGCCGCGCCCGCGCGTTGGGCCGATCTGGCCGCCCGGCTGATCCCGGATCCTGGCTTATGTTCCGATGCGCTGGCGGAGGCGGGCCGCGTGCTGTCGGACCCGGCGCTGGCTGCCCTGTTCGGCCCGGATGCGCTGACCGAGGTCGCCGTCACCTGCGATCTGGCCGGGCGGCGGTTGTTGGGCAGCATCGACCGGCTGCTGATCAGCCCCGACGCGGTTCTGGCCGTCGACTACAAATCCAACCGGCTGATTCCCGCGACACCCGCCGCCGTGCCAGAAGGGTTGCTACGGCAAATGGGGGCCTATGCCCATGCGCTGGCCGAGATCTATCCCGGCCGCCGCATCGACACTGCCATCCTGTGGACGGGTGCCCCGGTTCTGATGCCGCTCGACAGCGATATGGTGCGGGCGGCGCTGTTGCGTGCCACGATCCCTTGACGCCGACGTGGCGCATTCTTAGCTATAACTCCTGCAAGATATTTTAGGAGACCCGACATGGGTACCAACACCGTTGCCGTCACCGACGCCACCTTTGATGCCGAAGTCCGCAAATCGGCCGTTCCGGTCGTGGTCGATTTCTGGGCTGAATGGTGCGGCCCGTGCCGCCAGATCGGCCCTGCGCTCGAGGAGCTGGCCGCCGAATACGGCGGCAAGGTCAAGATCGTGAAGGTCAACGTCGACGAAAACCCCGACAGCCCGGCGATGCTGGGTGTGCGCGGCATCCCGTCGCTGTTTCTGTTCAAGAACGGCGAAGTCGTATCGAACAAGGTCGGCGCCGCGCCGAAGGCCGCGCTGGCCAACTGGATCAACGCCTCGATCTGACCGGCTTGAACTGATGCAGCGGGGGGCCGAAAGGCCCTCCGTCATACTTGCCAGCCGTGCTGGCGCAACCGTTCGGCGATCTGACGGTGCACATCATCGCTCCACCCGGTGATCGCGTTCATCTTGAAGAACCAGTACAGATAGGGTGCGTAAGGCACGTCGTGGCCCCGGTGCATAAGCGCCCGGCCGACGCCGTCGCGCGGGACCGATCCGGCAATGTGATGAAAATCCGCCTCGGCAAACAGCACGGCCGGTTTGCGCGCAAAATAGCCGATCAGCGCAAGACTGGAATTCTGCGTGACCACCCCGTCGCACCGGCGCAGCAGGTCGATCGACAACTCGGTGGACAACGTGAACCGGGCGTGCTGCCCGGCAAGCTCGTGCAGCGCATCCATGTCTTCGGCGTCATAGGTTTCGGCCGGATGCAGCGTCGCGATGACCGGACGCATCTCGTGCGCCAGAACGACATCCAGCATGGCCATCGGGCTCATGCTCTGGAATTGCCGGTGGCGCAGCAGCTTTCCCTGCAGCGGTACGAAGACGAAGCCGTCTCGCGTAATCGGCTTGCCCTCGAAGAGATTCTTTTGCCACCGGTCGAAGAAGGCCTGAACATAGGGCGCCCGGACCGCACGCGCGTCGAACGGCAGCCGCGCGATCTCCCACGCCCACCGGTCGTTCACCGCCTCGATCCGCCAGAACGGCTCCATGTAGCAGCGCCGCAGCGACAGGCAGACCGTTTCGGGCCCGAGCCCGCTCGGCACGGCCTGGTTCAAGACCAGGTGATACCCGTCGATCTGCGGCGCCGCGTGCCGGGCTTCTTCGGGCAGCAGTACGACCTGCCAACCTGCCGCCTCGACCACCCCGACGATCCGGGTCAGGATCTTGGGCTCGCGTGCGGTGACCTGCGCGCGCTGCCGGGGGCCGAGATAGAAGTACAGCAGCTTCTCGCGCAAGGATCACCTCTGATGCCGTTGACAGACTAGGCGCAGTCGGTGCGGGTTGCAAAGCGGTCCTCCCGGCGCGACCGGGTGCCGTTCGGGTTGTGTCGGGGGTCGGTCCTGCCCATATTGCCCAGGATGTTGGAGGGTTTCATGGCAGACGACAGGTTTCCGGGTTGGCATGGCACGACCATTCTCGCCGTGCGGCGCGGCGGTGAGGTGGTGGTGGCCGGCGACGGTCAGGTGTCGCTGGGCCAGACCGTCATCAAGGGAACGGCACGCAAGGTCCGGCGGTTGTCACCGGGCGGGCAGGACGTGGTGGCAGGGTTCGCCGGATCGACCGCCGACGCCTTTACCCTGCTGGAAAGGCTGGAGAAAAAGCTGGAGTCGGCTCCGGGGCAACTGGCGCGGGCCTGCGTCGATCTCGCCAAGGACTGGCGGATGGACAAGTATCTGCGCAACCTCGAGGCGATGCTGATCGTCACCGACGGGCGGGATCTGTTTGTCATCACCGGCGCAGGCGACGTGCTGGAGCCCGAACACGACGTGGCCGCGATCGGGTCGGGCGGCAATTATGCGCTGGCGGCCGCGCGCGGGTTGATGACGACCGACCTGCCCGCCGAGGACATCGCACGGCGCGCCATGGCCATCGCCGCCGACATCTGCGTTTACACGAACGGAAACCTTACCGTCGAACGGATCGCGAAATGACCGACCTGACCCCCCGCGAAATCGTGTCCGAGCTTGACCGCCACATCATCGGCCAGGCCGATGCGAAGCGTGCCGTGGCGGTGGCCCTGCGCAACCGCTGGCGGCGCAAGCAGTTGGCCGACGACATTCGTGACGAGGTGTATCCGAAGAACATCCTGATGATCGGCCCCACCGGCGTGGGCAAGACCGAAATCTCGCGCCGTCTGGCGAAACTGGCGCGTGCGCCGTTCCTGAAGGTCGAGGCGACGAAGTTCACCGAAGTCGGCTACGTCGGCCGCGATGTCGACAGCATCATCCGCGATCTGGTCGACACGGCCATGTCTGACACGCGCGCGCGGATGCGCAGCGAGGTGTCCGCTCGCGCCAAGGCCGCCGCCGAGGATCGGGTGATCGACGCGCTTGCGGGGCGCGACAGCCGGCCCCAGACCCGCGACCTCTTTCGCGGCAAACTGCGGCGGGGCGAGCTGGATGACACGGTGATCGAGATCGAGGTGCCCGACAGCAGCCCCCTGCCGCTGGCCGGCGCGCCAGGGATGGAGCAGATGCAGGGCCTGGCCGAAATGTTCAAGGCATTCGGCCAGCGCACGGTGACCAAGAAGGTGACGGTGGCGGCCAGCTACGACCTTTTGCTGGGCTCGGAAGCCGACAAGCTGCTGGATGACGACGCCGTCAAGGCCGCGGCGCTGGAGGCGGTGCAGGAAAACGGCATCGTCTTTCTGGACGAGATCGACAAGATCTGCGCCCGCGCCGACACCCGGGGTGCCGATGTCAGCCGAGAAGGCGTGCAGCGCGACCTGCTGCCGCTGATCGAGGGCACGACGGTCACCACCAAATACGGCCCGGTCAAGACGGACCACATCCTGTTCATCGCCAGCGGGGCGTTCCACGTCGCCAAGCCGTCCGATCTGCTGCCTGAATTGCAGGGTCGCCTGCCGATCCGCGTCGAACTCCAGGCGCTTACCGAGGCCGACTTCGTGCGGATCCTGTCGGAAACCGACAACGCTCTGACCCGGCAATACACCGCGCTGATGGCAACCGAAGGCATCACGGTGACGTTCCCTCCCGACGGTATCGCGGCGCTGGCCCATATCGCCGCCGAGGTGAACCGCGCGATCGAAAACATCGGGGCACGCCGGCTTTACACGGTCATGGAGCGGGTGTTCGAGGAGCTGTCCTTCACCGCGCCCGACCGGTCCGGCGAGGAGGTCACGGTCGATGCGGCCTTTGTCGAGGCCAACCTCGGCGCACTGTCGCGGTCTTCGGATCTGTCGCGGTATGTGCTCTAGCGGGCAGGCGGTTTCCGCACCCCGGTTAATGTGCTAGGGGCTGGGGCGTCACGGTGCTGCCCCAGACCGAGAGTGTGCTTGATGCCTCGTCTGCCGATCGTCGTGTTGTGCAGTCTGGTGCTGAGCTGC